>CAKZLA010000513.1 GCA_937124525.1 uncultured Desulfobacterium sp.
CATATCGGACCATACGACGAAATGCTTCTACTAAAAAAATTCCCGAACCACACGAAGGATCTAAAACCTTGGGATTTTTCTTTAAGGCCTCGATCGTAAGAACTTGTGAAAGAACGAATTCTGCTAATACCGGCGGGGTATAATAAGCACCATCTTGACGAGCCTTGCTTTTCTCATCCTCTTCATTCGAAGATGATTGATAGAACACTTCATAAATTGAGCTGATTAGATCAAGTGGAATAATATCGAATTTATAAGAAAAGAAAAAAAGCTTTTTCTGTATACCAACGTCACCATAAATCAATCCTTGGATAAGTTTCAGATGCTCTATCGTAACATTTTTTTCTTCTAAATCAACATCAGGGAACATATCTCCATTGAAATCTCTTGAAAGAGATCTATAAAATGCATATGTAAATTCTTTGTCCTGTAAAATTCTTGGGTATAGTGCATTTGTTTTTGAATAATTAATTTGATCATGAGAAGTTGGTTTCTCTAAGAGTTTAGTCCAAGATGCCCTTTTAACAGCAACCTTTTTATAATATTCCTTCGTTAATATATTACGATCTTCCAGATACCGAATAAATATTGAACGCCCAATTAAAGCATGAGCATATTTAATATTGTCTTCTTTTAATCCTGCCGATATCAGTTCATTCCTGACGATTTTTAGATCTGTAATTAATGATTGATCTGCACGATGTTGTAGGCTACCGAAACGGCCACTCTCAAAAACTTTTCCTGACTCAATATTATCCCGATGATATGCTTGCAGCTTATTTGAAACATCTTTAATTCTATTAAGAGTTTCTAATGAATTAATTTTTTTTTGTTTGTTATTTGGGCTAATTGGTTTTTGAGCCAAATCAATAACAGACAATTCACCTTCGCTTTCAAGAAAAAGTATACGAGGGCGTGCCAAACTCCATAATTTATTGAAACAATTAGCTTTTTCTTCTTCAGTTCCAGAATGCTTAGCAAATACAACTACAGGATTATTATCTACAAAAAATATTCTTTCTGCTCCAGCTTGTTTGGCTGCTATAAACCACTCACCTTTATTAAGCCATGTATTGACATCAAAGTCTTTTGACGTTTTTTCTATGACGTTAAAGAGTTGTCCATGTTTAAAATCAAGTTTATCATAGACAGCCTCAAGGATTTCTTGAGTTTTCATAAAGTCCTTCTGTGAATTAGTTTACCATGTTACTAACAATCTATTTAGCATAAATACGCTGTTTATAGTACTGTATTTTTTTGATAACGACTTTGGTATATGTTCGTTCTTCATTAACCAATTCGAAATTATTGAGGATGCTTTTTTAAAAGCTTTTGTGGTTTCTATTTCTTTCGGTTGAATGTTTAGATCACTGGCTTGTCCATGTGAATTGGTTTGTTCAGCGGCCCGGGGAAGTGGGGTGGATAATTCACCTTAACTATCGCTGAAGCGTTGCTTCGCTTTGCCCGTCATCAAGTAGATGACCGGTTGTCCGTATATCTTTCATACTTTGATATCTAACCGCATATCATGAAAATTTGAATGGTATAGGCACCTCTGAAATCTTAATTAGGGACTCCATAGGAATAAAACTACCCACGTTTGCATGCAGAAATCCAGATAGTCGGGGTAAAGCTCATTAACGTTCGGTAGATTATTTTTTATGAACTCTCCGATTCTTTTTGAGTTGCATACTTTGGGGTTAATCATAAAAGTGGACCACTTTGAACCGATTCCTTTTGATCTAAAAATAAAGTCAGTAATTACAGATAATTGACGATAGCATATGTTAAATCTCCATATAGTGGCCCATCTTATGACTAACCCCCAAACTTTATTGGAGATAAAATACTAATTCTCCATAATTTGAAATTTATTTCCAGCTATTACTGTGTAAAAAATATTTTATCATTAAAAACAAAAGAGACTTTGTCAAGATTTAAAGAATTTCGCTTCAGCAAAAATAGTTTAACAACCCGCTCTGATTTGCGAATGGTTGACTATGCCATTCAATTCACTGGGACGTTCAATACAGGCATATGCCCCGGAAGCTTCAAGCTCCTCCCGGGTACCATAACCCCAGAGCACCCCAAGGCCGGGCACACCATTGGCTCTGGCACCGATCATGTCATGCTCCCGATCCCCCACCATGACAGTTGCATTGGCTGAAAGTGATTCCATGTCCAGGACATGGGCAATCAAGCTTGTTTTGTCGGTGCGGGTACCATCCAGCTCGCTGCCATGAACACCTTTGAAAAATTTGTCCAGACCAAAATACTGGATAATACGTTTTGCGTACATCCAGGGTTTGGATGTGGCAACATACAGGTCATGCCCTGCGCTTTTCAAGGTTTCCAGCACCTGGGGAATATCTTCATAAAGTTCATTTTCAAAAAGCCCCACGGAACTAAAGCGTTCTCTGTACAGAGCCAGGGCCTGTTCCGCCAGTGCATCATCCCGGGAGTCTAAGAGTCGGGCAAAACTTTTTTTCAGGGGAGGACCGATGCACCAGCGAAGAGCTTCTGGCTGGGGGGCCGGTCTGTCAAGGCAGGTCATTGCATGGGAAATGCATTTTGTGATGCCTTCAAAGGAATCCGTCAAGGTGCCATCCAGATCAAATAATATGTTCATTGCATTCTTTTCCATGGGGGTATTCAGTGGCCATACATATTTTGTTTTTCATGCATGCCAGGAGAAAATCCTTCCCCTTGGGCAGGGGAAAAAAGTTGATTTCTATTTGGATAACACATAGAATGATCTTTCTCCAGCGCATTTTTCCCATGGGCAGGAATCTTTTCTGAACATTTTGTCGGCAGAAGTAATCTGATTTCATGGAAAAATGTGAGGGGGAGTCATTGGCGTCTTTTTTCATTTCCGACGGTTGAAAACTCAGAAATCTTTAACTGTTTGGCATTGTTGGATCAACGATTTAAACGATTTGTCCATACCATGGGTGAATCTTTAAGGAGATAAAATGAAACAGATCTTTGAAGATAACAGTATGAGTATCGGAAGAACCCCCCTGGTGCGTTTGAACAATGTGACAAAAGACCTTGATTGCACCATTGCCGTCAAGATTGAGGGGCGCAACCCCGCCTATTCTGTGAAATGTCGTGTGGGGGCGGCCATTATATGGGATGCCGAAGAAAAGGGAATCCTGATCCCCGGATCTCAAGATGTCACTGTCATTGAAGCCACCAGCGGCAACACCGGCATCGGGCTTGCCTATGTGTGTGCAGCAAAGGGATATCCCCTGATACTTGCCATGCCGGAAACCATGTCCATGGAGCGGCGGCGTATGCTCCAGGCCTTTGGGGCTGAACTCATCCTCACCGAGGGTGCCAAGGGAATGAAAGGGGCCATTGCCAAGACCGAAGAGATGGTTGCCCAGGCTCCAGAGCGATACTATATGGCCAACCAGTTTTCCAACCCGGCCAACCCGGCCATCCATTATAAAACCACCGGTCCTGAAATATTTGAAGACACCGGTGGGGACATTGATATCTTTGTTGCCGGTGTGGGCACCGGGGGCACCATCACCGGGGTTGCCCGGTATTTAAAGGAAAAAAAGGGCAGTGCCATTCAAGCCGTTGCCGTGGAGCCCGTGCACACAGCCATTTTAAGTTCATTAAAAGCGGATAAACCTTTTTCTCCGGGGCCGGGAGTGAACAAAATACAGGGTATTGGAGCCGGGTTTAAACCTGATATTCTGGATCTGGATCTTGTGGATGAAGTGATGACGGTGACCAGTGACGAGGCCATTGATATGGCCAGAAGACTGCACCTAAAAGAGGGGATCACCTGCGGTATCTCAAGCGGTGCCGCCGTTGCCGTTGCTTTGAAAATCGGTGCATTGCCGGAAAACAAGGGAAAACTCATTGTCACCCTTCTTCCCGATGCCGGAGAACGATATCTGTCATCAGTACTTTTTGAAAACTTGTAATAACAAAATGGAGGCGGCAATTCTTCCCCTGGGTTAGAGGTTCAGGGGGGGGCCGATGTTTTATGAAAAACAAAAAAATACTTGTTACCCGGGATTTTCCCGATGCTGGCATTAAAATGCTTGAAAATGAAGGCTTTGACATCACCCTTTGTGATAGCACCACCCCCATGACCCAGCCGGAACTCATTGAAAAAGCAAAAAGTCACAACGCCATTTTCTGCACCATGACGGAAAAGATTGATGCCCATTTTTTGGATCAGTGCAGCCATCTGGATATCATCTCCCAGTTTGCCGTGGGCTATGATAACATAGATATCCCCGAAGCCACCCGCCGGGGAATTCCCGTTGGGTATACCCCCAATGCCATGAACCAGGCCACGGCAGACATTGCTTTTGGGCTGATGATCGCCACGGCCAGAAAAATGTTTTATTGTCATAAAACCATTCTCAAAGACCAGTGGAAAACCTTTCAACCCAAGGCCTTCCTGGGCATGGAGTTGATGAATAAAACCCTTGGTATTGTGGGGATGGGCCGCATTGGTATGGAAATGGCCAAACGATGCCAGGGGGCCTATGACATGGATATCCTTTACCATAACCGAACCCCCAACCCTGTGGCGGAGCAGAAGTTTAATGCTCGGTTTACGGGATTTGATGAGCTGCTGGCACAAAGTGATATTGTCTCTGTGCATTGTTCTTTAACCCCTGAAACCAGGGAGATGTTCAACCGGGCCGCCTTTGAAAAAATGAAATCCGCTGCCATATTCATCAACACGGCCAGGGGGATGATCCACAATGAGACAGATCTGATTCATGCCCTGGAAGAGAGAGACATCTGGGGGGCAGGGCTGGATGTCACCAGTCCAGAACCCATGGACAAAGACAACCCCCTGCTGTCCATGGAAAATGTCTGCGTGCTGCCCCATATCGGATCTGCCACCATGGAATCCCGGGATACCATGTCCACCATGGCGGCAACCAACATCATTGAATTTTACCGCAACGGCACCCTGCCCACCATTGTGAACCCGGAAGTGCTCAAGGATTCTGGAAAAACACTGACACAATAACGGGAGACCAGAGGCCTGGGGTGTCTAAAAACCGAGCAGACAGAAACCCCGGATATAGAAGACCAGACCGGGCTGGCAAAACAAAAATGAAAACAAGCTGTGAGCATCCCCAAACCCCGGCACCCAGAACCCAGCACCCAACCCCAAAAGGATTTTCCAGATACACCATGATGGACACAAAGTCAGACTCAAAATATGTCAAGCAGGCAGAGATGCTGGCCAACCGGGTCAAAAAACAGTACAAACACCTTAAAAAGAAATTTGCAAGGCAGAACATTGAGGTGTTCCGGCTCTATGACGGGGATATCCCGGAAATCCGTGCTGCCGTGGATTGGTATGCCGGGCATCTGGTGGTGGCGGAATACACCAGACGGGATTCCAATCCCCAATGGCTGCCCATGATGGGCAATGCCGTGGCCCAAGCCCTTAATGTAACACCGGAAAATCTTCATTTAAAGGAGAGGCAGGCAGGCCACCAGGACGGCAAGCGCTACCAGCGTTTTGACACCACCAACCGGAAAATCGTGATGCAGGAGCGGGACCTGAAGTTCTATATCAATTTGTGGGACTATGTGGACACCGGACTTTTTTCCGATCATAGAAATACCCGGATGATGGTCAGGGAGATGGCCCAGGGAAAACACCTTTTGAATTTATTCTGCTATACCGGTGCCTTTTCCTGCCATGGGGCAAAGGGCGGGGCACGGTCCACCACCTCGGTGGACCGTTCCCAAAGTACCATTGAATGGGCCCGGGAAAACATGATCCTAAATGGCGTTCCCATGGAGCACAATCACCTGATCCAGGCAGACACCTTTGATTTTTTAAAAGAAACTGCCGATACTGGGCAGCGATTTGATCTTTGTGTGGTGGACCCACCCTCCTTCTTTACAAGGAGAAGTCGGGGTGATCATTTTGACATTGACAGGGATCACCCCGCCCTGCTGAAGTCGGTGATCAATGTCATGAATCCCGGGGGCACCATCTATTTTTCCACCAACCATCAGGATTTTACCCCGCGCATGGAACATTTGCCCCTTGAGAGCCACAAGGAGATCACCAAGGCCACCATTCCAGAAGATTACCAACGAAAGCACAAACAGATCCATCGGTGCTGGAAACTTCTGGTAAAAAGTTGATCCAATGCGCTATTTCTTGGTGTGGCAGTCGTTGCATGAAATGGGGCCATAGCTCTCGCCTTTGGATTTCCGGTCTCTATGGCATTTGATGCAGGTTTTATTCATTACCTGTTTTCTTTTCAGTTCTTTGGCAGCTTTCATTGTTTTGATAACGCCCAACTCCATGGGAAACACATCATGGCATACCTTGCAATCCCCAAGGATTTCCTGATGCTCCTTGTGGGGGAATTGTACCTCTCCCTTGGAGCCGCCATTGATGGCGAATTCTTCTGCACCATGATTCACCATTGCAAGGGTTGTCACGGCTGAAAAGATCATGAGTCCTGCCACAATAACTGCCAGTTTTATCGCCTTCATAAAAAATCTCCTGAATTTTAATTTCGATAATGTTCATGCCACCCGATTACCAGTTTCTGGCCATAATTTCAAAATATGCCGCAGGTTTGACACATGCCGGGCACTTATCCGGAGCCTGTTTACCTGTGTGGATATATCCACAGCTCAAACATCGCCAGGTGATTTCCTCTGGACGTTCAAAGACCCTTTCTTTTGCGATATTTTCCGCAAGTTCCCGGTACATCTCTTCGTGGTTCCGTTCGGCGACAATAATGGCATCCAGGGTGTCAGCTGCCCGCACAAAGCCTTCTTCTCTGGCAATTTGGGAAAATCCGGGATACATCTCCGTGTGGATATAAAGCTCCAGATCTGCGGCAGACACCAGGTTGGCATGGGTGTCTTTGATAACCCCGGCAGGAAAGCTCCAGTCAATCCGCTGTTCTCCACCATTAAAAAATTTGAAAAACCGCAGGCCATGTTCACATTCCTGGTCCGAGGTTTCTGTGAAAATTTTGGCAATGTGGACAAAGCCGTCATCATGGGCCCGCCGGGAAAAAAATTTATACCGGGTACTGGCCTGGGACTCTGCGGCAAATGCGGTGAGTAAATTTTGTGCGGTTCTGCTTTCTCGAAATTTTACCATGGTCTGCGTTCCCCCTGTTTATACTGGATGATCAAGCTCTTTGAAATTCTTAAAACACTTGATCATCCCTTTACAGACTACTACTCTTCAATGATAATGGCTTCTGCGCCACACTCTTTTGCTGCCCTGCGAACCACATCTTCCAGGTGTTTGGGAATTTCATCCATCTTTACAATGGAGAGGAGCTGATCTTCATCATACTCAAAGATCTCAGGGCATAGCTCGTTACAGTTTCTGTCACCCATGCACTCTTTTGTAATGGTTACCTTCATGAAACAACCTCCTTGTTTGAAATGTTAATGGGTTTTTATGCTTTGCGATACAACTAACGACAATTAAAACGTCTTGTACTCGACGTTGGAGAATGGGTTCAGGTCTGGCTTATGGGCTTTATTAATTCTGATATGTGCAACCCGGGAATAATGCCCATAACTCAAGCCTGACCCCTCCCCAATATTTGATCATAGATCTTATAGTTTTATCCATCCATCCTTAAACAGTCAAATAAAAATTAGAATTACTGTATAGTCAATGGTCAAAATTCTGGAGTTTGTTTTTGGTATAACGGGGTCAGGCTTATGTTCCTGGCGTTATTGACCACGATTTATGCAAGGACGAAATTCCCATAAATAGTGCCAATAATACAAGCCTGACTCCTTCTCAATAATAGATCAATGATCATCGAGTGTATAAATGAGTTGGTTGATTTAGTCGATTTTCAAAAAACCAACGTCAATATGTACTGTTTGGTAAAACCCAGAATACATCACGTTGTATCTATTGCCGCCAACCATAGCTAAGGGAGTTGGCCGATTTCAAAATACCGCTTATACCCCAACAGTTCCAGGATTGGTGACAGGAATACGTTTATAACTG
>CAKZLA010000514.1 GCA_937124525.1 uncultured Desulfobacterium sp.
GTTGTGGTGGGGGAAAACATTTATCATTGGCGCAACAAAGGGCTTTCCGCTCGCAAGGCCGCTGTGGCCGGTGCCCGGGAAGTTGCCATGCCGGTGATTTTCAGCGTTTTGACCAATCTTGTGACTTTTATGCCCCTGATGTTTATTCCCGGGTTTATGGGAAAAATTTTTAAGGTTATCCCCTTGGTCGTTATCGCGGTATTTGCCGTGTCTCTCATCGAAAGTCTGTTTATTTTGCCGGCCCATTTAAGTCATAGTCCCGGAAAAAATCTCATTTGGCCCCTTAATTATCTTGAAAAATGGCAGAAACGCTTTAGTCAGGGTGTTGAAGCGTTCATCTTAAACCGTTACGGAGTTTTTCTTTCTTATACGTTGAAGCATCGATACAGTGTTGTGGCTTCCGGTGTGGCTTTAATGCTGGGTATGGGAGGTTATGTGACCTCGGGCCGCATGGGTATGGAGATGTTTCCCCGGACAGAATCTAACTATGCCTATTGCGCGGCGACCCTTCCCTATGGGGCACCAGAAGCCAGCCTGAAAGCCGTTGAGAAAAGTCTGGTAACCTCTGCCAGAACCGTCATTCGCGAAAATGGTGGGTCTAAACTTGCCAAAGGCGTTCTAAGTAACGTAGGCGATAACATGGTTAAAGTTCGTATTTTTCTTAACTCCGCCGACCATCGTCTGTTGGCAACCTCCCAGGTGGTTAATCTGTGGCGCCGGACCAACGGAAGCATTGCCGGTTTAGAGGAAATTCGATTCGAATCCAATATGGGAGGACCGGGATCAGGAAAAAATCTCACGGTGATGCTCAGCCATCGCAACAAAGAAAAACTTGAAAAAGCAGGTGAAGATCTGGCGGCTCAACTATCCAAATTTTCCATTGTGCATGATATCGACGATGGCTCTGCCAGGGGTAAACGCCAGTTTGATATTCAACTGCTGCCCTTGGGGGAGCGGATGGGTCTGACGTCCCAGGAGGTTGCCCTGCAGGTCCGCCATGCCTTCCAGGGGGCTGAAGCCTTAAAGCAGCAACGCGGTCGAAATGAAGTGACCGTACGGGTGAGTCTGCCCGAGAATGAACGGACATCAGAGGCCACTTTGGAAAATCTGGTTTTGCAAGCCTCCGGGGGAGAGGTATTTTTGCGCGATGCCGTTCGAATGATCCCCGGCAGGGCGTACACCTCCATTGAGCGCACCGATGGTCACAGGGACATTTCAGTTACGGCCAATGTCAGTCCGCCCTCCCAGTCGGAAAATATTGTACGGGAGCTTAAAAGCGAGGTCCTGCCGGAGCTGATCACCCGTCATCCCGGATTATCTTACACATTTGAAGGGCATCAGGCCGAGATTAGGGAAAGTTTAAGTGCTCTGTTTACAGGATTGTTCCTGGCATTGTTCGGAGTTTACGCTTTGCTGGCCGTGCCCTTTAAAAGCTATGTTCAACCGCTGATCATCATGTTCTGTATTCCTTTTGGAATGATTGGTGCCATCTTCGGCCATTTGCTGCTGGGCTATTCCCTTTCGGTGAACAGCCTTTTTGGAGTGGTGGCATTGTCCGGGGTTGTGGTCAACGACTCCCTGGTATTAATTGATCTTACAAATCGCAAAATGCACTCCGGCATTTCGGCTGTAAAGGCTGTCCACACCGCCGGCATCCAGCGGTTCCGGCCCATCCTTCTGACCACCCTGACCACCTTTGGGGGGTTGATGCCCATGATGCTGGAAAAATCCATCCAGGCACGCATGATGATTCCCATGGCCATATCCCTGGGTTTTGGTGTTTTGTTTGCCACCCTGATTACCTTGATCATGGTTCCTTCACTTTTTTTAATTTTTAAGGATTTTTCACGCTCCCCACTTAAGGGGGGACAACCTTTAAAATCAAGCGGCTTAGCATCCTGAATTTTGGGGGTTGAAAGCTAAGTATCCACATAAAAAGCCTTGAAAATGTCCCGGCTTAAGTGGATCAAAACACAAATAGCCCCCCCTCAGTTAATCAGAGGGAGGGGCTATTCGTTAATGGCCCTTAGACCGGATGGCCGTTTATGGGTCTTCAGAAAGAAACATTACTTCAGGTCGCGGTAGCAAAACCACCAGTCGTAACCGTCATGCTGTTCCAGGCGCTTTTTAGCATCGGCCTGATCCACCGGCGGGGGCACGATCACCTTATTGCCGATCAACTCGTTGTTTGGCCATCCGGCAGGTACGGCAACCCCGTTTTGGTCTGACGTTATCAGCGCCTTCGTGGCCCGGACGACTTCATCAATATTTCGCCCGATCTCCTGGGGGTAGTACAGCACCAGCCGCACTTTGCTTTCCGGATCCACAACGAATACCGCACGGACCGTGTTAGTACCTTTGCCGAGATGCAGCATGCCCAGTTTATTGGCGATGGCATCATTGGCCGCAACGATGGGAAAGGTAATTTCCACATCAAGATTCTCTTTGATCCACTCCACCCACTTAATATGGCTGAAGACCTGATCCACAGACATGCCAATCAGCTTGACCCCCATCTCTTCGAAGGCCTTGATCCGCTTTTGAAAGGCGACGAATTCGGTGGTGCAAACCGGTGTGAAATCCGCCGGATGGCTGAACAATACGAACCACTGACCTTTCATATCACCGGGCAGGTTCATGGGGCCATGGGAGGTGTTGGCGGAAAATTCAGGGAAGGTGTCTCCGAGCAGCGGCATATTGATTTTTGATTGCTCCATTTGTTTTCTCTCCTTTGGTAAAGGGTTGGTAAATCGTTAGTCGGTCTATCTTCGTCTAATGTCTGCCATTGTTCAATGCATATAGAATGCCAAACCGATTTATTTTTTATATATCACTGTTATTTATAGATTATATTTGGGGGCCAAAAAATAAAGCTTGCCTTACAACGAAATATCGGTTAAATAAACACCGACATTTCGGTACAACAACGATATTTAGTGGAGGCCTATGAATCCTAAGATCCCATCTCTGACACCCGAAAAAACCATGGATATTGTGTTAAAAGCGATACGGGAACTCATCGAATACGAACTGGCAGTGGTGCTCAGCTTAGAAGATGGTAACCGCTTAAAGGTTCGCAAAGCGGCAGGCCCGGCAGCCACCCACTCCCTGGAGACTTTTACCCTGTCTTTAAATAAGCGCAAGGACATTGCCAACATCGTGCGCCAGAAACAGCCCCACCTTTTCCATCAAGACGAGAAGCACCAGGACACCTACGAAGGAATCATTGACTTTCCTGCGGATCACTCCTGTCTGGTGGCCCCGCTTTATATGGACGAAAAATTACTGGGACTCTTGACCCTCGACCACCGTTCCTGCAACAAATTCACCCCCCAGAACGTAGAACTGGTGAGGATACTGGCCAATTTGATCTCACTGTCGATTGCCCAGTCGGAAGCCAACAAAGTATTACAAAAACAACATCTGGCCATTACCCAGGAGCGCAATCTTCTACTCGGGCACACGGCCAAGGTGCTTGATGAACTGATCGGCCATTCGGAGAGCTGGAACCGAGTCAAAGACACCATCGCTCTGGTGGCAGCCTCGAACACACCGGTCCTGATCCAGGGCGAAACAGGTACCGGCAAGGAGGTTGCAGCAAAGGCCATCCACAAGCTGTCCACCCGGGCCACGGCACCTTTTATTGCCGTAAATTGCTCTACAATTTCAGCTGGCATCGCGGAGAGCGAACTCTTCGGCCATGAGAAAGGTTCATTTACCGGCGCGATCGCATTGCGAAAGGGGCGCTTCGAACTGGCCGACGGAGGCACCCTCTTTCTGGATGAAATCGGCGATCTGCCCCTGGAGATTCAACCCAAACTGTTGCGGGTCCTCCAGGAACAGAAGCTGGAACGTATTGGCGGCGAATCCACCATCGACGTGGATGTAAGACTCATCGCAGCCACGCATGTGGACCTTGCCTCGGCAGTCAAACAAAAATGCTTCCGCGAGGACCTGTATTACCGGCTGAACGTCTTTCCCATCTCCCTGCCCGCCCTAAGGCAACGCGGAAACGATGTACTCCTGCTCGCGGAACATTTCATTCAGCAGGTCAGAGCCAGAAGTGGCCACAACAATCTGGCCCTGTCCTCGGGCAGCATAGACATGCTTTATCAAACGGATTGGCCGGGAAATGTCAGGCAGTTGCAAAACGCCATCGAACGCGCCGCCATCCTCAGCCAGGGGCACTTGATCCAGCCGCAGCACATCATTTCAGGGGGCACCCTGCCCGACTGTTACGCCGTGCCTGCTGGCAGCCCACCGGAAAAGGCCTGCCAGCTTCCCAGCTTCGATGCGATGGTTAAAATACACCTGCAAAAAGCATTGAGCATTACCGACGGTAAAATATACGGGAAAGACGGTGCTGCAGAGCTCCTTGGAATGAAACCCACCACCCTGCAGAGCAAATTGAAGAAATGCGGTATTTCCTAAGGCGCACGCCACCGATTGGCATTTTTTCTAAAAAAGCCTCATCAAACATAAAGTTCTGAGTCTTTTTTACAAAATAGCCTTCATACGTCCCATGTGACCCCGGAGTACCTTTCCGATGATCTCCACTTCGGTGGAACCAATGGCCTCATTGACCTGGATGAGCTGGATATTATCCACTCCGGTATTTTCGCAGCCAAGACCTTTTCCAATAACATCTGCATCTATCTTCGCCATAAAACCCTGGAGCAGGGGCACAGCAGCATGGGCAAAAAGATAACAGCCATACTCTGCGGTATCTGAGATGACCACATTCATCTCATAGAGTTTCCGCCGGGCAATGGTATTGGCAATCAAGGGCACCTCATGGAGGGACTCATAATAGGAAGATTCCGCTTTGATACCTGCGGCCACCATGGTATCAAAGGCCATTTCCACCCCGGCTTTAACCATGGCAACCATGAGAATCCCGTTGTCAAAAAATTCCTGTTCAGAAATTTCAGACTCGGTGCACTCAGATTTTTCAAAGGCTGTTTCTGCGGTTTCTGCCCGCCATTTTAAAAGGTTGGCATCGTTGTTGGCCCAGTCTTCCATCATGGTGCTGGAAAAATGGCCGGACATGATATCATCCATATGCTTATTAAACAAAGGCTGGAGGATGGTCTTGAGCTCTTCTGCCAACTCAAAGGCTTTGATTTTGGCAGGATTGGAAAGTCTGTCCATCATATTGGTGATACCGCCATGCTTCAGGGCCTCGGTGACGGTTTCCCATCCATACTGAATCAATCTTGAGGCATAACCAGATTCAATGCCTTTTTCCATCATTTTGTCATAGCACAGAAGAGACCCCACCTGGAGCATGCCGCAAAGGATAGTCTGCTCTCCCATGAGATCGGATTTCACCTCGGCAATAAAGGAGGATTTAAGTACTCCTGCCCGGTGACCGCCGGTGCCGGCAGCGTAAGCCTTTGCCATGTCCCAGCCGTATCCATCGGGGTCATTTTCCCGGTGGACGGCAATTAGTGTGGGAACACCAAATCCGCGCTTGTACTCTTCTCTAACCTCGGTGCCAGGGGATTTAGGAGCCACCATGATCACGGTGAGATCCTCCCGGATCTTCATCCCTTCTTCCACGATATTAAACCCATGGCAATAGGCCAGACATGCGCCCTGTTTCATCAGAGGCATAACAGCAGAAACCACCGGGCTATGCTGTTTGTCCGGTGTCAGGTTGATCACAAGATCAGCCACGGGAATCATATCCTCATAAATACCCACGCTAAAACCGTTTTCCGATGCATTTTTATAAGACTGTCTTTTTTCCTCAATGGCGGCGGGTCTAAGGGCATAGGATACATCCAGCCCACTGTCTCTCAGGTTCAATCCCTGGTGAAATCCCTGGGCCCCACATCCCACAATGACAATTTTTTTGCCCTTAAGGGCTTCCACACCGTCAAATTCTGAATAATCCATGAAACGACATTGTCCAAGCTCTTCCAGCTGAAGTCTGAGGGGTAAGGTGTTAAAGTAATTTTGTCCCATTTATTCCTCCTGATTATGATTTTTAATTGGGTTCTAATTGTCGAAACCATAAGATCCCATTTTTATCATTGCGTCAAGTGAATTATTTGCGATATTGTGTTGCATATTTCAAAACATGACTATAGGATAAAACTCAATGATCAAATTTTTTATATTGACAGATATTGGGGTGGGGTAGCCAAAAAACTGATCATCAAGTAAAATTTGATAGGCAAGGGAAATTTATGGATATTCGAGAACTTCAAACCTTCAGACACCTGGCACAATCCCTGCATTTTGGCAAAACCAGCCGGGCCTGCAACATGACCCCATCGGCCCTGACCCGGATGATCCAGCGCATTGAACACAATGTAGGTGAAGCTCTTTTTATCCGTGATAACAGATCAGTTTCCCTCACCGCTGCTGGCAAGGCTTTTCAGCGGTATGCTGAAGATGTTTCCCAACGCTGGATTGAATTTCAAAATGATCTATCCACCACCGAACGGCTGGTGGGAGAACTCTCCATTTACGGTTCAGTCACCGCCGTGTACAGCATTTTATCCAGCATTTTATTTGAATTTCGCAGAATGCACCCGGCTGTACAAATTAACCTGGAGACCGGCGATGCTGCCAAGGCACTGACCAAACTCTGGAATGAAGAGGTGGATATCTCCATTGCGGCCCTTCCAGAAAAAATGCCCGAAGAGCTGGCATATATGAAAGTCACTGAAACCCCACTGGTATTCATTGCTCCGGCAAAATTTCCAGATACCGTGGTATACACCGACACCAGCATTGACTGGGAAAAAACCCCTCTTATTATGCCGGATCAAGGACTCAGCAGACAACAATTGGATCAATGGCTCACCCGGGAAGAGGTTTGTACCAATATTTATGCCCAAGTGGCAGGAAATGAAGCCATCATTGCCATGGTCAGCCTGGGATGTGGCGTGGCCGTCATTCCCCGGCTGGTGCTGGAAAAAAGCCCTCTTCACAATGAAGTTGAAATTTTAAAAAACACACCGAAGCTGACCCCTTTTTCCATTGGCATATGCACCCTTAAAAAGAATATCTCCAATCCCAAAATAAAGGCCCTGTGGGGCATTGCTTCAAATATTCCTTAAACTTTACAATCAAATTTTTGGAACCGATTTATGAAAAAACAAATCCGAAATCCCGCCCCCCCAGATATGCAACAAGGTAGAGGGGTCAAATAATGGTAATAATAAATTTTAAACTCACAAATAAAGATAAGGTGACCCTGGAAACCACTGCCCCTGGAAAATTAAGCGAACTGCTGCCCATTGCGGCCCAAAAGGCCGGGGTGAAACTGGGCGATTTTATTGCCATCAGAAATGGAAAAATTATAACAAAAGAACATTTAATTGAGACTTGTGATGAAATTAATATTTTTCCTGCCATTTCTGGGGGATAATGACGAAATGGCAGGACAAAACGAACTTCTGAATGGAGAAAAAAATGCTTCGTGTATTTGACCAGCCCATTGTTACGCCGGAAAAATTTGTAATTATCCTGGAACTGGTTCCCGGACGTCAGTCCACGGGAAGATCTGTTGATACCATTGTGGATATTGCCAAATATGCCTTTGATGACGGCTGGCGAACCCGATGTTTTTTTACGGGTTGTGCTATGATTGAGTATAAACGACCATACTATAGTGCGTTTCACATGACCTAATACGAACTCATTTGCTTAAGTGTTAAAATGATTTGCTTTAACTCAAAAAGACAGTATGAAGTCATATGCAATGCACTATAAGCTTTCTTGCCCCAACGAAAAATGAAACTTTCCCAACGATATATGTTATTTCGAACTTGGTGTAAGAAAAAAATCATCTCTGCAAAAGGAAAGGTAATGGATAAAGAACCAAGATATATAGCCTTGTACATGGGCCTTGTAACAGTTCTTATGGTCTGGTGCCTGAGCTTGACAGGTCTATTTGATTTCCCCAACGACATCCTTTATGACACCTTTGTAAGACTCCAACCCGATGCCCGTCAGGCCCCCAAAAAAATTATGGTCATGGAAGTAAGCTATGATCAACAGCAAAGTGGCGATAAAAAATGGATACCCCTTCTGGATCACCTCCAAAAGGCCGGGGCCAGCCAGATCATATTCTCTTTCTTTCCCCCCATGGCATCCGAAAAATTTTATGATAAGGCGGCTGTCATGGGCAATGTCATTTTTGGCAGACGGCAACTTGGGGAAAAAGAACAGATGAAAGATGAACGGTTTGAACCCATTCCTCCCCAGGCCCAGGGAAAAAAACTTGTGATAGCACCCTATGATATACCACCGGATCACTATGGAATACACCGTCTCGCAAAAGGCTATTTCATCGTTAACAATCAAAAAAAACCCTGCTTTCTCATGGTAGCTGCAGCAAAAAGAGGTCAAAATGAGCTGCCCATTGATGATATGTTTTCAGTGAATTTTATGGGAGCCCCAGCAACCCTTCCCAATATTGACTTTGAAAAAATCCTGTCCGGTAATCTTATTACAGAGTTGGTTCAGGGTCGCAGTGTTATCATTGGATTGAAAAACATGGCAAACTCCCCTGGTTTTCACACCCCCATTCACTCAGGTGATAACAGTGTTTCCCTGGTGGAATATCATGGGTATATACTGGACACATTGATGGAGCAAAAAACAATTATATGGCCTCGCCCCCTGATGATACTGTTATTTACCATCATGGTGACAATTCTTGGGTTAACCACCTACACCCTTTTAAGTGGTACAATGGCCCTGGTTTCCACAGCATTATTTTTTGTAATTTCTTTTATTTTAAGCTGGTTTGCATTGTCATATGCACTATTCTGGCCCCCTTTATTTGAAATAATTGTCACCGAAGCCATTGTATTAAATTTCATATTTTTAAGAGCGTATCTTTCAAAAACTGCAATTTTAAAAGAGATGATTCTCACCCGATCCAGCCAGATAAGAGAGCGCTTTCTACCCACTGGATTCTATGCCTCCAAAGACTATTGGGCCAGTGTGATCAGCATGGTAAATCAGACACTGAACCTTGAACGGGCCATTTTCCTGGAAAAGGTAAGAAACGATCACCGGGTAAAGGAGGTCATCGCACTGAACACCTCCATCAATGACATTGAAGAAAGACGCAGGGATTATGAAAGGACTCCATATTCCACCGCCATTGAAGAAAACAGACCCATTAAAATTAAATCTTACTTTAAAACTGCCCAACAAGCAGATGCGCAATACATGGTCCCTCTTATTTTTGAAGGCCGGATACAGGGATTCTGGGCCTTTGTTATTTCATCTGACAATACCGTTGAGATAAATACCCTCCTTCCCACTATCCAGAGATTTGCCTTGGAAATAGGCGAAATACTCTATAAACGGGTTAAATGGCGCATTGCCCGGGCAGGCCAGAAAAAAGTAATAAGTAAAATGTTACGCCTTGAAGCAAAGGAAAATCTTTACCAGGAGGTAAGCAACACCATCCGCATGCTTGGACGACGACTTTCCGTCCTGGATCTTGTTTTTAACACATTGACATCTGCCATTGTTTTATATGATATTTTCGGCCAGGTAACCCATGTAAACAAAGGTATGATCCATATTTTAAAAAC
The DNA here is from genome assembly GCA_937124525.1 of uncultured Desulfobacterium sp. Next base: position 9,570 of record CAKZLA010000514.1, read on the forward strand.
AATGAACATTGCAGCCCCATTTAAAATGAGTGCCTTGGATCTTGCAGTAAAGCTTACAAACCATACTGTGGAAGGGATGAGAAATCTACTCAGCCAGATTATTTTAAACCACCAGAGCATCAACCTGCCCGTGAACGTCTCAGATCATAAAAAAGCATACATGCTCACCATCCGTCCCCTGATTGGTGAACAAAAAAATTTTTTAAAGGATGAGGCCTACCCCTTTGCTCTCCATGGAATACTTTTTGAGATGAATGATGTGACAGATATTAAGGAATTCACCAGCCTGAAAGCAGATTTTTTCCAACGCAGCAATGCCCGTCTTAAGGATGGGGTGGAGTCCATCAGCAATGTATGCATGATGCTTGAAGAGGATATGGTTGGGGATGAGAAAAAAGAAATTGTTGAAACACTTAAGGACAAAAAGGAAAATATAATAGATTTTATAGATGAACTCAGCGGCTACATGGAAAGGGATGTGTTTTCCGCAACCCGCCAGGTGTTTCCTGTAAGTGCCATGAAAATCCTCACAACTGCCATTGGAAACCTTGGGGATGAGGCATCACAAAGGCAGATCTTGTTTGATGTCATGCCAGAAGCCATGTCCGATATGACCCTGGCCAATCCCGGAGATCTGAAAAAAATTTTTATATCCTTGCTTTCCATCCTGTTGGAGGATGCCTACGAAGAAAGCGTCATACATATTCAGTTACAACGCCAGGGGGAGCATCTATTGTATGTATTGCATAATTCCGGGTATGGCATGCCGGATGAAGATTTTCAAAGATACTTATCTTCAAAGCATTTAACTGATTCCAGGGCGTTTAAAGATATCCACGAAATGTCCCCCACACTGGAAGGATGGAAGGGAAAGCTCACAGGTAAAAGTGATGTAGGAAAAGGCATTGAGTTTCATCTTCGGCTCATGGCATTTAAAGAAAGAAGGCAGGCCCCCCGCCATGCTTGAATCTTTTATACTGCCCATATTCCCCCCGGGAAGCCTTGCCAATTCCGTGACAACCACGGTGTGGATCGGGGTGTGCGTCACCTGTTTTTTTAACCTCAGACTGGGCTGGGTGTTGAGCGGACTGGTTGTTCCCGGGTACTTGATTCCACTTTTCATCATTAAACCCCTATCTGCCACGGTTATTATCTTTGAGGCGGTTATCACCTATTTTCTGGTGTGGTTTTATTCAGAATATCTCTCCCGCATGGGATTATGGAGCAGTTTTTTTGGTAGGGATCGTTTCTTTGCCCTGCTTTTGATGAGTGTCATTGTCCGACTTTTATTTGATATGATTCTTTTGCCCCTGGCCGGTGAGTATGTGACAACAACATGGGGTATTGTTTTTGATTATCGCAATAATCTTCACAGCTTTGGCCTGATTGTGGTGGCACTGCTTGCCAATCAATTGTGGAAACCGGGATTCAAAAAAGGAATTATTCCGGCCTTTATAACCCTTATAACCACCTATTTCATTGTCCGTTATGTTTTAATTCCCTTTACCAATTTTAATATGGGCAACATCGTTTACATGTACGAAGACATGGCAGCGTCCATGCTCTCCAGCCCCAAAGCATATATTATTCTTTTAACAACCTCGGTTGTGGCCTCCCGGATGAATCTTCGTTATGGATGGGATTACAGTGGCATTTTAATCCCATCATTGTTGGCCCTGCAATGGTATCAGCCGGAAAAACTTGTCTATACATTTCTGGAAACCTTTGTGATTTTAATCTCTGCCTCACTGGTCTTACAATTGCCTTTTTTTAAGGATGCCAATATGGAGGGGGCCCGGAAAACCCTTCTTTTTTTTAACATTGGCTTTTTATACAAATTGCTTCTGGGCTGGGCCATTATCTGGTGGTTACCCCAATATAAAGTGACTGATTTTTATGGGTTTGGATATCTTCTCACCACCCTTCTGGCCGTTAAAATGCATGATAAAGACATTGCACTTAGGGTGACAAGGGCGACCCTGCAGACTTCGCTGGTGGCGGTTATTGTGGCCAGCGGCATTGGGTTTGGCATTACCTATATACCCAATATTATCTCTTTGTCTGCACAGCTATCAGTGGAAAAACCGATGATTAAAAAAGAGTTGAAGGGCAAACGTCTCATTGATGTTTTAAAAGAAGATCGGGTAAAGCTGTTTGCCACCCTGGAAAAAAACTCCTTTCTCCCTCCCCTGCCCCGGGATATGGAAATTTTTTCACAAGCCATAAAGGCCGTTGAACACCACATTAATAATAAGGATAAGGATAAGGATAGTCTTGAAAAAGCAATAAAACTTCTCAGCCTGATAAATTACGCCTTGCTCACCGTGGAAAAGCAATACCTGTACCTGTATGAACAGGAACCACGCAAGGGATGGGGGAGTTATATATTTAATATGAACTTCAATAACCCCATGGTGATTGAAGTACCGGCTCCCCTGGATGAGTGGGGAACCCTGGAGGCCGGGACCTGGCTTTTTACATCATTTAATTCCCGGGCACTTGCCCTGGGAGGCTCTGGACTTAAAACCAATGATAACGGTTCATCTGACATCCTACAGACCCATTCAAGCCTTTTTTCCATGTTCCAGCGACTTGTTTTTAACACCAATATTCTCCAAATCAGGGGACATACGGCCCAAACCATCCGAGCCCTCACAGGAGAACGATCTGCTCCCATACTTACAGATAAACCCATCATTGATTCCATGCTCTGGGTGAAATCTTCACTGCCTTCCGGTCTTAACCTTGTGGATCTGAAAAAAATCATTGGAACATTTCAGATCAAATGGGGGCGTTCCCCATTCAAAAACACCTTGGGGGACACAGCCCATTCAGGTTTTGCAGAATTAATACTGAACCGCCAACAGGCAAGGGATTTAATGTTTAAATCCCCCTTTGCAAGGAAGAAACTCCCCTTTGAAATCAGAGAACAGAGCATTGTGGGGTATCTCCAGGACTGGTTGCTCCGGGGAAAGGAAAAAATTGCCAAAAAAGGTTCAGATCTCTATATCCCCCCTGAATTTGAAGAATTGCTCTTTTTTGACCATGAGATTTTAACCCCCCTGGTGAAAATCTCCCGGGAGATGTACAAAGAAGATACCTGGTCCCCGGAGGCCTTAAATGAATTAAAGGCCTTAAATGCCTCCTGTGCAGTCATGGGCTATGAAATCATCCAGTATCACCATAAAACATCCAGGCAGGACTACTTGATATTATCTGAAAAGGATAACATGGCTGAAAAAAGATTCTGGGGAAGTTATATTTTTCGCCTTGGCCCATCAAAGCCCTATATCATACAGGTACCCCGGCCCTTGTCGGAAATAAATGTTTTTGAATATTCAGTTGCACTTTTTGAGCGTATCAGGGCAAGATGTCTAATGATCAGCACGACCCATCCCCTGACCAACTATGATGGATCATCAGATATCATACGCATGAAAAATAAAGAAAGTATTTACACATTGGTTAACCAGGTGATGATCAGAGAAAACGGCAATGCCCCCCTGATGATTGTCCAATGCAGGGGCATGGGGACAAAACCAGATGCCCCCCTGCCTGACACCGACGTCCTTTTGTCCTTAAGATCCGGTGTAAAACTGTTCAGCGGTCTAAATTCCTTAACCCGTGACTTGATGGAGTCCCTGAAAAAAAATGGACTGTCAGTTAAACTGGCCGACGGCTCCCGGGGCACCGCCGGCTATGAGGTGGGTAGAATCCCCCAGGCCATGTACCTGGATTATGCCTTGAATAAAGAATTTGCCATTATCTGGCTCTCCCCCATGATCAGGGCCCATTACCGCCAGCAGACAGAAAACAGCATACACACAAATCAATTCCAGGCATTGGAAATAGAAACCCTGGAAGCAGATCTTTTCAACATAATGAGTGGGGTAAAAAAACAAGCTTTGACCTTGCCCAAGGGTTATAAAGCTCAAATGTCAGCTTACATTAAAACCCATGATATCATTGTGCTTGATAATATCCTACATCAATGGCCCCATCTCACATATCAAAGGGTGATTGATCTTAATTCAAAGCAAAGTTTTTTACTGATATCCCAAAAGGCAGATACACTTATAGCAGTGATAAATCTATTTCCAAGGGAGCTGAACACCGGGTTGCTGATGAATCCTGATCATATGGATCAAAATAAAATATCAAATTATATTGATGGAAGAATCCCATGGCTGGAGTGGCAAAAACAGTGAAAAGAAAAGTCCAGACCCCATTGATCTTCATGATAATGCTATTGATTTGTTTTACAACAGCTTGGGGATCAGAAAGAAGTTATAAAAAATTAAAAGAAAAATTTTTAACCCATCTTAGAAACCCCAATGCAAAAATAAGCCTTTGTTATGTCTTGGAAAAAGAGAAATGGGCTGAATTTGAGCTTCCCCGTGCAACGGATAAAGTCAAGGTGATCAGCAATGCCAATATTCCAAAACAGGCCAGGAATTATGATGAAAAGACCCCAATGCACTACGCCCTGGAGTTCCAACTCCTTGACAAAAAAAACAATATTCTCAAATCAGGAATCTATCACAAACACACCTCCATTACGATATATGACGATCCTGTCCAGGGCAAAGACACCCCATCAAGTTATTATTTTGACGAGCCTCTGACCCCTGGGGATGGAAGAGTTATGCTGCTGGATTTTAAGGGAATACCCGACACAAAAAATTTAAAAATACGCTTTCGCCTTTCCAGCAAAGACACCATTATCTCAGATGTGGTAATGCGACTCTATTACCCGGAGATAACCGGTGAAAGAAAATTGGAACATATGTGGAAAAGAATCAGTAAATCAAAAAAGACCCAGCTTGCACAGGGGAATATCTATTCCAGTGATTTTTTAACAGAAACCGAACAAATGAACCTCATGCGCCGCACCTGGCGTCCCCTGGCCCCACTGGGATCAGAGGGGACCGATTATGCCACCCGCAGACTTTATGTTTTAAAAGAAGTGATAGACACATCCAGTCAGCCCATGAACGTTGTCAAAGGAATTCCCCTGGATAAACATTTAAGGGGCACCCTGGCCATCCCGGAGCAGGGCATGCGCCTGCGTTTATTGTTTTTTATCCCCCCATCCCTATCCAAGGAGATCCAGATATCACCTGTAATAAAATTAAAATGGTTTGGGAAAAAACAAAAAAAATGGGGGTGGGACATTCCATGGCAGGGGGATAAAACCATTTATGAACAAAATCTTTCAGCTGGGATGATTGAATTGAGTTGTGATCAACCCCTCACGGTATTGATATACCAGGTTGACAAAGAGCAGGAAGTTGATATCACACCGGTACTCCTTGCATTCCGGGTATCGGTGATGGACGTAAATACCCCTGTGACATACCAAATTTCCCATGGACGGGGGGAGTCCACCCCCTTCCGGGCAGGCTTCAGAAAACAGATGCCCCGCTTTGAAGATATGGATGTAGCCCTGAACTACACCCTGCTTGATGACAGAAGAAATCTCCTTAAAAATGAAAAATTATCACTGAATATGACCCCGTCCCTGTACGATCGTTTTATTGATAACGGAGTATCTATCATATTATCAGATCCTGTGCTTTTCCATTTCAAGCTCTCTTCAAAGGTTAAATACATACAATTTTCATCTCCCACTCCACTGCTTGTCAATGCCCATAACAGACCTCCTAGCATGGTTAAGTTCATCCGGGTTCCAGAGGATTATGACCGAGCAACCAATGGAGACAATAAATCACAGCCCACATGGTTCCCCCTGAAGCCCCTGGAATCAAATGAGAAAACAGCACCACAGGATTCCATTGTGGTCCGCACCCAACCCCGCCCTCCTGAAATTAACCAGGACCTCCTTTCCGGTAATTTTAAATGGGAATCCTTTGAACCTGGACACAATAAAAAGGGGCATTATTTACTGGTACCCACGGAGAAAAAATCATATCAACGGGATGCCTCCCTTGTCTCCAATTTTAAGCCCATTGCCCTGAATCGCCCCATCAAAGTAAATTTTAAAGCCCCGGGCAAATCCAGGACCATGGAGCCCCGGTTGATCTTTCATCAAAAAAAGGGAACTCAGCCTTTTAATATAAAGGTCACCATGGACGGAAAAAAACATCATGAAGAAGCCATCATGGGCTCCACCGGCAGCTTGACACTGCCGCCTGTTTCTCCGGGAAACCATGTGATGGTCCTTAATGCCTCTGCCCCCATTAAAGCATTTGTCAATCTTATCCATTCCCAGGATGCCGGGTATTATCTCAGATTTGGCCACCCCTTAACCCACAAAGGGATTACCCTGGATTACACCAAGGTCTCCACTGGGGATGAAACCTTGTCCCTGTCCCTGTTTTTTCCCAGAATCAATGATAAACGATTGCAATTGAAAGTTAATATTAAAAATCACTTCCAGGGCAGTGAAGGCCCCTTTAAAAGACTGACCCTGCTTAAAAGACGCTATAGTATCCGATCCGATGACAATGGACCGGTTTATGTTCTTAACTCATCCACACACATACTGGGATCATGGCAGCAATGCTTTGTTCCCCTGGGCCCAGACCTGAAACCCGGAAGGTACACCATTCAAATTGTTTTGGAAAAAGGACCTGAAGGGTATCTGCTGCCATATAGAGTAACACCGGGAAGCTATCCCCGGCGAAAACTTTTCCGGGAGGCAAAACCATGAGGTATAAATTCCGAATATGTAAAATAATAATTATGGCCATTTGTCTGTTCCAGGCAGATTTTTCCTTCAGTAACGATGCATATCGCACCATGGAATCATATCTGAACCTGGCAAAAACAGATAACCATTTTGTCCCCCCATCTCCAGGGGAGTCGCACAGGGTGGAAAAATTATTTTACAGACTCTTAAAAGGAGAGCGGGGCAAACAGATCATCCAGGACTGGCAAGGCTTGCATTTTTCCATGGAAAAAATAACATGTGCAGGCAAAATCTATATACTTGTCATTATTCCACCTCCACTAAATTGCCGTTTTCTTCAATCCACCGGCGTCGGTCAGAGGCCCGTTTTTTACC
>CAKZLA010000515.1 GCA_937124525.1 uncultured Desulfobacterium sp.
TATCGGGCTTTGCGTGACTAAATTTTAATATTATTCATAACTGTTATCAAGAGCTTATACTTTCCTTGCCAACGTCCCGATTGCTCGATCATAGATTAAATGCTGATGGAGGTGCCAAATCTTGAGCAAAGGAATATGATGGTTTGGACACCCCAGGTCGGACGTCGTCCATCTTACGTTACCCCGTAAATTTTGCTGATCTGTTTCGGCAGCATCCTCCGTATCAAGCCGAGTATTTTTCATGAATCCATCACTGTTTTCAACTTGGGCGCTGATTCCCATAAAAAGAGTATCCTTTATCATGGGACCACTGATGCTCAACCCTGTCCGCCATTTGGGGATATTTCCATGTGAAGTATCATAAAAACTATACTCTCCTGTAATTTTCCCACGAAACTGGTTATCAGGTTGTGTTGTTACAATGTTCAACACTCCAGATTCGGCGTTTCGACCATAAAGTGTTCCCTGGGGCCCCCTCAGGACTTCCACCCGTTCAATATCAAAAAGATTGATATTGTGCATGAAGTGCAGGGGGTAATTTACATCATCAATGTAAATCCCTACCGGGCCCACAGTCGATGCATCAACAGATGAAACGCCACGAATGACAATGATATTTTCCATGGTGGCTTTTTTAAAAAAGACATTGGGGATAAAACGGGTCATTTCAGATGTCGTATCCATGCCGGCATCTTCTATCTCCATGGCATCGAAAGTGTTCATGCTGACAGGTACTTTCTGGACATTTTCCTCTCTTTTTTGTGCTGTTACCGTAATCGGTTCAAGCTCGTACTTTGCTTGGTTCTCTTTTTCACCATGGCATACCGATGTTATAAAGAATAATACAAAAAAACCAAGTGAAACCCCGAAAAAATTTTTTTTAAAAAAAGTCATGATATTTTCCTTGAACTTGATTGGTTATAAATGCAAAAAGCAATAAGTCTATAACTAATCAATTCCATCATTCGGCGCTATCATCTAAATACTTTTTTTTTAGCGAAAAAATTCTTTTATCAAATGAATCAACTTTGGCAATAAATAAAATCAGCCAGTACGCTTTAAAACGTATTGGCTCGGTGTTACAGAAAAATAATTTTTAAAAACCTTGGTAAAATGGCTGGAACTTGAATATCCTACTGAATGAGCTATTTCCGTCAGACTCATATGGCCTTGGTCGATGAGATGTCTGGCCTTTTCAACGCGCATATTGCGAAGATAGGACGTCGGGCTGGTTCCAAATACGGAATCAAAGCCATTTAAGAGTTTGGTGCGGGAAATGCCTACAATGCGGGACAATTCCACTAATCCCATGGGTTGCTCAAGATTATTTATAAGAAGCTCTCTGGCAAAATGGAGTCGCTCAACATCCTCTTTTTTTAGCTTTACAATCACCTTTGGCTTTTTGGGGTGTTTTATCATGTGATCCAGTTTATATGCCATCAGCTCCATGAGTTTCGCTTCAGTGAAAAAACGTCCGGGAAGCCCCTCGTAGGGACAATTAAAAATCTGTGTAAGGGTTTTGCGCATCCAGGGGGTAAGCTTATCAACCGTGCGGAAAGGTTCCGGCTTGTTTCCCTCAGCCAGGACTCTAATTTCCCTGGGAACAGCATCGGGTTCTTCAGCAATAAATTCTTGGAACGTCTCAATGGGCATTTCAATGGACATTCGTTTTACCCGTTCCGTAGAGGAATCCTCTGATTTGATCTTAATATCCGGGAGGTAATAAAAAGCACTTTGGCCTCCCTGGATAACAAATTCATCTCTAAGGCATTGAATGCGTGTTTTTGTTTTTCCGGAAAGGCAGAATCCAAAACCCAGGGCAGCCCTTGAAGTTGCAACTTTTGAAGTGATGGAATTAAAAAAATTGTAATCCATAAGCGTTGCGGAAATTCCGGAGTTGAAATTAATTTTTTTATACATACCTGTTTTATTTGGTTTCGGTATTTCACCATGTTTTCCATGGGTGGGCCTTGTTTCCATCTTATCTCCTTTGGCCTCCTTCATTCACTGGTTGACACTTTTCAAAAGACTCCTTTGTTTTATGGGAATCTCTTTAAAAAAATGTCAACTATTTCAGTTATCTGGATATTTCTTTTATCTTTCTGGCGGATAAAAGCAAGCTTGGAAAAGAGACGGTTTTATTGAGCTGTTTTTCCGTGAATTGACCGAAACCTGCCTCGGTTAATCCCTTTTTCAGTATTTCCCCAGGCAGTTGGTGGGTAGGATATCCCATGGCGAGGGTCATGAGTTCAATCATGGCAAGGGTAGCATGGTCATAATCGTCATTATTGCACGAAAGATGATTTGAAATAAATACCCCACCCATTTTCATGGATTTGTTTACCTTTTCCAGAAAAGCTGACAATTTATGGTCAACACCAAATTCATACAAAAAGTGGGAACTAAAAAATATATCGTAATCATCTCCGAATGCGTCGCCACGGGCAATATCAAATCCGTGATAGGTTATCCGGGCAAAATCTTCTTCTTCTTTTTTTAACTCCTTTGCCAGATCACATACAGCGGGAAGGTCGTACACATGGGAATAAAGTCCCTTGTTTTCCTGCATGAGTGCAAAAGAATAATAACCACTGTTGCCGGCAAAGTCGCACATTTTGGTGCAGGTCATGAATTCGGGGAGTTCTCTTGCAAAGGAGGTAACAGCCTGTATGGGACCTGCCTTTGCTCCTTGTTCCATTTCCAGGATAGCTTCCTTTGATGCCCACATTTTCGAATCAAAAACAGGTGCTTCTCCTTTCAAGGCTGTTATTAACTCGTCAAAAGGCCCGGCGCTGCCCGAAATTTTTTTTATGGCTCCCAGTTGATTTGCACCAGAACTTTCCAACAGGTAATCCCGGGCAAGAAGAGATAGGCGGTACAGGCCATCCTGTTTTCTTGTTAAATCAATTACCGTCAAAACGCCCAGGAGAGCCTCTGTAATATTTTCATTGGTCTTCAACTCTTTTGAGAGTGTTCCCAAGGACATTGTCTTGTCCGATAGTGTCTCAAAGAGACCAATTTCAATGGCGGTGTTTATGATTTTGGGCAAATAGCTTTTATACAATAAATCATTGATTTGAGCATAATCGGAATTTAAAATTGGTATTTTCATAATTTTTAATCTATTGCCTCCTCACTCTTTTCATTTTAAACAATCATGACTGGATCCAGGCCACCCCGAAACCGGACATAAACCTCAAACTGCCCTAAAGCCTATCCGTCATTTATGGCTCGATGCCTTTTCCAGTGCCTTAAATTTCCATCCGCCAGCCTTTTGTTGCTCATTCCATAACCGTGCGTATAGTTGATCGTTGGATAGAAGGGCTTCATGGGTTCCTTTCTCTGCCACTGTCCCCTGGTTAATTACCAGTATTTGATCGGCCTGAGCAATGGTTTTCAATCGATGGGCAATGACGATGAGGGTTTTGGATTTAACCATTTCTCCAATGGCTTGTTGAATTAACAGCTCATTTTCAGGGTCCAGGGAGGCTGTTGCTTCGTCCAGAAGAACGATGGGGGCATCCTTTAACAGAGCACGGGCAATGGAAATACGCTGTTTTTCTCCCCCTGACAGGGTGGAACCGCCTTCTCCGACAATGGTGTCATATCCGTTTTCCATCTGCTGGATGAATTCATGGCACTGGGCGGTTTTGGCCGCAAGTATCACCTCTTCTTTGCTCGCACTTTTTTTACCTACCCGGATATTGTTAAAAATGCTGTCCTGGAAAAGATAGACATCCTGGAAAACAACGCTGAGCAGTCCGTTCAACGCCTCCGTTGGAATTTTACGGATATCAATACCGCCGATGGTGATGCTTCCTTCATCCACGTCCCAGAACCGGGGGATTAAACTTGTTATGGTGGTTTTTCCACTTCCCGAAGGCCCCACCAGGGCTGTGATGCTATTTTCAGGAAATTGCGCGGTGACATTTTTTAGAACCCTGGTATTGGTGTAACCAAAGCTTACATTGTGAAACTCAATGTCAAAGGTTTTTGGATGTCGAGGTGTATCAGGTTCTTTTAAGGGAGGCGTGTCCAGGACATCTGTAATACGGTTAGCTGCAATGTTCATATAACGTATTTCTGATATAAAGACGCCGAAGTTGATCAGGGGTTCAAAAAATTTATATCCGATGACAAGAAACATTAAAAGGATGGGAATGGAGATCTCTCCCTGTAGCAAGAGGTGTACACCAAAGACCAGCAGGCTGATAAAACCAAGATCCAGAATGGTCATGTAAACAAGAACCGGTATGCCCGTGGCGGCCTCCAGCTTTATGCTGTCGTTGCACAATTTACGCATGATCCGGTCCAGGCGTTTAAAATTTTTCCCGGTGAGGTTAAACGCCATGAGCACCTTAATCCCCCCCAGATACTCAAGAAGTCTGGAAGAGGTGAGGTTACGGGAGGCCACATGTTTTTTCCCAAAATAAACAACAATTTTCTGGGCACCCCACAGAGCGGGAAGGGCAAGGATCACGGATAAAATCATGAGCAATGCCATGCGCCAGTCCACCATGAAGAAAAATCCTGCCATCATTAACGGCAGGATAATACAGGCAATGGCATCAATGAAAAAATGGCTGAACACAAGCTCCACCTTTGCCATATCCTGGAGTAAAAGGGCTGAAATGTCTCCGGGATCTCTTTTTTTGAAAAAGCCAAGGGATAATTTTCGCAAATGATCCCCAAGGGATAGACGGGTTTCCGTGCTGAGGTTGTATGAAGAGATATAAGCACGGACATGGACCTTTATGGCCAGGAACAGATTAATCAGCATGGGGATAGCCATTCCTGCGAACAGGAGGACCAATCGGGAAATATCAAGTTCCGACTTGGGTTTCAACAATTCCAGAATCACCAGAAACAAAATGCCAAAGGGCACCCCTTTTAGAATCAGATGAATGGCATTCAAAAAGGTGGTGAAATAGATATTTCTCATATCCCCTGCAATAACACGTATGGATTTCAGCATGATTCTGCTCCCTGTAGGTTCAATGTCCACTCCTTGGCTGCGGTGTGTGCCTGCCACATGGCATGGTAAATATTTTTATTGCCAAGAAGTGCTTCATGCTGTCCTTGTTCCACGATATGTCCATCTTTAATCACCAGGATGTCGTCGGCATCGGTGATGGTGGAAAGTGCACAGTCTACGGCTGCCTGGGCTTCTTTTTTGCTACTGAGTACTTCAGCTACTTTGTTAATGAGGTCGCCTTTATTCATATCTTCTTGCTCCTTAATTTGCAAATTGCCACCATGGTACATGGGGGATTATCAATTTGCGGTCAATGGTATTGGGTTGTGCGGTCAGTCCTAATATGCAAAATACATAATTATGGTTTTTTTGTGACTTCTGGCCGTGGATGGGCTGGCCAAGAACTATCTTAAGTGCCTTGTAAGTACCGTGGTTGCGGTATTTGTGTCAAGAACTTATTGTCTGTCCCGGTAAAATATCGCAGGGCTGTCCCCTGGTAAAACCAGGGGTTAATAAAGGTGTTCCGGCCGGGATAAAAGATCCGGGCACAAGCTTTCTTTAATAGATATTATACCGATCTTTGTTTAAGAGATTGATTTTATTGAGTTCTATAAAAATAAATCCTTCTATTAAATCAACAAATTATGAAAAGTCAATATAGCTGCCACGGGCAGATCTTATTCTGGACCCGGCCAGTCCACAACTATAGCATATTTCACATTGTTTAATACCAAAAACACAATATAACCTACTAAAAAGATTGATAATAAAACTTAAAATTAGTATCAAATGAACTGAGCTATAAGATTGAAAGTCCCTTTTGCTTTGCCGGGACTTTCATATGTGTCTAATAGATCAGGCCAAAATACCATTGGATGAGTTCTTTTCCCTTGAAAATATAGGCAATGGCACCCATGGACAGGTAGGGACCAAAGGGGATTCTCAACCGGGGGGTGACACTTCTTTTTATGACCATGACAACACAGCCGGCAAGGGTTCCCAGAACGGATCCGGCAAACAGGGTGAACAATACCCCTGGCCAGCCAATGGCACCACCAATCATGGCCAGAAGTTTGATGTCGCCACCGCCCATGCCCTCTTCTTTTCGGATAAAATGGTAAAGCATGGCCACTCCGTAAAGGGAACCGCCACCCATGAGGATGCCTGCAAGGGAGGCTTTCCACGGATGATATCCCATTAATACGGATGCCAGGGCAAAAAAGGGAATGCCGGGGAGTGAGATGATGTCCGGGATGATTTGAAAATCATAGTCAATAAAGGCTATCACAATAAGGGTGCACACAAAGGTGAACCAAACACCACCCTGGGCCGTGATGTTAAATTGGGCAGCCGTGGCCATGGCTGCCAATGCCGTAAGGGTCTCCACGGCAGGGTATCTTATGGAAAAAGGGGCGTGACAGTGGTGGCATCGTCCCCGGAGGAGGATATAGCTTACAATGGGGATGTTAAGATAAAAGGGGATGCCATGGGTGCACACCGGGCAGGAAGACCCGGGAAATAGGATGGATTTTCCCTTGGGAATCCGGTAAATACATACATTGAGAAAGCTTCCCACACAGGCACCGAACATAAAGGCTATGAGAGGAGCGGTATATGGGGGAAGGACATCTGGGACCATTACAACAATCCTTGGGTTGGGGTGACAACGCATTGGGTGGTCCGGACAAAATAACCGGGCACATCCCTTCATTTAGAAAAAATTTCAGCCGGTGTCAATAGATCTTACCATTAAAAAAGTATGCTCCCACCGTTGTAAAGGGGAAAAAATGCTTTATTGTTAAGATCTGATTGATATTATATATGTAATGAAAAGGAGTTCAAATGGCGGAAACCGATATGGACGATCTTATTGAAATAATAGAAAAAGAGACGGATATAAGTGAAATTCCCACCACCCTTCCCATGATGCCGGTGAGGGATGTGGTGGTGTTCACAGATATGCTGATCCCTTTGTTTGTGGGAAGGGATAAATCCATCAAGGCGGTGGAGGCAGCCGCCGACAGTGATCGTTATCTTTTCATGTGTGCCCAAAAGGTGTCCGATGATGAAAATCCCGGGAAAGAGGATGTGTATCACCTGGGAACCGTGGGGCGGATACAAAAAATGTTAAAGCTCCCCGACGGCCGGATCAAGGCCCTGATACAGGGGATCACCAAGGCCCGGGTGGTGAAATTTCAAAAACAGCAACCCTGGTTCCAAGTGCAGGTAGAAATGGTGGAAGACAAGGACGTCGACACCGTTGATATTGAAATTGAAGCCCTGATGCGAAATGTCCGGGAGAGCAGTGAAAAAATTCTGGCCTTGCGCGGGGAGGTGTCCGGGGATGTGGGGATAATTCTTGAGCAGATTGAATCCCCGGGAAAGCTTGCGGACCTGGTGGCGTCAAATTTGAGGCTGAAAGTTGAAGATGCCCAGAACCTTTTGGAAACCATTGATCCTGCCCAGCGTCTTTTAAGGGTTAACGACCTTCTGGCCCGGGAAGTGGAACTGTCTGCCGTACAGGCCAAGATTCAGACCAATGTCAAGGATGAGATTTCCAAAACCCAACGGGATTATTATCTTAGGGAGCAGGTCAAGGCCATCCATCGGGAGCTGGGCGACAATGATGAGAAAATTGCCGAAGTAAAGGAGTACAGCCAGAAGATCAAGAAAGCCAAGATGCCGGAAAAATGCCATAAAGAGGCATTAAAGCAGCTCAAGCGCCTTGATCAGATGCACTCAGATTCCTCGGAAGCCTCCATTATCCGGACCTATCTTGACTGCATTGTGGAGATGCCCTGGGATAAATCCACCAAGGATTTTCTTGACATTGAAAAGGCGGCCCAGGTGCTGGAGAGGGATCACCATGGCTTGGAAAAGGTCAAAGAGCGTATCCTGGAATACCTGAGTGTCCGGAAACTCAATCCCTCCATGAAGGGGCAGATTATCTGTTTTTCCGGCCCTCCCGGGGTGGGGAAAACCTCCCTTGGGCAGGCCATTGCCAAGGCCATGAAACGAAAGTTTGTGAGAATCTCCCTGGGGGGAATCCGGGATGAAGCGGAAATCCGTGGACATAGAAGAACCTACATCGGTGCCATGCCCGGCAGAATTCTCCAGGGGTTGCGCCAGTGCGGCACCAATAACCCGGTGTTCATGCTGGATGAAATTGATAAATTGGGCAATGATTTCAGGGGGGATCCCTCCTCGGCCCTGCTCGAAGCCCTGGACCCGGAGCAGAACACCGAATTCAGTGACCATTACCTTAATATGCCCTTTGATCTTTCCAAGGTGCTTTTTGTCCTCACCGCCAATGTTATTGACACCATTCCATCGGCCCTGCTGGACCGTATGGAGGTCATTGAAATCTCTGGATACACCCGGGAGGAAAAGGCCGTGATTGCCGAACGTCACCTCTTCCCCCGTCAACTCCGGGAAAATGGGTTGATCCGTCGCTCCATCACCATCACCTCCGGGGCCATGGATACCCTTATTTCCCAGTATACCATGGAGGCAGGGCTTCGAAATCTGGAACGAAAACTGGGGGCCATCTGTAGAAAAATTGCCAGAAAGATTGCCGAGGGACAAAAGGGCAAATTCCAGGTGACCAAGGCGGCGCTGCAGAAATATCTGGGCCCCCCGGTGTTTCAACCGGAACTGGACCAGGAGGAGAGTCAGGTGGGCCTGGTCACCGGCCTTGCCTGGACCGAGGTGGGGGGAGAACCCCTTTACATTGAAGTATCCCTGTGCCATGGCAAGGGGGAACTCACGGTGACAGGACAGATCGGTGATGTCATGCAGGAATCGGCCCGGGCTGCATTTACCTGCATCAAGGCAAATATGGATGCTCTTGGCATTGACAAGGAAGACTTTGAGACCAAGGATATCCATATCCATGTTCCGGCCGGGGCCATTCCCAAGGACGGTCCTTCTGCTGGCATTGCCATGGCCACAGCCCTTATTTCAGCCTTCACCGGAAAAATTGTGAACAACAAGGTTGCCATGACCGGGGAAATAACCCTCAGGGGGCGGGTGCTGCCCATTGGCGGTCTTAAGGAAAAGGCCCTGGGCGCCCTCCGGGCGGGGATTAAGACCATTGTAATTCCCGAAAAGAACAAAAAGGATCTCCAGGATCTTCCAGCCGGGGTAAAAAGAAAAATCAAGTTTATTCCGGTGCGGGATCTGGACCAGGTTCTTGAGGTTGCCTTTATTGACTCTGGTGAGGAATCATAGGGAGAAGACTATTTCATGAAAATCCTTGCCGTGGATACGGCGGAACAGGGGTGCAGCATTGCCCTTGTAGACGATGGCATTCCGGTGTGTGAGCGGTATGGTGCCGGGTTGAGAAACCATGCCGTCACCTTTTTGCCCCTGGTGGAAAAAATGCTGGCAGAGGATGCCGGACAGACCCTTGATGAGCTTGACGGCTTTGTGGTGTCCCGGGGGCCGGGCAGTTTCACCGGCCTTCGCATTGGTCTTAGCATGGTCAAAGGTCTTGCCCTGGCCACGGGGAAACCCGTGGCAGGTATTTCCAGCCTGGACGGCATTGCCTGGCGCATGAGCCACGCATCCCTGCCGGTGTGTGCCATGCTGGATGCCCGGCGGGGGGAGGTGTATTGTGCCCTGTACCAATTTAAAAACGGTGTGTTGATTTCCAAGGGGGAAGAAATGGTGGTGCCACCGGAAGGCGCTCTGGCCATGGCCGGTGACATGGCCCTGTTTGTGGGGTCAGGAGCCGTGGCCCATGCCCGGCACATCACCAGAGAGTTGGGATCAGGGGCTGTTTTTGCCCCGGGATTTCAAAATTCTGTCAGTGCCCTGGCCCTGGCCCATGTTTTTTTCCATGATCCCCATGGGTACCTTAAAGATCCCGCTGCCCTGGTGCCGGTTTATCTTCGGCGCTCCGATGCTGAGATTAATTATTGCAAAGATAGATGACCCGCCCCGGTCCCTCCAGGGTTTGGGGCTAAAATTACAATTTCGACTTACCACCCGGGGATTGTTGACAACCCTTATGACGTCTGTTAGTATCATGTTTTTTTGCTTTATAATGGGCAGATGTCCCCCATGCAAAGGCATGTGAAGATGGATGCCAGTTCCCTTGGGCTAAAACGTCTATTCAGACAGGGGATATGGTAAAATCTATTGTAAATAGAGGACAAAAGTATGAAGAATATGGAATGGCCGGATAAAGCAGGTTTTATTATTGCTGCCCCCGGCTTTAAATATATTGGCATCACGGGCGTGATCGCTGCCCTTGCCATGGGATTTGGCGGATATATTCCCGGGGGCCTTGCCTTTTGTTTGTTTGTTTTTGTCTGTTGGTTTTTCCGTGACCCTGAACGGAAAATCCCCCCGGAATCCCACGCCCTTGTCTCCCCGGCCGACGGCAAGGTTATCAGCATAGAAACCATTGGAGACTCCACGGTTGTCAAGGGATCATGCATCCGGGTGTGTATTTTCATGAATGTGTTTAACGTCCATGTAAACCGGGTGCCCATGGATGGGGTGGTGGAAAAGGTCACCTATTTCCCCGGGAAATTTTTTAATGCCTCTCTGGATAAAGCCTCGGAGCACAATGAGCGCAATGCCCTGGTCATTAAAACTCCCCAGGGATCAGTTTATGGGGTTGTACAGATCGCAGGGCTTATTGCCAGGCGTATTGTGTGCCGGGTACAGCCAGGAGAGCGTCTGGAGCGGGGGCGGCGATATGGTATGATACGTTTTGGTTCCCGTCTGGATCTTCATCTGCCCCTGGATACGGATATTGCCGTGACCCTGGGACAGAAAGTCAGTGCCGGGTCATCCATTGTGGGCTACCTAAGCCAGGAACAGGGAAAATAATGGTGATCCGGGGCCTGTCTTTTAAGTTTGGCCTGCCACACACCGTTGATCAACCGGGAAGAGACATGTTGTCACTGAGCCCCCCGGGAGGGATTGCGGGGAAAAGCCTTTTGTCTTTTGATCCCTGGACCTGAATTTTAGTTTTTTTCTGCCTTATCGTGGTGCATCTATTGTGCGGTAAGGCGTTGTTTTTTTGATGAAGAAATGGAGATAATAAACGTTGGAGCAGATACCAATCACCGTTGAGGGGTATAAAACCTTGAAAGCGGAACTTGAAAGATTAAAAACCATTGATCGACCGGAAAATATCAAGGCCATCGAAACGGCCCGGGCCCATGGTGATCTTTCTGAAAATGCGGAGTTTGATGCGGCCAAGGATCGGCAGTCTTTTATTGAGGGTAGAATTGGCGAGTTGGGCTATAAACTTGCCAGCGCCAAGGTGATTGATCCTGATACAGTGGCCAAAGATTGCGCCCGGTTTGCATCCCGGGTATTGCTTGAAAACCTTGATTCGGAAGAAGAGGTTGAATATATGCTGGTGGGTCAGGAGGAGTCGGACATCGATAAGGGGCGTATCTCTATCTCCTCTCCCCTGGGAAAGGCCTTAATTGGCAAAAAGCCCGGTGATGAAGTGGTTCTCCAGGCCCCCGGCGGCAAAAGGAATTATGAGGTTATCGACATTTTGTAATAAATTCTATTGCATGTTTGAACATCCTTCATATGAGCCAAAAAGTACTTTACAGTCTTTTGGGAAAAAGACTCTACAAATGTGGAATGCTCCAAGAAACTGTAAAGTACTTTTGAAGGATGCCCATGTTTGATATGGAAAAGCGATTAATGGGTTCTGGGAATTCAATGCCCACACAGTCTCTCCAAAGTGCTTTTTCAATTTTTGTTGTGTCGGTAATCCGATATGGCCGTTCAATATGAAACTCCGTCCAAAATTTTGGAATCATGAGAGTTATAATTTTGTTGTATGTATACGTTAATTAGAGAGGAATATCCATGGCAAGAGTAACCATTGAGGACTGCCTGAAAAATGTGCCCACCCGATTTGCCCTGGTTCATATGGCGGCAAAGCGTGTGAGACAGGTGAGTGAAGGGGCTGAAACCATGATTAAACCAGCTAGAAATGGAGATGCGGTAATGGCACTGCGCGAAATCGCAGCCGGTCGGGTGATCCTTAAAAAATCCACGAAAAAAAGGTAAACCCCATTCAACCATTCAGACCCCAGATGAACAGGAAAGTCAACCATCTCATGGGCAGGGCGTTGAATGATTATGAGATGATTCGCCATGGCGACCGCCTGATGGTGGCCGTGTCCGGGGGCAAAGACAGCCTGTTCATGCTCAATGCCCTGGAGAGTTTTAAAAAAAAGGCACCCATTTCCTTTGATCTGGTGCCGGTGTACGTGGACCCGGGGTTTGACAACGGATTTGCCCCGGCACTTAAATCGCTGGTTTCTCGATTTTCCGGCAGCATGACGGTTAAATACACCGACCATGGCCTGCGGGCCCATGGCCCAGAGAATCGGGAAAATCCCTGTTTTTTATGTTCCCGACTGAGACGCAAATCCCTTTTTGAGATGGCAAGGGATCAGGGCTGTACCCGGATTGCAATGGGACATAACAAGGATGACATCATTGAAACCCTTTTTATTAACATGTTTTTTTCCGGTCGCATGGGCACCATGGTGCCCAGTCAGTCTTTTTTTAACGGCAAGATCACCATTATTCGTCCCCTGGCCTATGTTGAAAAAAAAGACATTGTTAAACTGGCAAAACGGCTGATGTTCCCTGATTTTATTAACCCCTGTCCCAGTGATGGTCGATCCAAGCGCAGTGTGGTAAGAGACATGCTCCAGGAAATCTATCGGGACAATCACCATATTAAAGGCAATATTTTCAGGGCCATGGGAAATATTGAAGCAGACTATCTGTTAAAGAAGAGTTTATGATTGATATTCAAAAAATGCGGGATTACCGCAATATCCCCATCGACAAAGTCGGTATCAAAGGACTTCGTTATCCCATTAAAGTCAGGGATAAAAAAAGCAGCGGGCTTCAGTCCACCATTGCTGAAATAAGCATGTATGTGGATCTACCCCACCAATGCAAGGGGACCCACATGAGCCGGTTTGTGCAGATGCTTCACACCTTCCGGTCCCAGGTGTCTCTGGAATCCATCATGACCATTTTGGAGACCATGAAAACCACCCTGGAGGCGACCTCTTCCCATATTGAGATCACCTTTCCTTATTTCATTGAAAAAAAATCCCCTGTCACCGCTTCCAAGGGACTCATGGACTATACCTGCTCCATCATTGGCTCCTCCTATTCCAATGAAGACCGGGATATGGTGCTCAAGGTGGCTGTTCCCATCACATCGGTGTGTCCTTGTTCCAAGGAAATCAGTGATTTTGGTGCCCACAACCAGCGGGGGGAGGTGTGTGTCAGCACCCGGTTTAAAAAATTTGTATGGATTGAAGAGATCATTGAACTGGTGGAGCATGCGGCCTCCTGTGAGGTGTATTCTGTTCTCAAAAGAGAGGATGAAAAGCACGTCACCGAATTTGCCTATAACAATCCAAAATTTGTTGAAGATGTGGTGCGGGATGTGGGTAAGGTGCTTTTGGAAGATGAGAATATCACCTGGTTTTCAGTGAGTGCGGAAAATTTTGAATCCATCCATAATCACAGCGCCTATGCCTATATTGAACATGGGGATTCTGGAGTCCATGGTGGAGGATCTTCAAGCTGACAATGCCGTTCATTAGAGCAATACCTATTCAGCGCTTCCTCCTTTGAGGTCTGCAACGGGCAGATCTGGTATTTTACCTGGGTTTGCCCGCACATAGAACCAGTTAGGGCGCACAGAAATCGCCTTGAATACCAATACAAATCTGCGCGTTCCTGTATATTTTTTTCCACCAATGACCTTATGCCATTTGGCTCAGGGCCTTAAATCCCATGCCGCCACTTTTTGTTGGAGCTTTTTTTTGATCTCCCCATAGGTTTTACCCTTTTGATTGATCATGATGACAAAGGGATAAAGCCGGTTCTGTCTGCCCTTAAAATAACCGCATCGGGTTCGAACTGCGTTCAAAGTTCCTGTTTTATAGTATTCATTATTTTCGTATTTCATCAGTGCGTGGTGGGGTTTAAATGCCTGTAGAATTTTTAGCATGGAGCGGGGGGAGATCCTGTTCTGCCGGGAAATCCCCGATCCTTCTTCAATAAAAAGGTCTTTGATACCAAGGGATGCGGCATGGGCCATGGCCAGGTTGATGCCCTTGGTCAGGGTTGCAGGTCCGCCGCCCTCCTTGAGACCCAGGGCCAGGAACACTTGGTTGGCCATGAAATTATTGGAGTAATAAAGTAACTTGGCCACCACCTGTTTTAAATCGTATGGCGAGTACCCGTTAAAAATCAGATGATCCTTGCCGTTGACGTTTCCCGTTGTCACCGCCTGCCCTGTTTTTATCCCCTCCTTTTCAAGAAACCATTTAAAAAGATGTCCGGCATAAAGCCCTTCCATCCCCCGGGGTAATGGGATTCTTCCCTGGGCCATGCCGGAGCTGGCAAGCATTTTTTGGGCAAAGGGGATGAGGGGGGTTTCGGGCTCTGCGCTGATCCATTTTGTGGGATTTCGGGGGGGGCATTTTTTAAAAGATATGGTGTTGAAATTTGCCGAAAGTGCCCCCACTGATGCGTCGTAGGGATTTAGGGTTCGACTGGTTCCCGGAATGGTGATATTACTTTTAAAAGCGGTCCCATCAACCCTCAAGCCATGGATTTCTGAAATGTGTTTTTTTTTCAGTCTCTCTCCGATGCGTTTGGAAATGGTACGAATTTCCCGGGAGGTCAGAAGGGGATCACCTCCTCCTTTAATTGTCAGGTTTAAATCTTCATCCAGGAAAAAATCCGTTGTAAAATGAAAGTCCGGCCCCAGGTATTCCAGGGCGGTGAGTGCCGTGAACACCTTTAGTGTTGATGCCGGAATAAACCGGTTGTCTGCATTTTTTTCAAAGAGGATGCGGCCCCGGGGATCTGCCAGGATGATGCCCATGGTCGGTGGTGTTTCCCGGGCCATGGTGTGCTTTCCCGGAAAAAAACAAAACAGGCAACAGATCAAAAAAATCAAATAACGGGGCTGCCCTGATGCCGGGGTTGGGGGAGGGTGATGGAATATATTGGTTATGTAAATTATTCATCTCCCGTTGGAATAATGCCTGCCGTCTCAATCATTAAGATCACAGTTTTTTCAGTTGCACGAGTCTTATGCACAATTCCTTTTGGAACGACATAACCTTGATGTTGCTTTAGGGTAACGGTTTCTTTACTCTCGATATCAAGCATCAATTCACCACTCAAGTTGAAAAAAAACTCATCTTCATTATCATGTTTGTGCCAATGGTATTCACCTTTTATGATGCCCAGCCGCACGACCGATTCGTTTACTTTACACAAAGTTTGATTATACCACTGGTCAGTGCACCTCTCTACAAGCGTTGGTATATCAATAAGTTGCAATGCTTCACATAGGATGTTCATATGGTTGACGTATGGGTATTTCTTGTCTCTCATTTGTTCTCCTTATATTGGAAATGTTTAGCGTAGCTGTCCTTCATATTCGCCTCCTGAGCATAACGCTTGGGTAACGGGCAGCAAGGGTTTCCAAAAAAGTTAATTGAAAGCACATCATTTAAAAGTTTTTCAGCCTTTAAAAAGAAGGAGACCCTTACTGTCCGGTTCACCCGCTTGTTATGTGAAATTTGCTCCCGCTTTAGAACTGAACAGAAGAATCCTTTTTTTTTCTCCCAGGTCTTGGTGCCTGTTCTACAACTCCAGGCCCTGGACTGATGATAATTTTTGATTCAGCATTTGGAAGCTTATCCATAAGGCTTGCAACTGTAGCGCCTTTATCTTTAGCCTCTTGAATTATCTCATATAAATCATCTCCAGAGATCGTCTTCCCATCTTCGGCGTATGCAAAAGTATCTATGCTATATGTGGCCTCTTCCGGATTTTCAGTTCTTTGGGTATTGCTTAAAACTTTTTCGACTATGGTGTCTTCAAACATTTCACTCATGCCTTCCCCAAATGAAAATCTTTGTTTGATTAAGTCAGGTTTACGTTTGACCGCTTCGAAAGTAATAATATCCATATCGCTTAAAGGTACATGGAAATCATTAAATCTAATAAAAGGCCGTTTATCAACTCTCATTTGAAAATGATAGTGAGGAAATGTACCAAATTTTGAATTTTGATGCCCCTCATAATCTGATAATGCGCAGGAAAAAGACCATTCCAAATTTTTATATTTTATAGTGAGTTCTATGAGTTTATTTCCAATGCCTTCATCAACTAAGTTGTTAATATTTTTAGCAAAGGCTTCTTCATTGGCAACCCATCTTAAAAAGCTTTGGATTTGGACAAGACCAAATTTCTCAGAAATGCTTAGAAAATTCTTTTTTTTAAAGCCCTTGGGTTTTAGTAGCCAATGCAGACAGGGATTATTTTTACTGAAAGTCTTTAATGGCTTTTTACACAAATAGCACAAGCCTTTATTAAAATTTTCTTTGAATCTGAGGTGTTCTTTTTTCGCGCGTTCAAATTCCTTCTGATTTCCAATTTCCCTTTCTTCCTTTGAAAGAGATCCTAAAAAATTTGCAAAATCTTTTCCTCTATTTTTCAAGTGATCATTCATTTTATAGCCTCAGATGAGGAGGTTTAGACACATAATGCCGAGTTGAGGAGCGACCCACGTGGGTTGTCTGCTCCAACTCGTTGTTAAGTGTGCTGCGGCGTGGGTCA
>CAKZLA010000516.1 GCA_937124525.1 uncultured Desulfobacterium sp.
AGTCATTTTTATCATCCTGGTCCGTAAGCACCTCAATTGCAAGATCCGGGCACCTTAATTCACATAATTTACAGCAGATGCAATCCTCTGGTCTTACTGCAATAACTTTTTCCTTGGAATCAAGTTCAAGAACCTGTTTGGGGCAGAAATCCACACATATTCCGCAGCCCTTGCACCAGTCTCTATTTATGACATGTTCCTTTAGTTTAAGCCTTGCCATACACTCCTCTTAGTGTCTGTCCATGCCCTTTCAGGGCATTGATAGGTATGAAAGCCGGAACCACGCTGTTCCCGGCACCCCACTCAACCGTTTGAATGGGTTTACCATAAAAACGCTTTCACACAGAATTTAAATATTCCGGAAAAAGGCTGTATCAAAAACCATGCCCACTGGGGTGATACACGACCTTTTTTCCGATCAAAAGAAAAATACAATTCATAAAATAAATAACCGTATTTTCAGCTTTTTGTGATGCTTATTTTATTTTAGTTACCAAGTCAAGGATAACCTGAATTTATTGGAAAAAATATACGATTTATGGTAAGAGATGCCCATGAAACCCATAAAAAAAATGCCCCTTGTCACCGCTGTCATCCCCACCTTTAACAGGGCTTGGTGTCTGGCGGATGCTGTTACATCGGTGATAGATCAAAAATACCCTGCCATGGAAATCATTGTGGTGGACGACGGCTCAACGGACAACACCTGCCAGGTGCTTGAACCTTACATGGACAGCATTACACTATTGCACCAGGAAAACACAGGAGTCAGCGCGGCAAGAAATTTGGGCATCAGGCAAAGCAACGGTGATTTTGTGGCCTTTCTGGACTCCGATGACCGCTGGACACCGGATAAAATGGAATACCAGGTGAACTTTTTCCAGCACCACCCCGAAGCCATGATCTGCCAGACCGAAGAGATATGGATACGCAACGGAAAAAGGGTTAATCCCAAATTCAAGCATAAAAAACCATGGGGAATGATATTTGAACCCTCCCTGGAGCTTTGCTTAGTGAGCCCTTCGGCGGTGATGATGCGACGGGAGTTTTTTCAGATTAAAGGTTGTTTTGATGAGACCCTTCCCGCCTGCGAAGATTACGACCTTTGGTTAAGGACAGCCACGGACATGCCCATTTACCTGGTGGATCATCCCTGCACCATCAAGCAGGGGGGCCATTCGGACCAACTCTCCTCGGCCCACTCCCTGGATCGATACCGAATACAGTCCATGGAGGGACTGCTCAGAAGCGGTAACCTGAGCCCGGACCAGCAGCGGGCAACCCTTTTTGTACTCCGAAAGAAATACACCATTTACGGCCAGGGATGCATCAAACGGGGAAAATTGGATGAGGGTCAACGGTGCTTTGACCGAGCAACCACCCTTTCCACCCTTTATCCCCATTGAATCTGATCTTAATAAGAAAATGCAGCACCGGAGTAGCGCAGAGCCCCCGACGTTCCCGTTCCATTCAGGCCAGCCGTCGGGGCGGCATTATACCATTGTATTATTTGTTTTACCCATAGCTGTTATCCAGAGAAGCTACACCATAAGGGATATTGCCCGACACCGTTCATCCAGCCGTTTGGGGGATATTTTCACCGGGGTTTTCAGCTCCTGGGCAAATTGGGAGACCTTGTATTCCTCAATCATCCAAAAAAACTCTTCAATGGCATCTGCCTTTTCCCGGGAGGAGTCCACGGAAAGTGTGTTGAGCATCTCATTTAACCGGGTGATATATTTTTCCACGGCTGCTGCCTTTTGCTGATCCCTGTTAAAATCCACCATACCCCGCTGGGCCCGAATGCCAATGGCCATGACATAGCGTCTGAGATGGGGTATTTTCTCCAAAGCGTACATTTCCAGAAATCCATTGGGAATAAGGGCTGTTACAGCGACCTTAAGGCCCTCCACCCATTTTATTACCTGGGGCCGATTCATGTTTTTCAGCTGAATTTGTTTTAGAATATCCTGTGTTTTGTCATGGGCCTCACACAATTGCCCCACTCCTGAGACCAAAGCTTGGCCGATGCCGTACAATTGGGGAATTGTACGGCTGGCATGCTCTTCAAACTCATGCTGGGTACGAATTTCTTTTAAAAAAAGATGCCGCATCACGCAATTAAATAACGCCCTGTCAAAGGAAAGTTCCCCACCCACCAGAGCAGCGTGGCCTTTAAGATTCCGGGCCCGCTTCAGATCTTTTTTCAGGGCATTGATATCTGTTTCATAAATGATTTCATAAAGAGCCATTACTCCCTCCCGGTGGGAGGCCCGGGCGGCACTCTGCTTTTTAAAAAGGCGAAGGTGCACCGCACCACCCTCCCGGGTCAGGGCAGGGTAAACACCATAAGTATATCCTTCTGCCGCATCAACAGGTATGGACTCAGGCATATCCCCCAAAATCCAGGAGACAATATTTTCCCTTTCATGTTCTGCGCACACCTTTTCAAAGGCATCTTCCCTGGGGCGCATGGTGTCTGAAAAAGTTTTTAAAACCGTTCGATCCCGGGATGCCGCAATCTCCCGGTCCTTTTCATCCCGGATGGAGATCCGCATTTTCAAATGTTCTTCAAGCCCTTTATCAGACCAGGCAGATGCGGGCACATTGACACCAAACCGCCGGTTGACAAACTGACTAAGCTCGGAAAACAGTGGCCTGTCCCGGTGGGGCATCTCCTTTACAATGATCTGGGCCTTGGTGGATATCGGCATGAGCATCACCCGGTATTTTTTGGGGAGATTTTTGATCAATGCCGTTACCTTTTCCTTAAAAAGGCCTGGTACTAAGTACTCAAGGGACTCATTTTTCACCGATGCCGCAGACATCGCCGGCACCTTTAAGGTGACCCCATCGTGTTCGGCACCGGGATCAAACCCATACTCCAACTCAAAGTTACTCATCCCCATCTGAAGGCTGTCAGGCAAAGAGGCAAGATGTGCCTCATCAGGCTGACTTTTTTGCAAGTCAGTAAGGCTCATGCGCAAAAATGCATCTTCACCCCGTTCTTTAAGATATCTGGCAAAGGTTTTCAGATTAAAAAAGGGCTGTTCCAGCCGTTCTTTATAAAAGAAGAATATTTCATCCTCCGAGGCCAGAATATCCCGTTTCCGGGTTTTTTCCTCCAGTTTGCTCAATCCATCCATCAGTTCTTGATTGTGATCCATAAATGGCAACCGCCGGGGGACTTCCCCCTCCACCAAGGCGCTTCTGATAAAAATTTCACCGGCCTCATCGGGATTTATGGGGCCATAGGAGACCCTCCTTTCCGGGATAATTATCAGTCCAAAAAGGGAAACCTGCTCTGTTGCCACCACTTCCCCTCTCTTTTTTTCCCAGTGGGGGGATGAATGGGTGCGGGTACAAAGGGTCCCTGCCAGCTCCTCCAGCCAATCAGGATCAATGGTGGCGGCAGTTCTTGCAAAAAGCTGGCTGGTCTCCACAAACTCAGCGGCAACGATCCAGTTCCCGGCCTTGTTAAAAATCCCGGACCCCGGGAAAATCATGGCTGTCTGTCCCTTGGCAGCTTGGAAAAGATGTTTTTCTTTTTTATGGGCAATGTTGGCAAGGTATCCGCACAGCAGAGATTTGTGGAGTTCAATGTACAAGGGACCCCCAATATCAAAGGCCTTTGACTTGAGCCCCTTGGTGCCAGATGACAGAGCTATCCTGTTTTTTCCTGTGATGCCATGCTCCCGGAGCACAGACATGATCTGACCATGGATATCCTTCCACTCCCGCAAGCGTTTAAAGGAGAGATAGTGCTCCTTGCAAAATTTGCGGACACCGTTGCGGGATTTCAAGCTCTTTTCCGCCCCCTGGCAGGCCTTCCATATGTTCAGCAATGTGATAAAATCCGATGCAGGGTCTTTAAAGATGGCGTGCTTTTGATCTGCCTGTTGGGATTTATCCTGGGGACGCTGTCTTAAATCAGCAATGGAAAGGGCAGAGGCAATGATGACAGCCTCTTCAAGGCACCCTCTCTCATCTGCTTCAATGAGGATTCTGGAGAGCTTGGGGTCCACGGGGATACCTGCCATTACCCGCCCTTTTCCCGTTAATGCATAGGCCTTTTTCCCTGTCTTTTTTTTCAGGCATATGGCCCCCAGCTCCAGCAGGGTATCAAAGCCATCCTTGATGGATTTACCTGCGGGGGCATCAATAAAAGGGAACGAGGAGACATCCCCCAGTCCCAGGGAGATCATCCGGAGAATAACTTCGGCAAGATTACTCCGGAGAATTTCAGGTGAGGTAAACAATGCCCTTGATCCATAGTCCGCCTCATCATAGAGCCGGATACAGATACCATTTGAAACTCGTCCACAGCGGCCCTTTCTCTGGTCTGCGCTGCTGCGTGAAATGGGGGACACCGGCAGGGCCGTTGTCCGGGTTCTGGGGGAGTAATGGGGAATTCTTGCAAGGCCTGAGTCCACCACATATTTAATACCGGGAATGGTCAGGGAGGTTTCCGCCACATTGGTGGACACAATGATCTTACGTCCCGGTCCCCGGGAAAACACCTTGGCCTGCTCATGGGCCGACAGCCTGGCATAAAGAGGTAACACAGTTACCCCGGGGTATTGCCGCCCCCGCAGTAACTCAATGGCCTCGGTGATGTCCTGCTCTGTGGGCATGAACATCAAAATATCCCCTTGGCGGGACTCCCGGAGGATCATATCCACGGCATCCACGCCTGCCTCCACATACCCTTGATCATCCTGGTCTGGATCATCATGGTTTTGCACCGGCAAATAGCGCAACTCCACCGGATACATTCTGCCGGACACCTCTATCACCGGCGCATCATCAAAGGCTTTGGAAAATTTTTCCGTATCAATGGTGGCAGAGGTGATAACAAGCTTTAAATCCCGGCGCTTTCGCACCAGATCCCGGAGAATGCCCAAGGTAAAATCAATGTTAAGGCTCCGCTCGTGGGCCTCGTCCACAATGAGGGTATCATATTCGTTTAAAAAGGGATCTTTCTGGGTTTCCGCAAGCAGGATGCCATCGGTCATCACCTTGACAATGGCGTTCTGGCTGGATCGGTCATCAAAGCGGATTTTATACCCCACGGACCGTCCCAACTCCTCACCCAATTCTTCTGCCAGGCGTTTGGCCACTGTGATGGCTGCAATGCGCCGGGGCTGGGTGCATCCGATCCTGCCAGCCGCTCCCCTACCCGCTTCCATGCAGAACTTAGGAATCTGGGTAGTTTTACCCGAACCGGTCTCTCCGGCAATGATCACCACCCGGTGATGTTTCAGGGCATGGACGATTTCATCTTTTTTATGGGTGATGGGCAGATCTGGGAAATCCACTATTTTGGGCATGGCCCTGACACGGGCAGCCCGCTGATCTGATGAACGTTTGGCCCTTTTCAGAAGCAGGGCCGCCTGTTTTTCCTTTTTCCCAGAATCCCGGTGACCCACCCCCCTTTTTTTCAAACCGCGAATGCCCCGGATTAAATGGGGCCGGTCCACACACATCACCCGGTTCAGCAATTTTTCTATTTTTTTTATCTCTTTCATAGGAATTGGATATTAAGGGTACCTTGCCAAAATGTCAAACCACAGGCAGCTCTGGGGCAAGAGATTTTTCATAATCTGCTTTTAAACTAAAATTTCAGACCAGAGGTCAAATAAAGTCAAAAGGGGGATGTAAATACAATTTTTTCTTAAATAGGTTGACAACATGCTGTTAATAAGCGAAAAATACTACGATATATGTGTAGCAAAAAAAGATTAATTATTACCTGAAAGTTGCAGGCATGGCGCCCAAAGGGTTCGTTGATTTCAAGTCTTAAACAGGCATAATTTTGTAGAATTGATATCAAAAAAATTATCATAAACATTTTATATTGTTATGATATTTTTTAAAACCCCAAACCATGAATACACCTTTCAAAAAGCATAAAAATGCCCAAGGAAAAAGTGTCGTCAAACGCCCAAACTTTTGACCCACTTGAATGACAAATAGTATACGGAGGAACGTAAAGCATGGGTGAAGCAGCGGTTAAAATTGGAAGAAAACACCAAAGTGTTTTCAAAAATAAGGTAATGGAGATTCTGCCCGATGGGGGAAATCTCAATGCCTGTCTCACATGCGGTGCATGTGCTTCGGGGTGCCCGGCCACGGGCCTTGAAGGAATGGACCCCAGAAAATTTCTGAGAATGGCGGCCCTGGGAATGGATCAAGAAATCCTGACCTCCAATTGGGTCTGGATGTGCTCCATGTGTCAAAGATGTGTGTATGTCTGCCCCATGGAAATCAACATCCCCCAGCTGGTTTTTCATGCCAGAAAGTCCTGGGCCAGGGAAGATAAACCCAAGGGTATTCTGGGTTCCTGCGACATGGCCCTTCGGAACGACACCTGTAGCGCCATGGGTGCCACGGAAGAAGACTTTGAATTTGTGGTGGAGGATGTACTGGAAGAGTACCAGGAGGCCCAGCCCGAATTTGCTGAAATGACAGCAGATGTCAACCGTGAAGGGGCCATGTATGTATTAAACCAGAACTCCCGGGAACCAGTAACCGAACCCGATGAGATGGTGCCCCTATGGAAGATTCTCCACCTTGCCGGTGCCGATTGGACCTATAGTTCCAAGGGGTTTGCTGCGGAAAACTACTGCATGTTCATGGCCGAGGATGAAACCTGGGAAAAGATTGTCAGGACAAAAGCCAAGGCGGTGGATGATCTGGGGGCCAAGTACTGGCTCAACACCGAGTGAGGGCACGAACTATTCGCAGTCCTGGCAGGACTGAAAAAATTCAACATCGAGCACAAATTTGAAATTCTGAGCATCATCCAGCTCTACGCAAAGTGGATCAGGGAAGGAAAGCTCAAACCCAGCAGTGATTGGAACAAGGAAAGACAGATCAAATTCACCGTCCAGGATCCATGTCAACTGGTGAGAAAAACACTGGGAGATCCCGTTGCAGATGATCTGAGGTACATTGTTAAGGCCGTGGTGGGTGAAGAGAACTTCATCGACATGACCCCCAATAAGTCTAACAACTTTTGCTGCGGCGGCGGCGGGGGTTTTCTCCAGTCAGGTTTCACCGAGGCACGACGGGCCTATGGTCAGACCAAGACCAACCAGATCCTGGCCACCAAGGCAGACTATTGCATCACCCCATGTCATAATTGCCATGCCCAGGTCCATGACCTGAGTGATGTTAATGACCATGCATGGCAGACCGTTCATCTGTGGACGCTTTTGTGTCTCTCCCTTGGCATTCTGGGTCCCAATGAACGGGAATACCTGGGTGACGATCTTAAAGAAGTGGATGTGTTCCATCCGGAATCAGCCATGTAACAAGGTGCAGATCTCCCCACCGGGGTGAGTGCGCTTGCCGTTTGTATATAAAAAGCCCGCTGTGCAATAATTGTGCAGCGGGTTTTTGCTTTTACACGGTCATTTTTTTATATTGACATCTTATAGACGTTCGCAGGCAACTTAATACCCTTTTCACCTTCATTTTAAACGCCAATAACACAAGCCTGACCCCTCCTGAGAGTGACATATATTATAAATCAAGTCCGAAACTTCAAGTTTGATGATTTCAGTCAGGGAGATAGCATCCTCCCCGAAAAAAACAAAAGGTCACCCTGCTTAACAGGTGACCTTTTATTTTTTTACGTATGACCCCAAGCAATTGACTGTGTTTTGCAGAAAACTTGAGGCGAATTTTTCCCCTTGTATCCACCGGAATCCAAACCGCTTGTCTGGACCCGGCAATGGGCATTTTACAATCTTTCAAAAACGGCCGCAGAGCCCATACCACCGCCAATGCACATGGAGACAACGCCATATCTTCCGTTGACTTCCTTCAGGTTGGCAAGACAGGTGGCTGTGAGCTTGGCACCGGTGCATCCCAGGGGATGCCCCAGGGCAATGGCACCGCCATGGATGTTGATCTTATCCATGTACTGCTCAAGGTTGAGTTCTTTTATGCAGTAAAGGGCCTGGGAGGCAAAGGCTTCGTTGATCTCATAGATATCAATGTCATCAATGGTTAGACTGGCAAGTTCCAGAACCTTGGGGATGGCGTACCGAGGGCCCACACCCATCTCATCGGATTTACATCCCACGCTGGTGTAGGCCACCAAGCGGGCAATGGGTTTCAATCCCAGTTCATCGCATTTTTCCTTGGAGGCAATGATGGTGGCGGCAGCCCCATCCGTGGTCTGGGAAGAGTTACCTGCCGTCACAGATCCGTTCGCGGCAAACACGGTTCTGAGTTTTCCAAGGCCCTCGGGAGTTGATTCACGAATGCCGTCATCGTGCTCAACAATAAAGGTCTCTTTTTTCATGATACCATCGGCCTGGGCCACATATTTATAGGCCGGGGTAGGTATAATTTCCGTGAACAGGCCGTTGTCCCGGGCCCGGGCTGCCTTGGCCTGGGATTTTGAAGCAAACGCATCCTGCTCTTCCCGGCTGATGTTGTAACGATTGGCCACGTTTTCTGCGGTGATACCCATGGAGACGTACATCTCGGGATTGGTCTTTGAATATTCCGGATGGGGTCGGGGTACATTGCCGCCCATGGGCACAAAGCTCATGGATTCCACACCAGCCCCCATGGTGATCTCAGACCATCCCATCTGCACCCGGGCCGATGCCAGGGCAATGGCTTCCAGGCCAGATGCACAGAACCGGTTCACCGTGGCACCGGACACATGATCGGGAAACCCGGCCATCTTGGCAGCCACCCGGCCAATGTTAAGCCCCTGCTCTGCCTCGGGAAAGGCACATCCACACATCACATCTTCAAGGTCTTCGGCCTTTAAATTTTCTGTTCTGTCCACAGCCTCTTTCATGATAAAGGAAAGGAGCTCTTCGGGTCGGGTCTCTTTAAACAGTCCCCTTTTCTGTTTGCAGCCGGGGGTTCTTACCGATTGTACTATATATGCATCTTTCATGGATATTCCTCTCTATTCATAGTCTCTGTATATCATTTTGAATGGTTCACGCTTTTTATGAAATTCTCCCCAAATGGGTTTCTGAAAAGCAAGTGCGAACCAGCAAATTAAGAATGCACGGTTCTTCTTAGTTTCTCAACGGTTTGCCGGTTTTGAGCATGTGGTCTATTCTGGCAAGGGTTTTCTCTTCTTTGACAAAATCGATAAAGGCTTCGCGTTCAAGCTTTAAAATGGCCTCTTCTGCCACCATGCTGTTTTTATTGGCATCTCCACCGCTCATGACATAGGCAATACGTTTGGCCAGAAAAGCGTCATACTCGCTCATGAAGTTACCATTGAGCATGTTATAAATTTCGGCATTAACCATGCCCTGACCGGCATTCCCCATGACCCGCAGGGGCTTTTTCATGGGAGGTGCATAGGCGTCATCCACCATTTTCAGAACCTCTTTCTTGGCCTCGCCCACCAGGTTATCCCGGTTGAACACAATTCTATCGGCAAGTCCCAGAAAACCATTGGCCCGGGCCTCAGCCCCGGACATGGAGACCTTGGCCATGGCCACGTTCATGAAGGCTGGAATAAAGAGTTTAGCAAGATCGGTATCCTTGGCAACACCTGCAGGAAGGGCATCAATGAATTTTTTCCAAATATTCATGCAACCACCACCAGCGGGCAAAAGCCCCACACCGATCTCCACAAGTCCCATGTAAAGCTCAGCATGGGCCACAATGCGATCGGCACCCAGGCAAGTTTCACAACCGCCGCCCAATGTCATGCCATAGGGGGCTGCCACCACAGGGAAGGGGGCATATTTTGCCTTTTGGATGCCGGTCTGGGCTCTTTCAAGGAAGCCATCCAGTTCTGCATATTTTTTATCATGGGCCATGCGGGAGACAAAAGAGAGATCTGCCCCGGCGGAAAAGGCACCGGGCATGCCGCCTGCCTGGTTGCCAATGACAAGCCCTGCACCATTGGCATCCACATAATTAAGTGCATCATCAATGGAATCAATGATCTCGGCATTCAGCGCGTTCATTTTTGTGTGGAATTCAAGGCAGAACACCCCGTCTCCAATATCAATGAGGCTTGCGGAACTGTTCTCCTGGGCCACCTTATCGTTGCCCCGGGCCGCAGCAAGGGAAACCATGGTGTCACTCATGGGAACGACTTTGTAGGCTGCCGTTGCAAAATCATAAAAATAATTTTTACCCTGTTCCAGTTTATAGAAGCAGGTATTACCAGCAGCCAGCATGGCAGAAACGTTTTCCGGAATGTCATAGCCTTCGGCCTTCATTCTCGCAACGGCATCGGCAATCCCATAGGTGTCCCACAGCTCAAAGGGACCCATTTCAAAATTGTATCCCCATTTCATGGAATTATCAATTTCTATGATGGTGTCGGAAATCTCCGGGATTCTGTTGGCCGCATACTGAAAACTTTTTACTGCCATTTTCCAGGCAAATTTTGCGCCCTTGTCATCTCCTGTGAGAACACATTTGATTTTTTCAGGCAGGGTGGCCATTTTTTTGGCAGCATCCAGGCAGGGAAAGGTGGGACGAGCGAGGTCTTCGTATTCCAGTGTGGCCGGATTGATCACCTTCCGGATTTTTTTCCACTCCGGTGTCAGGTCTGTTTTATAAAAACCGGCCCGGGTTTTATTGCCGAGCAGCTTTTTCTCGATCATATGTTTGATGAATTCAGGAACGATAAAGGCGTCCCGCTGTTCATCATCGGGGCAAAGGTCATAGGAATTTTGACACACATGGGCCATGGTGTCCAGCCCCACAAGGTCAGTGGTTTTAAAAATAGCGGTTTTGGGTCGACCCAGGGCCGGACCAAACAGGGCATCCACTTCGGGAATGGTCAATCCATCTTCCAGCATGGAGGACATCACGGCCCCAATGCCATGGACCCCAATGCGATTACCCACAAAGTTGGGGGTATCCTTGGCCCAGACAATGCCCTTGCCCAGATTTTTTTCACCAAATCCAGAAATAAAGCTCAACACTTCGGGAAGGGTCTCCTCACCTGGGATGAGTTCCAGAAGATGCATGTAACGCACAGGATTAAAAAAATGGGTTCCCAGAAAATGTTGTTTAAAATCAGAACTCAGGCCCTGGGACATATCTTTTAAAGGAATACCGGATGTGTTGGAACTGATGATGGAACCGGGTTTTCGAACACCTTCAATGCGACCGAAAAGACTTTGTTTAATTTTAAGGTTTTCAACCACCACTTCGCAGATCCAGTCACAGTCTGCCAATTTGTCAAAATCATCATCAAGGTTACCGATTTTGATCAATGTGGCATCTTTTTTGGTCATGAACAGGGATGGAAAGGATGCAAGTGCCGCATCCATACCCGCTTTAACCATGCGATTTCTTGCTGCGGGATCTTTTTTCTCTTCATCTGTTAAATCAAATGGAACAATGTCTAACAAAAGCACATCCACGCCAGCACCGGCAAGAAGAGCGGCAATCCCTCCACCCATTATACCGGAACCGATCACTGCTGCCTTTCTGATCTTTCTACTCATGACGACCTCCTATATATAATTTATCATACGACCCGTTGATTATGAATAACTATTCATTTCTAAGTAACAAAGTAACTGCCTTGATGTCAAGAACTTAAATATTTTTTTTCCACGGGAGCTGTTTTTATTATATATAATGATTATAAATATTTAAAATTTAAAGCCCGCAGATACAAAGACAATAAATATTTTTGCGGCACCCCCTCACAAAAACGATGAATATAAATTCATATTTTTTTTTAGGGGTATCAACTTGCCAATCCACTTTTGTTTTGATACAAAGGCATTATTTGTCAAACTCAAACACCTATTTAACCTATCAATGCATTACACATAAAATCCAATGGGAGACTTTAATGGATTTAAAAAACCGCCACCCACGCCCAAGCCTATCTATGAACATAGACTCAGTGGCACGGTTCATCAGCCAGTTACAATATCAATCTGGAGAAATTCCCTGGCACATTGAT
>CAKZLA010000517.1 GCA_937124525.1 uncultured Desulfobacterium sp.
ATCCTGTGTATAACCACAAATGTCTGAAAAACGCTTGTTTATTGATATATCTTTGAGATTATTCAGCCCGCTGAAGAGAGAAACTTTACTGAATTTGGAAACACCTGTGATGAACACAAACTCAATGTAAGGGTCGGCATCCTTGATAACGGAATAGAAATTTTTGAGTTCCTCGCGAAGGGCAACGGCCATTTCCGTGTTTTCAATGCTATCCAGAATCGGCTTGTCGTACTCATCCACCAGCACCACCACCCGGCGGCCGGTTTTTTCGTGAAGGGTCTGAATCAGTTCAGCAAGGCGACCCTTGCGGCTTGCCTTGTGATATTCAATGCCAAAGGCCCGGCTGTGGTCGTATAAAATTTCATCACAGGTCTCCTGAAGCTCTTCCAGGCTTCTGGCTACCCCGGACCCAAAACTGATATGCACCACGGGATTGCTCTGGGTCCAGTCCCAGTTATTATACAAGAAAAGGCCCTGGAACAGCTCTCGTCGACCCTCAAAGGCAGCTTTAAGCGTACTCAGAAACAGACTTTTGCCAAATCGACGGGGACGGGACAGAAAATAGTACGTGCCCTCATTTAACAACTGCTGCACAAAATGCGTCTTGTCCACATAGCAATAATTGTCCTGGGCAATTTTTTCAAAGGTTTGAATGCCAATGGGGAGTTTTTTGATTTTCTGCACGGGACACCTCAGTAATATATTGGGGTCTAACCCAACTAAGTTTGGCTCTTTGTGGATTAGTGTGACGTCAATACGGTAATATTGAATAACATATTGAAACGACATGGTCTTTTTATAAAGTTTCTTCTGAAACTCTCTGGGTTTCACACTAATCCGCGATGAGCCTTAATTTTTTGTTGTTTTACAAAAAACCGACAAGAAAACCCATGAATTTTTAGCTCAGGGGGTGTTGATTTTCCTGCAAAAGAAAATCCAACGCCGTCTGCCGCTGGTTCACATCCTGATTCCTTACCGCCATGGACATAGCCTTTCGCGTCCCCACAAACACGGCCAGTTTTTTCGCCCGGGTGAGGCCCGTATACAAAAGATTTCGGAACAGCATTTTATAATGCTGGGTGAGCACCGGAATGATCACCACCTCAAATTCACTGCCCTGGGATTTATGGATGGTGATGGCCCAGGCAAGGTCCAGCTCCATGATGTCATCCCGCTGATAAAACACCTGTCGCTGATCCGGATAAAAGGCAACGGTGAGGGTGGGCTCTGAGTTATCAATGGCAACAATACTACCTATATCACCGTTGAACACCCCCAGATCATAGTTGTTTCTGCGGTGGATCACCCGATCACCCAATCTAAAGATGCGTTCCCCCACCTTGAGCTGGGGCTTTCCTTCCATAAAGGGGTTGGCTGCGTTCTGGATTACCACATTGAGATTGGCAGTACCAAGGGTTCCCCGGGTCATGGGAGAGAGAATCTGTATCTCCCGGCCGGAGCCAAAGTATTTGGGAATCCATTGAAGGTAAAGTTTTTTCACCACATCCAGGGCCGCAAATCCATAGTGCAGGGAGGACCAGGGGTGTACTTTTTTTAACACCGCAGTGAGTTCTTCCACCCGGGTGTCTGCCTGGGCAAGAGTCGTCAGGTTCACATGCTGAAATTTAGCAGGGATGGTGATTTCTGTTTCATAGGGCCTGACGGTTTCATTGATTCGAAATTCATACAGCAATTCATCTTCCTGGGTATCCTTTTTATCATCATAAAGCCGTTTAACCTGGTCAATGAATCGAAGCTGTTCCCCGGTGGCCTCATCGGAATCCATGAAAAGACAGTCCGATCCATCCTGCCACACCGATGGCTTTTTAAAGGGGGATATCACCCAGGGCATCTCTCCCCGGTTGATCTGGTGGGCATACTGGATGATTTTAGATTCCCGGGCCTGCCGAAATATCTGGGTGAGCCGAAAGCAGGGCACGGTATCAGCAAAAATAATATCCCTTAACACATTGCCAGCCCCCACCGATGGCAGCTGATCTGCATCGCCAATGAACAACACCCGACTCTCCTGGGGGACTGCCTTTAAAAGGGAGGCCGTCAGGCTGATATCCAGCATGGAGCACTCATCCACAATGAGAAATTCCGTGTCCAGGGGCTGGGATTCATTCTTTTTAAATTCCCCCCCCTTCCATTCCAGAAGTCGGTGGATGGTTTTGGATTCCCGTCCGATGACCTCGCCCATGCGCTGGGCTGCCCGTCCCGTGGGGGCGGCCAGAAGTACCTTAAGTCCCATGGCTTCGGCAAGTTTCACAATAACCTGGGTGGTGGTGGTTTTTCCGCACCCGGGTCCCCCCGTTAAAATGGAAAATTTTTCACCCACCACCCGGCCCACGGCCAGGGCCTGTTCATCACTTAAGTTTATTTTTCGGGTTTTACAGAACAGCTCAATCCAGCGCTGGACCCGTTCTTGGTCCACCTGGGGCGAAGGCCCCATACCTGCCAATCGTTTTGCAACATAGCGTTCATCAAAATAGAGGCTCCTGACATAGTAGCAGCGGGTGGTGGTCCCAGCTTCGGTGGGAAGCTCCCGAACCATGAGCTGCCTTTCTTTTACCATGTGATCCAGCAGAGAGGTCAATTGGTCCTTAAGATCAAGCTCCAGCAAGGTTTTGACCTTTTCGTCAATCTGGGAATGGGTGAGATAACAATGACCGTCATTTCTGCCCGCTGCCACCACATGTCGAATACCGGCCATGATTCTCTGGGGGCTTTCTCTGTCAAGGCCGATGCTCAAGGCCACCTTGTCCGCCGAAAAAAATCCAATGCCATAAAAATCATTGGCCAGACGATAGGGATCTTCGGTGACATTTGAAATGGCTTTGTCCCCATAGGTTTTATAAATCCGCACGGCAAACAAGGTGCTGATGCCATGGGTCTGTAAAAACATCATCACCTCCCGGATGGATTTGTGCTGGGTCCAGGCGTGGCGGATACTTTCGAGTTTTTTAAGGGCAATTCCCGGAACTTCGGTGAGGCGCTCCATATTAGTTTCAAATATGGTGAGAGTTTCTTTCTGGAAGTGTTTAACAATTTTGCGTGCGGTTTTGGGCCCCACGCCTTTGATAAGACCGGAGCCAAGGTATTTTTCCAGGGCCGCCTGGGTGGCCGGTTTTTTTTCCGTGGCCACCACGGCCTGGAATTGACGCCCAAACTTAGGGTGGGTGGTCCAGGCCCCCTGGAACAGCATGGTGGCGCCGGCAAACACCCGGGTCTGGTGGACCACAACCGTCTCCTGGCCCATGGCATTAAAAGGGGTGACCCTTAAAATGGACCATCCATTGTCTGGATTGTGGAAGGTCACCCGTTCAACAATGCCCTCCAGGTGCTCCTGGATCACACTTGTGTGGGGAATGGCGGTTACCATGCCTCGGCATAGGCAGTTTCGGTGTAGGCAGATTCCATTTTGAATTTATGACCCTTTTCCATGGTGGCAAGATCTTTAAATACCTTACGGGCTTCTGCTGAATCGCAGTCCGATGCCAGCTTAAGATACATGTTCATGGCCTCTTCTTCATTTTTCATGGCAAGGGCAAAGGCATTTGCCAGGGTCATGCCCCCGGACACATCGGGTTTTTCCACGGTTTTGGATATGCCGTAATCAGTGGTGGCCTTGAAGTTGGAGCCAATGGTTTTGTTTTCCAAAATGTTCTTCAACATGATCTCGTGTTTTTTTTCTTCATCGGCAAAGGAAGTGAACATTTCTTTAATAAAGCTTTCCGTGGCCTTTGCTGCCACATCTTTGTAAAAATTCTGGGCTTCTATCTCTTTTCCAATGGCGTAATTAATGATCTCTTCATAGGTATTCATGATACAGATATCCTCCTGACAAAAAACAAAGTGGTGCAAGTCTGGGGTGTGCTGCACAGTGATCAGCGCTGCGATGAATTGCCGTTTTTTTGCCCAGTATACCTGATTCAGCCCGGTGAAACAACTTTATTCTTATAATTGCCAGGGGGCTCTGCTGCGGACACTTTGGTGCTGTATTTCCTCACTCAAAAAGCAGGACTTGCGCCCTGCTTTTTTTTAAATTACGTCATCAATGTCATAATGACAACATGGCTTTACTTGCCAATAATCCCCTTGCTGATGGTGTGCTCCGGGGGCAGCTTATGCAGCTTAACCATTTCAAAATCCCTGAGTTTCATCAAAAAATTTCCAGTTTCATCCACCAGATCCATGTCATAGGTGTCTGTTTCGTCATTGGATGCTGTGCGGGTGGTGAAACACAGATAATTGATATTTTTTAACCCCCGGGCCATGAATTCAAGGCTGCCGATCTTGTAGGGCAGGACCACACGGGAGTCGGTGAAGAACTCAAAGGCCCCGCCGGTCTGGAACATGCCGTCCAGGAGCACCACATCCGTTAGAAATTCCGGTTCAGCCCCATAATTGAAAAAAGGTGCATCACTGGTGTAGGACAAAAGGCTCACCAAGGTCTTGCCGTCAAAGCTTAGAATATCATGGATGGATCGGAACAGATCATCCATGAAAAGGCGCTGGGGATGATAGATTTGGTTGGCCAGTTCCCTGGAGTTTTCCACAGGGGTGAACCCAGGGATGGATCGTTTTTCCCCGGGCAAAGGCGTATCCTTAACCATGAACCGAGCCTGGTAATGGAGTTTGGGATCTCCCATGACCACTCCGGCGGGATTGATAAACTGCGAGGTGATGGTGCACTCCCAGGCGTGGGGATCATTGTCCACAGCTTCCGTTGACACAAGAATGGCCTTGGGTCGGTTCTGTAAGAGTTTGATGCCATAGGGAATGGAAAAATCGGTGACCTTTGTGAGGTATCCGGGGTTTTTTCGGCTTGCCATGGCAGCTTCAGCCATGGTTTCCACCCCGGTGGCCCCCAGAAAAAGGGGGGTGCCTTCCATGGCGTGGTCCAGGAGAAAACGGTCCCTTTCAATGGAAAGGTGCCGGGAGAACACAGTTCTTTCTTCTTGTGTTTTTGTCTGTCTGTCCAGAAACGGTGCCACGATGAGAAGACCATCCCGGTCAAAGGCCTCATCAAGCCCTGTGATTACCACTTCGGTGGTTACGGTGTCTGTCATTTCATCCATGAAAAAGTCAATCCCCTCTTCCAGGGGCAGGAATTTTAATCCCCGTTCGGTGAGCACCTTTTTAACGGTGTCCCGGGTGGCCATGCCAGCACCGCTCCAGGCGGTCCAGTCCATGACCTTGCATGTCATGTTTTCAGTGTCACACTGGGCTTTAAACAGCATTTTAGCCAGCATGTCGTTGGCTGCGGTGTAATCTGCCTGGCCTTCGTTGCCAAATTTTGCCGTCACTGAAGAAAAACCAATGTGATATCCCACTGCCTTGTCTGCCAGGGCTGCCATGACATTCTGGCACCCTTGAACCTTGGTATTAAATACCCGGGCAAATGAGTCATAGGCTTTCTTTTCAAATGGCATGCTCTCTTCAAGACCTGCGGCATGGATGACTCCCTCCACGCGGTCAATGCCGGACAGGGCTTTTTTTACGGCTTCTTTATCTGCCACATCACAGGCAAGATAGGTCACTGACACCCCCTGGGATCTCAGGGTGTCAAGATTCTCCCGGGAGGCCCGGATGGCCATGATGCGGTCGGTCTCATTTTTTAATGCCACGGGTTTTGCCCCGGCCATGCTTTCCCTGAGACCTGCCATGATGGTGGCAGGTGTGGCAGCGGGATCAAGAAATTTTGCTTCCAGTGTGTCAATGGGGCTTCTGGCCAGGATGACCAGATTAGTTTTATACTGTGCCACCACTTGTTTCAGGATTTCAAAGGTGATGCCCCGGGCTCCCCCTGTGACCACCAGGGTATCGCCCTCCTTAATGAGACATTCTTCAGTGTTATCGGGTGCCTGTTCTTCCAGTTTTAAAATATATTTTTCTCTCCCTTGATACCCTGTTTCCACCCGGGTATCCCCCGAGGAGATCTCGTTGATGAACTGCCCGGAGATCTCATCCAGGGATGCCAGGGGGTCAGGGTAGGAAAAATCCACCATTTTTATCCGGGTGCGGGCCATCTCCTTGGCAAGGCTTTTCATCATGCCGGAGATACCGGCAAAGCAGGGTTCAATATTCGCCTGCCGGGTATCATCACCATGGGGAAAAATCACCGATTCCAGGGAAAGGGCACCAATGAATCGATTTTTTTGGTTCAGCTGGCTGAAAAACGCCTTCATGAGATGATAAAAGGCGTGGACATGGGCTGCTCCGGAAAGGGAGTCCCGGGATTTTTCGGGGAAACACAGATTAAGGGGGGCCAGGTGGATAAAACCATGAATATCTCCCTGGGTCCTAATAATTTGCTCCACCGCTTCCTTTATGGATTTTTCCGATGATAGATCCATGGGAATGATCTCATCGCAGAAATCCCCGGAATTTCCATCCAGGCCAAGGCCAATGATCCGGGTTTGTTTTCCCAGAGACTCAGCCACTTTTTGGGCAAATCCCGCGTTGTCCAGGGTCATGATCACGGTTTTTCCTGAAAGATCCATGATAGAGGTTGTAATCTCTGCGGCCTGATCAAGGCTGAAGCTCAGCTCAGTAGTACCTGTAGTCGGGTTAGGAGCAACCTTACCAGCACCTGAGAATACTTCGAAATCAATGCCAGTGGTAAGGAATCCATTAACCATAGTACTATTAACGACCATGATGGCCCCCTGTACACTAGGGTTTGCTACGCTGATATTCACCTGAAGTGGTGTAGTAGGAAGCCCTAAGATTTCAGGATAGATGAAATAAGTACCATAAGGGAGGCTACCAAAGCTGTAATCACCATTTTGGTCAGAGTATGTATACGTTACAGGTGACATGTTTGCATCAAACAATAAAACTGCAACATCCACGATTGGATCACCTTCGTCTTTGTTAGCTCCTTGCTGTACGTTTCCACCTATGAAGCCAGGTCCACCTGGGTTTGTACCTGATACGAGGTTGATATCCTGCTGGTAGAGATTCTGATTAACAGTAAAGAACGTCGCGTCAGACCAAAGCAGTGAGTCACCAAAATATGTTGGAAGGTAATTTGCATAATCTGGGTCACCTGAAGTAAGCGCAGCCTTTACAGTATAATTACCGCCCGGCATTACCTGGAACCAATACGAACCAATTGAGTCCATAATCATGGTATCCACCGCCGTTAAGACTTGAGTAACACTATCATAGGTAATGAGGTAAGCAATACCTTCTTGCGTAAGGTTATTTCCTGCAAATACATTTCCACTTACCCAGTATGGCTGCGGGCTTCCTCCTACTGTAATTGTCTGGCAAACAGTATCTGAGCAACTTCCAACTGCAATGGTAAGACATACATTGTATGTGCCA
>CAKZLA010000518.1 GCA_937124525.1 uncultured Desulfobacterium sp.
GGTCTTATATTAAATCAGTAGTTGAGCTATGAACATTGTATCAAACCAGGATTATTTGAGAAATTCAGTGAATACTATTTATTGTCAAAGAGGGCTTTCAAACAGATCACAAGGAAGAAAAAACGGAGGCCAGGTCTCTTGAGATGGTGAAATTTTTTATCCGCAGCAAGAGAATCAGGCAAGAATGTGACAGTATTAGTATACCGCACGGCGCAGAGCGGCGCTATATTAGTGCCTTACTCCTCAGTTTCTGTCAAAAAAAACAAAAAAGTGAGGAGGGGCACATGGGTTGCGGGTTTCCCGCATTAGATTCTTATCTCTTATTTTCTTGTTATTTTGGCAAGAGAATTAACAAAACCTTTTTGGTTCTGGCTTGTCCTGGTTAGGTCTCATAAAAAATTATAGAATTGAATTACGGAGGAATAATGATAAAAATATTCTCACTGATTTTAGGAATGACAGCAGCTCTGGTACTCGCAGGTTGTGGGGCGCTTGTTACAACATGATGGTGATGGCGGAATAGTTCAGACAAATACGGTGCTGTTCAGGGCGGCAGAAACGATGGAATCTATACATATTTTGGAGTCCCTTATGCAGAGGCCACCTGGCGTTTTGTGCCTGCAGAAAAAGTGAAACCCTGGAGCGGTGTGCGTAATGCCACGAAATACGACCCAATTTCCCTACAGTCATAAGCATCAGGTTTCCCTGTGCCATCCGGCACTATGGACAATAATTGTCTGAACCTGAATATCTGGATTCCTGGTATTGACAGCAAGAAGCGTGCAGTTATGGTGTGGCTTCATGGTGGCGGATTTTCATCCGGCTCGGCACAGGAATCGCCTGCTTACAACGGAGAAAACCTGAGCAGAAAAGGAGATGTGGTCGTCGTATCTGTAAATCACCGGCTTAATATCATGGGACATCTTGATCTTTCCGTCTATGGAGAGAAATACAAGCACTCCGCAAATGTTGGTATTCAGGACATCGTGGATTCCTTGAAATGAACAGAACTGTATAGATATGAACCCTTTAATTAAGGAATTGAGCATCCCCGGCGGTGTTCTGTATGACTACAACGAAGTGCTTCACATTACGGAGTGGGGAAATCAACGTATCTTCCGCTATGATGAAAGGGGAATGCGTACTGTCGTAACAGAGGATGTCGGAAACCCTGCGGGCATTGCCTTTGACAAAGACAACAATTTGTACGTTGCCCATTACTCAGGCGACCGGCAAGGCCGGAAGTCGATATACGCAAGGGGTTTCAACGTTCCTGCGGGAATCACATTCATAGATGGACTTTTGTATGTTCCGAACCGGGATGCAGGTGAAGTGGTCCGCATAGAAAAAGACGGGAAGAAAACCTTTGTCACCAGCGGGCTTCCCCAGCCGGTCTCTCTCCTGAAAAGAGGAGACAAACTGGTAATAAGCTGTCTCAGCGGTCCCATATACACGGTAGATTCTTCAGGCAAGGCACAAGTGCTTACGCCCGGAGTCATGGGAAGTGGAATAAACATCGTTCCCGACGAAGACGATGCGTTTTACATTTGCGTTATATCCAGCGGAACCGTAGAGTGGATAACCATGAAGGGAGAACGGACTGTCCTGGCTGAAGGGTTTTCACCCCCCCTGGGAATAGCCCAACGACCTGACGGCAATTTGATATTTGCAGCCTGGGAGCAGCGGGCAGCATACAAATTAGATTTAAAATAA
The DNA here is from genome assembly GCA_937124525.1 of uncultured Desulfobacterium sp. Next base: position 1,714 of record CAKZLA010000518.1, read on the forward strand.
AAAATAGAAAGGTATTATCATGAACCCATTCAATTATTCATATCCGGTAAAGATATATTTTGGCGATGGTATAACAGAACAGACCCTTGAAGCTGAACTTGCCAATACGGGTAACAACATTCTTCTGGCCTATGGCGGCGGTTCCGTCAAAAAAACCGGACTCTATGACAAGATACGCAAGGTTCTCCTGAATTCCGGGAAGAATGTCACCGACTTCGGCGGCATCATGCCGAATCCGACTTACGCCAAAGTGCAGGAAGGCGCCCGTCTGGTCAGGAAGGACAACATAGATTTTATTCTGGCCGTTGGAGGGGGCTCTGTCAGCGACTGCGGTAAGGTCATCAGCGCCCAGGCGAAAATTGAAGAGGACCTGTGGGATTATGAATACGAACTGAAAAAGCAGCCTGAAGAATTTATTCCCATGGGTGTAGTGGTGACTGTCAGCGGTACCGGAAGCGAACAGAATAATGGTGCCGTCATCACCCATGAAGGAAAGCAGGTTAAGGGCGCTCTATGGGGCGCTTTTGCCAGCTGGACCGTTCTTGATGTCGAGCTGACCATGACCGTCCCATTCAAGCAGGTGATTTCAGGAGCATTCGATACCCTGAGCCACTGCATGGAGACCTATTTGGGGAAACCCGGCGATAATAATGTTACCGATGAGATAAATGAAAGTGTCCAGCGTAACACTATCCGTAATATCCGGGCCCTGCTTGAAAATTCAGAAGACCGTACAGCCCGCAGCGAGCTTATGTGGGATTCGGCTATGGCGGAAAACGGGATTCTGAAAATCGGCAAACAGACAGACTTTCAGTGCCACATGATCGAGCATCAGCTGGCAGCTTTTACAGACTGCAATCACGGAGCGGGGCTCGCAGTTATTCACCCGGCAGTATACCGCAGAATCTATAAGGACTACGACACCAAGTTTGCACGCTGGGCTTCAGAGGTATGGGGGGTCGCTGCGGATGGAAAAACAGACGAGGCGGTTGCCCTTGAGGGCATTGAAGCTTTGGCTGCCTTCATCAGGGAAATCGGACTGCCTTCGACTTTTACAGAAATGAACATCACAGATAAAGACGTGTTCCGCAAGACAGCGGATAGCTGCATCCTGACCCCGGGGTGCGCCCGAAAGCTGGATCGGGATGAGATTTACCAGCTGCTGGCAGAGTGTGAGTGAGAATAAATAACAGGAAATATTGATATGGAAGCAAGAATACTGGGAAAAGACCTGAAGGTTTCAGCCTTGGGATTTCATGGGATTCAACCATGCTTATTTCTCCCATGGCCAACGGCTTGCCTACAGGAGCATACAATAAGAGCTCGAGTTTCGACACGAAGGCTGATTACAGGAACAGCATGCCTCAGTTCAGGGAAGAGGCCTATGAACAGAACAGAAAATTGCTTGAGTTGATATATGATGTTGCCGGAAAAAACAAGGCAACTCCGGCTCAAATATCAATGGCCTGGATGTTGTGCAAGAAACCTTATATCGTTCCCATTCCCGGTTCCCGGAAATCCGGGCGTATTAAGGAAAATGCCGGTGCTGCAGAAATCAAGCTTTCCATGGAAGAAGTACAGGCAATAGACTCAGCACTGGAAAAGATGGAAATGTCAGCTGTGTTTGGCGGAAGTGCGCTGCTAAAAAGAGGCAATGGCTGAGGCCTATGAGCTGAAAAAAAAATATAGAAAGGGAGATAAGCAATGCAAAAATTAGGATTTGGTCTGATGCGGCTTCCTGTGTTTGATGAAAATGACCGGTCAACCGTTGACGTGGAAACAGTTAAAAACATGGTTGATCTGTATATGGATAGGGGCTTTACCTATTTTGATACGGCACACAGATATAATGACGAAATGAGTGAGCCTACTATCCGAGAAGCGCTGGTGAACCGTTATCCACGAGAAAGCTATGTTTTGACCGATAAAATAACCCTTAATTATATAAATAAAGCTGAGGATCAGGAGCCGTTCTTCAAAAAACAGCTTCAAATCTGCGGGGTGGACTACTTCGATAACTATCTGGCTCACAATATGGGTTCGGTATGGTATCCTGCTGCGCAGCGTTTAGGAACCTTTGAATTCATCAAGAGGATGAAGGATGAGGGGTATGTCAGGCGTATAGGTTTTTCCTTTCACGGTACAGCGGATGTGTTGGAGACAATTTTGCAGGATCATCCGGAAACAGAGATTGTCCAGCTACAGATTAACTATCTTGACTGGAAGGATGCAGGTATCCAGTCGCAAAAATGCTATGAAGCAGCGCGAAAATACGGAAAGTCCGTGGTGGTTATGGAACCTGTTAAGGGAGGTACACTGATTAACCTTCCCGATGAGGTTAAGGATATGCTCTATGTTTATCGTCCGGAAACCAGCCCTGCATCATGGGCGATCCGCTTTGCGGCAAGTCTGGAAGGAGTACCCGTAGTCTTAAGCGGAATGTCTGATCTTGAGCAGGTGCAAGAGAATACAGACTTCATGCAAAACTTTACTCCTCTTACCCCGCAGGAGGCAACAATGCTTGAGAAGGCTGCGGAAATGATCCGTTCCAGAACGGCCATAGCATGCACATCATGCCGATATTGTACGACCGATTGCCCTGAAAATATCGCTATACCGGATTACTTCACCCTTTATAACAACTTAAAACGCCTGAAAAATTCCAGCTATATGTCAAATCAATCTGTTTACTATATGAATCTGACACAGACTCACGGTAAGGCTTCCGAATGTATTCAATGCGGGTTGTGCGAAAAAAATTGCCCTCAAAATTTAAAAATACGTGATCTGCTGCATGAGGTTTCTGTGACCTTCGAAGGCACGGCTCCGCTTAAGATATCGGATAAGTAAAGCAGGAAATAGTCAATCATGAAAAAACCAATTTTGAAAAAAACTCATATCACATTAAGGATCATATCTTTGATGTTAATTGGTCACATTACGGGAAGCAGTATAATTACGGCGGATAAAAACACGCCCTTATTGAGGGCACAGGCGACGGTATTGCAAGTTATCGTGTCATGGAGAGCCGCATTAAACGGATAAAAGCAAATGGAACGGATGCGCAGATAGAAATTTTTAATGAGCTGCCCCACGGGTTTGGACTTGGCGAAGGCACAGTCGCCAACGGGTGGGCAGACCGGGCCGTCCAATTCTGGGAAAAACAAATGAAATGAGCCGACAGCGCTCTTCGTATGAATACTAATGGGCAGCGGCCTGTGTCAGGTTCCTGATATCCCGCAGGGGCGGTGCCCCGAACAGGCGGCTGTATTCACGGCTGAACTGGGACGGGCTTTCATACCCGACCTGAAAGGCTGCGGTTGCAGCATCCAGGCGCTCTGTGAGCATCAGACGCCTGGACTCATGCAGGCGCATCCATTTCTGGTATTGCAAAGGGCTCATGGCCGTCAATGATCTGAAATGCTGGTGAAAGGTAGAGGAGCTCATTCCGGCAAGCTCTGCCAGATCATCCACTCGAAGGGGTTTGGTGAAATTCTTCTTGAGCCACTGGACAGATTTTCCGATCTGATGGCTGTGGCTTCCGGCGACAGACATCTGGCGCAACCGGTTCCCCTGGTCGCCCACAAGCAGGTGGTACGCAATCTCGCGCTGGATCAGGGCAGATAGAACCGGAATGTCATCCGGGGAATCCAGCAGATCGACCAGGCGGTGAAAGGCATTTAAAAGTTTCACATCGCTTTTACTCACGACCATTCCCCGGCTGGCCTGCCGCAATCGGGGCAATGGCAGGCTGGAATCCACCATCATCTGGGACACCATTTTAAGGTCTATATTCAACACCAGGCCAAGATAAGGGACCTCGGGGCTTGCCTCCAGAACCTGCACCATGACCGGAAGATCAACTGAGGTCAGCAGAAAATGGTAGATGCCATATACATAAGACTCTTCTCCCAGAAGAATACGTTTTACCCCCTGAAGTGCCATACATATGCTTGGTTTATGCATATAACCGACCGGGTCTGTGGGCCCTTCGTATTTGCTGAATAAAAGGCCGGGGACATCGGTTTCCAGACGGTTCGTGTGGGTAAGGCTTCTGGCTATTTTTTCTGCCAGGGCCTCCTGCACCTCTCCATATTCCTCAGGATTTTCTTGGGGTAATGTGCTGGTCCGGGGCATGATCATTCTCCTTGTTTTTTTATTTGAAGATACCATACCACATGATTGCTTTACAACCTCATCCCCCGGACAATCGGAGAATTAGGCAAAAATATCGGAGAATTGATATACCGTCAGCATAGGGCACAAAGGTATATATATTCCCAAACAATAAAATGGTGGGCAACAGCGTCTATAGAAAAATAGCGGAGATCAGAACCCTGGGAGAATAGATCTATATAAATTGATCCCTGTCCCCTTCTGGAGTACAACCCAAAACATCCATCTCCATAGGAGTATGCTTTAGATATGCGCCTGGCACTGCCGTCTCTGATTCTTTTTGTCTATGTTATGCTCAGCCTGGTTTGGCCCCTTCCCTGTCGGCCCCAGGTCAAGGCCGCGGCAGGTGTTCTTTTTCTGGTGGTCAGCCTGAAGTATCTGTTCTATGAAAAGGTGTTCGGTTCCTTTATTGCACCGAATTTGCCCTACTGGCTGATGCTGGGGATGGAGGTTCTTTATGCGTCCCTGGTGATTTTATGCTTTCTGCTGATCATCAAGGATGTGACGGCGGTCATCTTGTGGCTGAACCGCTGCCTTGGGGCGTCCTGGCATCTTCCCTTTTCATCCGGGGTCAGAGGGGGCGGCATTGCAGTCCTGGCCCTGACCTTAAGTCTCTGGGGAACCTGGCAGGCCGTCCGGGTACCAAAAGTCCGCACCGTTGAAATCCGGTTGCCTCAAATGGAACCTTGTCTGGACGGATTTTCCATTATCCAGCTGTCCGATCTTCACATCGGTCTTCTGCTCAAAAGAGACTGGCTGGAAAAGGTGGTGAAACAGACAAATGCCCTGACACCGGATCTGGTGGCAGTAACAGGAGACATGATTGACGGATATGCCGAGGATCTGAAAGATGAGGTTTTTCCTCTGGAAGGCCTTGTGGCAAACTACGGGGTCTTTGGTATCTCTGGCAACCATGAAGTCTATTTCAGGGAGGAAAGATGGCGGGCTGTGTTTAAATCTCTGGGGATAACCATGCTGCACAACGACCACAGAACCATTGTAGGTCCGGGCGGGGCAAAGCTTGTCATTGCCGGGGTTCCGGACCCTGCATTGCGGCAGATCAGGGCAGAAGGCCCGGATTTGCGCAAGGCCCTGAAAAATGCCCTACGGGATGCGGTCAGAATAATGCTGGAACACCGACCCGGCGGCGGATCAGGCAATGAGGGTATTGATCTGAAGCTGTCATGGACCTCATGGTCCTCCATGCTGGATACAAAGCAAAGCAGTTTCTTCGACCACCGCGACCCTAAAATGGTGGCGTGGTTGGGCAACAGGACCTTATAACAGCCATAGGTTGGTCTGGTCTATCAGCACCCAGACTCGGCCCACAACGAAAAACAAAAGTAACTCAATAGCTTATTGAGACTTTCATATAAAAAAATATTTAACAGGAGATTTAACCATGAAGATTAAAAGAACAGGCAGCATTTCCATGCTGGCCATTATCTGCCTGCTGGCATCAACACTTGCCACAGCAAATACCCGGACGACCCCGCTGGTGATTCAGGAGCAGGGAAGCTTTTTCACCGGCGGACCTGTCATCAAAACTCCGGGCACCTTTAATCCCAAGAAGCTGACAGTCCCGGACGGTCAGACATTGCACGGAGATCACGCCTATGTGTTTTATCAGATCCCGGAAAATGCCCGGAAAATGCCTCTGGTTCTCTGGCACGGATACGGCCAGTCTTCAAAAACCTGGGAAACCACACCGGACGGACGGGAAGGGTTTCAGAATATTTTTCTCAGACGCGGGTTCCCTGTTTACACTATTGATCAGCCCAGGAGGGGAAATGCAGGCCAGAGTACTGAGCCAGTCTCCCTAAACCCTGTAACCCAGGATCAAAGGTGGTTCAATATCTTCAGGGTAGGCGTTTGGCCGAATTTTTTCCCTGGGGTACAGTTTCCTCAGGATGCGGAATCTGTTGAGCAGTATTTTCGCCAGATGACACCAGACACAGGTCCAATTGATCTCAATAAAAATGTCGAGGCAGTGTCGGCAATATTCGACAAAACAGGCCCCGGAGTTCTGGTGACTCATTCACACAGCGGCGGCATGGGATGGCTCACTGTTCTGAAAAACCAGAGCATCAAGGCTGTTGTATCCTTTGAGCCGGGCAGCGGATTTGTCTTTCCAGAAAATGAGATCCCCGCTCCCATGCCCAGTTCCGGAGGCACGCTTACGGCGGTCGGCATCCCCATGGCAGCGTTTCAGAGACTGACAACTATTCCCATCATTATTTACTATGGGGACAATATTCCGGCAAAGCCCATGGATAATCCCGGGCAGGACCAGTGGCGGATCCGCCTTGATATGGCAAGATTGTGGGTCAAGGCTGTCAATGATCACGGTGGAGATGCCACCCTTGTCCACCTGCCTGAAATCGGCATTCACGGGAATACCCATTTCCCGTTCTCGGATCTTAACAATCTGGAAATTGCCGACCTCATGTACAAATTTTTAGAAGACAAAGGGTTGAACTAAAAAACACGGCAGCATGTCTGATACCAGCCTGCTAAAAACCAATCCACGATATAAAGGAATCCCATGAAACCAAAACTTATAAAAATTACGGCAGCCGTTTTTCTGGCTTTATTTTGCCTGGCCACTGACTCCCTGGCCCAAAACCAGACTCCAACGTTTTAAGTGGTAGAGTAAATTTCTATGTATGTCATGTTCTTATCTTTGATATAATATGGATAATATCAAGATATTATATGGAGGATATGAACATGAAAAGAAAAAGAGAAGATCATACTATCACCGTTGATTTTAAAACAACTGAGGCGTATCTGAGAATTATTCAAGATGGAAAGGCCTTCATAGAATTTGTCGTTGCTTTTCTGGTATCCATTGGTGTTCAACTGAAGCATAGAAAAAATTGCTCCGGAGGCTTTTCTTTGACTCGTCATTCCCATTATATAAGGGTTTTGGTTAATGACCTGGTAATTTGGAGGGTTCAGTGCACTCAATGCAAAGCAACCTTTACAATTTTACCCCATTTTGTATTGCGATACCGAAAAATGCCTCCAGATATAGCAAAAAAAGCTTTGATTGCCACAACTGGAGGCTTAAGCCTTGAACTTTGCAGCGTTTTATTCAATATTTCTGCAATGAGCCTTTATCGCCTGATATGTGCTATAGGCCGACAGTCTTTGGTCAATTTTTTGTACCATTGCCGTCTACCTCTTCCGAAATATATTTTGGCAGATGAAAAACACAGCAAGTGCAGGGCCGACAAAATTTATCTGCCAACGATTAGCAGTGGCAGAGTCGTCTGTGGCATCTGGGATATGTGGCCAACAAAAGTGCTCCTGCTTTTATGGAATCTTATGGACAATTCAAACAATGTGGTGAATCAATTGATCCTGATTACCAGGTAAAGAGAATACTCACTGATGGCTTTGAAAGCACAATCAAGAGCCTGAGTACGTTGTTTCCATTCGCACGTATCGGGAATTGTATTCTTCATGCAGCCAAAAAGATAAAGGGGAAGCTTAAGGAGATACCTTCATCACTAAGGGGAGACTTAAGTTTTCAATTCTTTGATATATTTAAAGAAAGTAATGAAAGGTCAGGGCGGAAAGTTTTTTCATTTGCTCAAAGATTGAGATATTTTGTTAAAAAAGTCACCAAGGTTGCCGGAGCTGAAAACGGAGAACGTATTGCTCAATGGGTTAAAGAAAAAAAAGACGGGTGGTTTGCCATTCTCGAAAAACCTGAGTTACCTGGCACGAGTACCTTGCTTGATCAAGCCCACAATGCATTCGATAGGAAAATCTTCATGATGAAGGGATTTCACCATCCAAATGGGAGCCAGGTCGAATTCATCAACGCCATTGGGATCTTGCATAATCTGATGCCTTATCAGAGGCGGGCCAAAAATGCTGGATTATGTGGCATTCAAGTGGAGGGCGGAAAAATTCCCTCTGAGAATTGGTTTTTAAGCCTTCAAATTTTGTCCTCAGGCGGCTTATCTTGGGAGCATTTGGACGTTACCACTTAATTCGGTGGAATCTGATTTTTTTTGCTGGTATCCATCGTCGGAAAAGAGGGTCTTCGATTATGCTCATTTTTCAATCATTCCCAGTCTGATCCCCAGGGGAAGGCGGTTCAGGGTTACCGCCTTTCAAACCGGGTAATTAATCCGGTTCTATCCCCTGGAAAGTCTTCTATTTGTAGATATCCTTCCTGTATCCAGCGTCGAATATAAACAAGATTTCCTTATCTGACTTGAATAATAATCTGACATCATCCACCCTGAGTCTGAACTCTTTGGGATGGGGTAGAAGGCGTTTAATTTTTAGCGGGTCTGTGTCGTTATTGATAAGACACTCAACGGCCCCTTTTACTTTTTCACGCTTGGTCTTTGGCAGTGCTTTTATAAATTTATTTGCCTTGGTACTGATCTTGAAGTTACGTTTTTCATATTTTACCATTCTTTCATCGCATCCTTTAAATCCAAGGCTTCGCCGTTTTCGAGTTCTTTGTATGCTTCGGCTCTGCCAGCTTCCTCAGAATCAGATAAAAATTCTAAGTGGTGGACGCGTTGCAACCACAAATTGAATTCCCGGATATCAATAACAGCTTTTGTGGGTGCATCCGGAATGAACGAATGGAAGAAAGGTAAATGTTCAATATTATGTTTTTCGATAGTCATTTAAATGGCTCCTCTTTGTCTGGTGTTCATAATTTTTATTTGTCCCGGGCTTTTTTTCTGGAATATGGCCCCCATGGTATCTGCTTCTTTGCGGTTACTGTCTGGGGAAAGGTGGCTGTATCTCTCAGTCATCGCCAATGAGGCATGGCCCAACAATTCTTTGACTTCATAGAGTGAAATTCCTTCCATGACAAGCCATGACGAGAAACTGTGTCTCAGGGTATGGAAGGTGACCCGTTGCCGTCGGTCGGTGATCCCTTCATTGAATCCAGCCTTTTTAACGGCATTACGGAAACTGTTTGATATGATCTTGATTTGTCCACCATGCCCGGCAGGGAAAAGAAGATCTTCTCTTCTGCCCGGTCCTCTGGCTGTAAAGATCTGCTTTACATCGTCAGTCATGGAAAGGGTTCTTGTTCTGCCTGATTTTGTATCCAGAAGGGTTATAAGATCGTGATCCATATCAATGCCCCCCCAGGTTAAAGAAAAGACTTCTCCGGCCCTCAGTCCACAATGGAGGGAAAGTAAAGCCATATCATGAACCTGTGGACTCATCATTTTTAAGGTATCAAGTAACTGGTGAGCTTCATCTGTGGAAAGGAACCTGACCCGTTTATTGTCGTACTTTGGTTTTTTAACCTGGCTGGTGGGTATATCCCCTTCATGGTGCCCGGTACTTCCGGCATATCTGAAAATCATTCCCAAAGTGGTAAGGGCATATTCAATGGTGCGGGGTGACTTCCCGGCATCCACCATGGTCTTTTTCAGTCGTTCAAGGTCAAAGGTGCTGATTTCTTGAAAGGGTTTGTCTCCGATGGTGGGGTTTATCCATGCCCGGAATAACTGTTCTTCACGGCCATAGGTCTTTGGCTTCTTTTCTGTCTTAATCGCCGGGTAATAGATATTTTTGAAAAACATTTCCAAGGTCATTAAATCCTTGGCTTGCTGTTCCTGCTGTTTCTTTTCCAGGGCATCTTGTTCTTTCCGGTGCTCATCTGCTTTAATTTGTTTTTTTCGATGGGTGGAAGCACCAGCTCCTTTCCGGGCATCGTCTTTTAACTCATTCATTCGAATAATGGCTTTATCAAGAGTCCATCCTTGTGAAGCCCACCCCAAACCTGAATTTATTCTTTTGCCGTTGAATTGAAACCTGGCAGAAAAATAAACATCAGGCTTTACACCATGTTTCCTTGTTGGGTGTTTTCTGACCTTGATTCCCCGGTAGACTGTTTCCCATTTTTCCTTTGCCATATTCCCACCCCTTTAATTCTTTGCCCACTTTTTATGTGAAATAAAGTGTTTTTGAGTGATGCAATGTGAATGATGGTTTTAAGAATATAGTAAAATATCTATAAATGTCAATGTCTTAATGATGGATAATGAAGATATGTGAAGGGATAGAATACGGACTTCTAATCCGTAGGTCGCAGGTTTGAGTCCTGCCTGGCGTACCATTTAAAATCAAAGGTCTTCAGCAAAATTTGTTGAAGGCCTTTTTGTTTCTCCGGCCAAGCTCCAGAATTTTTGATCTTTCATTCTTTCCAGCATGGAAACTGTTCCCGATGAGTCCATGGTGGAGAGCTGGGCATTTATTTTTTTTGTGGATGCCGCTGTCTTTGCCCTGGCCTTGAGAGTGGTCAACTCGTTGTCATAGGTGGACAGGGTGGAGCGCAATTTAGACACGTTGGTGTTCAATTATTTGTAATAACTGGAGTTTCTATATTTGTTGTGGGCAGGCAAAATCCCCAATCCGGTCTGCCCGTGGCAGTTATTCGAAAAACATTAATGATAGGTGATTCTGATGACGGGTTTTTCATTTTGGGGTTCTTGTCCCTGTTTCACTTCTTGCTCTTGCTTTCCCGGTTCAGATGATGCCTTTTCCGGTGTCACTCCTTCTCCTGGGATCATAGACATTGATTCTATAACTTCACCATTATTGCCTGTCTTTTTTGCCTTGCCGGATGTTTTCTTTGATTTTGCCATGCCTGTCTCCTGTGTGTTCCTTGATGCCAAAAACAGGATGCTGGCCATGGAAAGGTTCTTTTCAGGAAACATAACCAGTTCCAGCGTGCAAAAGAAAAAAATCCCGGAAGAATACTTTGCGTTAAACTTGAATGGTGTTTTTTGATTATATGTTACGGTTGCATAACTCGGCAACTCAAAAGTACAAACGTTTGGACAGGGAATTTCTTATCGCTGATTTTGAAGTTCCAGACGAAGAACAGATGAAATCCGTTGCTGAAATTTTCCAGAGCAACGGTTATACCGTTCAAATAGGTGGATAGGCGACTATTATTGACAAATAATGGGTTGCGCATTAACTTCATTGGACTTTCAAATTGCTTGGGTTAGTTAAAAACAGTCCATGCGATTTAATTTTACAATTAATGTACCAGGAGAATACCATGATTTTAAAGTGGGAGAGAGCTTGTGAATATTAAACTCGGGATTGTCATGGATCCCATCGGGCAGATCAATGTTAAAAAGGACAGCAGCCTGGCCATGTTGCTGGAAGCTCAGTCCCGTGGGTACCAGCTCTATTACATGGAGATGCAGGATCTTTATCTGAAAAATGGTCGGGTACATGCCACAATGAAATCTCTACAGGTGCAAAATGATACCGAAAGCTGGTATCAGTTTGGTGAACAGTGGGATACACCTCTGGCAGAACTGGATGTGATTCTGATGCGCAAGGATCCACCCTTTGATACCGAGTTTATTTACGCCACCTATATGTTGGAGCGGGCCGAGATAGAGGGAACGCTGATTGTCAACAAACCACAGAGTCTGCGCGATGCCAACGAGAAACTTTTTACCGCCTGGTTCGCCGAATTGACGCCTGAAACCCTTGTCAGTCGCAGTTCAAACAAGCTGCGCCGGTTTTATGCCGAGCACCAGGATGTTATCTTGAAACCTTTGGACGGCATGGGCGGCGCCTCGGTTTTCCGCATCAAGCCGGGTGACGGGAATCTGAACGTGATCATAGAGACCTTGACGCACAATGGAAGCAGATATGCCATGGCACAGAAATATATCCCGGAAATCAGTGCGGGTGACAAGCGGATTCTAATGGTCAATGGCGAGCCCATCCCTTACTGCCTGGCAAGGATTCCAGCCAACGGGGAAACCCGGGGGAACCTGGCTGTGGGCGGTCATGGAGAAGCCAGACCCTTGACTGAGAGTGACCGTCACATCGCTGAAACTCTGGCTCCGGTGTTAAAAGAGAAAGGTCTCTACTTTGTCGGCATAGATGTCATTGGTGACAAGTTGACCGAAATCAACGTCACCAGTCCGACCTGCATCCGCGAGATCGAAGACGCTTTTGATATAAATATCAGCGGCAAACTGATGGACTGCATCGAGCAGGAACTGGCAAAACGATCAAACTGAACAGGAGTGCGCAATTGAAACCGTCATGGAAAAATAGACTGAAATTACTCTCGCGTCCAGAGTTTTCGACTGCTTTGAGGGGGATTCGCCGGGGGGTAGAGAAAGAGTCCTTACGGGTCAATGAAGATTCTCGCCTGGCCTCAACCGTCCACCCGGCACCCCTCGGCTCGGCACTGACCCACTCCTGGATAACCACCGACTATGCCGAAGCTTTGATGGAATTTATCACGCCGGTGGGCACTGATGCGGAAGAAACACTCACAATCATGGCCGACATCCATCGACATGTCTATCGCCATCTCGGCAAGGAATTGCTCTGGCCCGCCAGCATGCCCTGCACCATTGAAATGGAAGATGATATTAAGCTGGCCTATTATGGTAAATCCAATGTCGGCAAAATGAAACGCATTTATCGTCAGGGATTAAAAAATCGTTATGGAAGTATGATGCAGACCATCGCCGGTGTGCATTACAACTTTTCCATGCCAGCCAGATTTTGGCCGGTGTGGCAGCAGATAAAAGGGGATCAACAGCCACTCCAGGACTTAATCTCTGGGAGCTACCTCGGTTTGATCCGCAATTTTTTACGCCTTGGCTGGTTGATCCCATATCTTTTTGGTGCCTCTCCAGCCGTGGATGCTTCCTTTATAAAAAATGCACGTCGTAAACTACCTTTGAAGTCCATAGGTCGGGCAAGCCATTATCTGCCCAATGCCACCTCCTTAAGGATGAGCAGGCTTGGCTATAATACTGATGAGCAGGACAATCTGGCTATCAACTACAACAGCCTTTTAGGGTTTGTCAGCGGGCTGCACCAGGCAACAAATCAGTCCAATCCGGTGTTTGAGAAAATTGGCGTGAAACGTCACGGGAAATTTCAGCAACTAAACGCCAATACGCTACAGCAGGAGGCCGAACTCTACGCACCCATTCGACCCAAGCGTGTCACCAAATCCGGGGAGAAGCTCTCCAATGCCCTGCAGACCAGGGGCATTGAATATGTTGAAGTCCGCTCTTTGGATGTCAACCCCTATACTGAAACGGGGATCGACCTTGCGCAGATGCACTTTCTGGATGTCTTCCTGACCTTTTGCCTGTTGAAGGAGAGCCCTGATTTATCCCTGCAACAGCAGCGTGCCGCTAAGAAGAACCTGGATAAGGTGGCGACCTGCGGGCGGGACTTATCCCTGGAACTGCTGGATAACGAAACCCCAAGGTCCCTGGAGAACTGGGCTGAAGAAATCTTTTCCGACCTAACTGAGGTTGCACACCTACTCGATAAGTCAAACCAAGGGGAGAAATTTCAAGAGGCATTGAGCTGCCAACATCAGAAATTGAGGAATCCCGGGTTGACACCCTCTGCAAGGATATTAAAGGATATGAAGGAGCAGGAACTGGAGGTCAACGAATTTGCGTTGTCTCTGGCTGAAAAACATCGGCATAAGCTACTGGAAACTGATTATAAGCAGATGCAAACCAGTGAGTTTGCCTTGGAAGCTGTGGCTTCTCGGAGGAAACAGAGCGAACTTGAAGAGTCCGAGACATTAAGTTTTGACGATTTCCATCGCCTTACATTTGACAGCGTTCCTCCTGCCCTCTCACAATCAAGGTCTTTTAAGGAGGAGAGTTGCCAATGGTCGACTTTTCCGTGGTACGACAATATTTCATGCGAAAATGTTTGCAGCGCCTCAACGACATAACAATATCAGCATGTTATTGAGTTCTTAGAAATATCAAAAATATACATAAATAAACAATACCTTCGCCAATTTTCTTTTGCTTAAATTTTAGTGTGTATATTGTTATTCCATTAGCAGTATTGCACAATATATAGTGTTTTAATTATTAAATTTCAAATCTGTTTCCCTACCAGAGGAAATATTTTGATGTATAGGGTTTTTCAAACAAGTTTTTTTGCCAATACCTGCGGGTCAGGATACGCTGAGGTTTTGAACGGAGAAAATCGGGCAAAATGTGGTACCACCGGTAGCCCAATTGTTCATAATGATCTAAAATTATCTGGCATCCTTCATTCATTGGTTGACACTTTCTTAAAACATTTCCTTGCTTTATGGGAGTTTTCTCAAAAAAGTAGTCAACTACTTTTGAGGAGATATGAAGGATGCTAATTATCTTTACATTTTATCCTGACATAGGGTTAAAACTGAATTTGATTTGTACAATTAAATAAGGTAAGGTTATTTGGTTCGGATAAAAGGACCCGAACTCATTATATCTGATAACATTTTGAAATAATTATTATAAAGACGTTAATTATAATGCTCAGATTCAATGACTTCAATGGGGCAGTAGATGTTGATACAAGATACACAGCGTTTATGAGTGACGGAAAAATAACCATGAGGAGCTTTATATAAATGATAAACAGTCAGCGATTGTCAGGCAATTTCACCCGCTTTGTTCAGATAGACTCCGTTTCCAAGGAAGAAGCCGAAATTGCCACTATTTTGAAAGCTATGTTGGAGGAGCGGGGGGCCACGGTTTTCATGGACAATGCCGGAGAGGTGATTGGTGGTAACTGCGGAAACCTGGTGGCAAAGTTTAAGGGTACCGTGGGTGCAGAACCCCTCCTTCTTTCCGGGCACATGGATACGGTGGAGCCGGGCAGAGGGATTAAAGTGGTGTTTGAAGATGGGGTTTTCACAAGTGATGGCACCACCATACTGGGTTCCGATGATAAATCGGCCCTGGCCATTATTTTTGAAGTTCTGGATGTGATCCAGGAAAACAATTTGCCCCATCCCCCCATTGAAGTGGTGTTCACCGTTGCCGAAGAGGTGGGGCTTCTGGGGGCCAAGGCCTTTGATCTTTCCATGATTGAGTCAAAAATCGGATATATTCTGGATTCCACCGATCGGGACGGCATTGTCACCCGGGCACCGGCGGCCAACCGCTTCACCGTGAAAATTCATGGTAAGGATGCCCATGCCGGGGCATTCCCCGAAAACGGCATTAACGCCATCTCCGTGGCATCCAAAGCGATTTTCGGCCTTCATCTTGGCAGGATTGATGGGGAAACAACCTGTAACATCGGGCTGATTAAAGGGGGGAAAGCCACCAATATTGTACCGGATCTGGTGACGGTTCATGGTGAGGTCAGAAGCCATGATGAGGCAAAGTTGAAAACAGTTACAGAAACCATTCTTAATGCCTTCCATGTCACGGCCGATGAGTTCAAGAAAAATAATGATGATCTTCCCCGGGTGGAGATTGATCTGGAACAGGATTTTCCTGCCACCCATGTCCCGGACGATCACATTGTGGTTAAACTTGCCTGTAAAGCTGCGGAAAATATGGGGAAAAAGATGGCCATTAAAACCATTGGTGGCGGTGCCGATGCCAATATCTTTTTTGGCAAGGGGCTTATCACAGGGGTGCTTTGCACCGGCATGACCGATGTGCACACCGTGCGGGAATCCATAAAACTTGAAGACATGGTGGGAACAGCGGATCTGCTTTTGGAAATTATTCGTATCCACAGCGCAGGAGAAATTAAATAATTCATGATTGCTTATTTTGATATTTTTTCCGGCATCAGTGGGGATATGACACTGGGTGCCTTTGTTGATCTGGGAGTACCCCTGGAGTGGCTTAAAAAACAACTCATTACCATGCCCCTTTCGGGGTTTGACATTGACTGTCAGGATAAGTGGTGCAACGGCATTAAGGCCGTTGATATCATGGTGACGGAAAATGAGTCGGTTCATCCTAAAACTTACCGGGATATACGTTCCTTGATCTCCGGTGCCCCTTTTTCCCACCGGGTCATAGAACAGAGCCTTACGGCCTTTAAGAAAATTGCTGTGGCTGAATCCCGCATCCATGGGACAGACCTGGACTCGGTTCATTTCCATGAGGTGGGTGGCAGGGATGCCCTGGTGGATATTGTGGGCTCCTTTTTGTGTGCCGGATACCTGGGGATT
>CAKZLA010000519.1 GCA_937124525.1 uncultured Desulfobacterium sp.
CCATTAGACACAGATGCAGGCGTTCGTCGCGCTTCAATCTTTCCATCCACATCGGCTATTTCCAGAGCCAGTACGCGGTCGGCCTGCTTCCGTATCTGATGGGAAGTACGATAATTAATACGCAAGGTACGGGATCTGCCCCGGATGTCAACACCCAGAGATTTCCATGAAAAAGGTGCCTGAAAAATGCGTTGCCCCAGGTCACCGGCAAAAAAGAGGCTATTGGGCCGATCACCACCCAACGCCGCCAGAAATCGCAGCTGGGACACGCTGATGTCCTGGGCCTCGTCAACGACAACAAAATCATATGGGGTATGCCTGCGTTCACCTATCTTTTCAGCCAGCTGGCTGTACATCCCTGAACGGGTCATGTAAGTTTGCTGTTGAAGCTTGATCATGACTTCTTTAAAAATTGCCCAGAGCACCTCTCGCTGTTTTTCGGGCAATCGGGTTTTGCGGCCCAGGCGCATCACATCACGGTAAGCTTCCCAATTTTTTAACTGCCAGGCATCAACCACATCGTTCCATTCCCCGATCAGGAAACGAACCGTAAATTTAAAATCCGCTACCCGGCTGGCAGCCTCACTCAGCAGTTGCCGAATCTGTCCGCCATCGGCAATCTTGATCGTACCCTGTTGTGCTTCATACAGCCTCTTTCCCACCGCATCAATGGCATGCACTTCCAATCTTTCGGCGATCCGGGGCTCATGTTGGATCAACCGCCGTAATTTCACACAAAGGGCATTGGCAAGGGTGTCCGAAAAAGTGGTGAGCAATACCCTGGCATCGGAATGCTCGCGGGCAAGGTGGACCGCACGATGCAGGGCAACAATGGTCTTCCCTGTTCCTGCAGACCCTGATATCCGGACAGGGCCGTTGTAATCCTTTTCCACAATTTGACGTTGCACCGGATGAAGAAAAACAGTCCATTTATCCCAAGGGTAATCCAGGGCTATGGACAGTTCTTTGACGTCCGACATGATGCGGAATCGTCGCTGGGCATCCGGATGCTCAAAAGGATCTTCACTTTGTTGAGAGACAACAGGCACACGGGGTTGTCCGCCAGTGGCAAGTTCCAGCAACGCTTCAGCAGCTTCACCCGGAAGATGATCGGCCAGGAGCAGCAGGCTGTCTTCATCGGCTTTTTGCACATCGGCCAGCCATTCCATGGGCACACCAAACCCCAGGAGAAGGTCTTCGGCCACATGTTCAAACAGCGCTGCTTTGGATGGTGCGGTGTCCTGTACGGGCGTATAGGAGGGAATTGTAATTTCCCGGACAGTCTCCCGGATTTCCACTATCTGGGCGGCCCCGGTTCTGGGATGGGTCTCCAGTCTGCGTTTTTCAGCCCAATGATAAGCACTGTCGTGGTGATCCACGTAACACAGCAGCAGGCTGCTGGCTGTTTTGTGGGCAATGATCCGAATATCACTGTTTACCCGGACCGACCAGAAATTTTTATCCCTGACATTCTCAATCCTGTGAAAATGCATTCCAGGGTTGGGCGGATTGATTTGCAGATCGAAGGCTGTTGTCTTGACAGCTTTCTGCTCTTCCCCGGTGAGTTTGGCAAGGCTGCCTGTGAAGGTATCGGCAATACGAAAGTCCATGGCATGTCACCACTCTTTTATAATTTTTAGATACACACAAACGAAACAAACCGATTCATCCGCCTTTGTTTCATCGATATTCATTGAATCCCCATGTATTATTGTTCTTGTCTCAAGCCCAATTTGTCATCAATCGGTGAAAACGTCCACAATGATCACACCCTGAACACCTTCATCACCTCGTCCCCCAGATGGTTGATGACCTTGACGGCAATACGGCCGGATTCCGGTCTGGCAAAGGGCCGGGAGATGTCACTGTGCAGGGATGCCCATGCCTCTGGGTCAATTTCCGCCTTGAGGGTGGTTTTCAAGGCTTTATAGGGATCGTTGGCCCCAAGGAAATAGGCTTGTCGGACAAAAAAAGCCTGTTCGTTGTAATCAGAATCAATGAACCAGCAGGCAATGCCATCGGCCCCATCGGATCGGACCTCCCCGGTGTTGGGATGGAACACGTCAACCCCATTGACCTTGACCTGGATCTGGTCATTGTCAGCTTCCAGGATATCAATATCCGGTTCGCCAAAGATCACGAACAGGTTGCCTTTGCCGGTGTTTTTGAGGTCTTCGGCCATGTGTAGATCTGCATTCATCCGGGCTTTGAGCACCTGAATTCGGCCAAGTTTATCAAATTCGGACGAATGGGCGTCATAATTAAAGGCGCAGGTGATGAGTACGTCAAAATCCGCATCCCCGGATTCCCGGGCCGCCTTTACCAGGTCCGGGCGGGATACTGTGCCGAATTCCGGACCGATAAATATGGCGGCCCTTTTTTCCCAGCCACGACTGCCAGCGCTTTCGATGTACTTTCCTTCAGCGCATACCAGATCCCCCGGCCATGGTTTCAAGGAGGTGAAGGTAATCCTGTCATCCTTGTGGGCCTGCTGCACTCCGGCGGTTTTCAGGTTTTCCAGGATCATCTGTACAAAATCCAATTCAGATCCGGCACCACTATGCCCTTCAACCACCCCGGATTCCAGGGGATCAATCAGTTCATCGTTTTCATCCACCCCCAGGACCCGATGGGGCGAAAGGCTTTCCACGGTAAAGGGTCCTGCCACCCGGACCTTTTTTTTATCCTCATAGGGTTTGTCATAAAGGAATTCATGATCTGCTTTGGCCGCAATGGAGGCATCAATCTCCTTTTGACGTTTAATGCGCTGTTTCCAACAGTCGGCATGGAGTTTCCGGGCTTTAACGGGCCATCCTTCGTCGAATTCCCGGGGAATCTCCCATTCTTCCCATTTTTTTTTAAGGGATTTGTTCAATGCCTTGCGAAGGGGCTCCTGTTTAGTCAGGAAAGTCTCCCAGATCACATCAATTTCAGCGTTATTGGCTATGGCTTTCAGGGTAATGTGGGGCACCCGCTCGTAAACAAAACCGTGACGGATGTTTCCCCCTGTGGGATGGCTGGATGGAGCGTTTCGGGTGACTTCAGCCTCCTTGAGCTGACCGTCCCGGCTGTCTGCCAGAAGGTAATAGGGGTAGCGGGCTCCCATGATCCTGGCCCGGGCCAGGGCCAGGGAAACCCGGGAGGTGTCGATGGTGATCCAACGACGGCCCCATTGTTCGGCCACATAGGCTGTGGAGCCGGACCCGCAGGTGGGGTCGAGTACGAGGTCGCCGGGGTTTGTAGCCATTAGTATACATCTTTTGATTACTTCATTTGCGGTTTGAACAATATAAGTTCTTTGGACACCAAGTTGCATTGAGTCCCAACGCTCAGTTATAGGGATAACACTAAAGTCAGCTATATACCTCTTGTAACGGATAGTTTTCCCCATTGAAGAGATCCTGTTTGACTTGTTAAGTCGTTCATTCCCATCAGGACGGGTTTTCCAGTGAGTTCCTCTTCGCGTAGTGAATTTGTTACCTTGGAAGTATATAGGAGAGCTTCCAGAAGCAGATTCTCCATCTGAATATAATGGAGCCAATTGAAATCTACGTAACATGTCAATTTCAATGGTAGGTCTGCTCACAGGCTCTTCAATAAACAGTTCTGTTTCGTGCTTGTCGTAACGATCAAGCGATGTGTTACCCTCTTTTCGCTCTGTGTATAGTTGATGGAATAGCAAATCCTTCTTACGTTTTGCGTACCATAAAATATAGTCTTGAGTTGATTCAAGATATCGTCCTGCTAAACCCCCAGTTTTTTGAAAACCAATTTGCACAACAAAATTTTCATCCCCAAACACCTCATCCATCAAAGCCCTCACCCGATGCACATTCTCATCCCCGATCTGCACAAAGATAGAACCGGAATCAGTCAAAAGTTCCCGGGCCACGGTCAATCTGTCCCGCAGATAGGTCAGGTATGAATGGATACCGTCCCGCCAGGTATCCCGAAATGCTTTGACCTGCTCCGGTTCCCGGGTGATGTGGTCCGCTTTGCCATCTTTCACGTCCCGGCTGGTGGTGGTCCACTGGAAATTGGAGTTGAACTTGATGCCATAGGGTGGATCAAGATAGATGCACTGAACCTTGCCACGCAATCCTTCCCGCTCGGCCAGGGAGGCCATGACCTGCAGGCTATCGCCCAGGATCATACGGTTCTGCCACTTTCCTTCATGCTGGTAGAACTCGGTTCTGGCACTCTCATTCGGAAGCCCGTTAAAATCGCCAAACAGGTCAAGCTGTTCGACCCCGTCCTTGGATTTTGAAGCCCCTGTCCGCTTCTTCAGATCATCAATGAGCACTTTGGGATGCATTTTTTCCTGGATATACAAAGGCGGGGCCTGTACCACCAGGCCGGACCAGTCCTGCTGGTCCTTGCCCCGCCAGATCAGCTGGGGGTCAAGATCCGGGTTCCGCCCCTGTTTTTCCTCTTCCAGTCCGGCACTTCCCCGGGGATAGGAGACTTTGACCAACATCTGAAGTTCTTTTTCCATTACCGACTGATATTCGGCCGTGGGAATGTTTTTGCGTGTGGCATCGGCATGGGTCAGGGTTTCGACTGTCAGCGGTTGTTTCTTTTTGGCCATTTTAGTTCCTTAAATCACTTATTTAACGAGAGCACTCTCCAGCATCCGGTTGAATTCTTCTTTAACTTTTTCTTTAAAATCTTCTTGCATGCGGAACACATCAGTAAACTCAGCAAATGCCCAGCGCCCGTATGTTTTAAGGTTATTTACACCAGGCACCCAGTAAGTGTCCATGGTGGATTTTTTTTCCTTGGCGTCTTCACCCCGGTATCCCTTGATTTCAACAACCAGGTTGAGGGGGTCAGCGGCACCCTTACCATCATCCACCTGGACAATGAAGTCGGGGCGGTAAATGCGTGTTTCCGAAGCGTACCGATAGGGAACCTCAAACCCCAAATTATGGTTTTTTACGTATGCCAATACTCTGGAATGGTCTTCGGCCACACGGCAGAACTCAGCCTCCCAGTCGCTGTCAAGGATTACCCAGTTAAGCTGGCAGCGGCGGCTGTCGGTCTCGTAACGATCAGTTTTGGTTGTGGTGAAGTTCACATATCTCGTGGACCCTGTCGGGTTGTAGGGATCGAGCACAGCCTTGATGGGGCGGTTGCCCTGTTCGGCCCGGGTGATGGCGGAGGTAATCCGTCCACAGGCAATATCGGCAAGAGCCTGATACATCAAAAGGCCGGGGTAAGTATCGCCTTTGCAGACCAAGCAGGTGTCCAGCCATTGTTTGGTGAGTCGTTTGAGGTTCCCGAACAGGTGAAGCTTGGGGTCTTCCCCGGGGTCACACCATTTGGTGTACAACAGCCGTTGGGTGAGATGAAACAGCAGTGATGATTTACGCATGTCCCGGATATGCTCCAGGCTCAGATCCACGCTTTCACCAATAATACCGGAATTTTTGGTGATTGACGGGCCGACAATGGACGGGGTGAGTTCAAAAACCGAGTCTTCATTAAATGATGCAGTCAGGCGTTCATCCGGCAGCTCTACCCGGTATCCGGCCACCCGGGGGAACCCTATTTCCAAAGCTTCGCGCTCGGGCAGAACCGCCTTTACCTGGACTGTAGGGCGGGGCGGTTTCGGTTTGATGATGACTGGTTTGGCGGTAAAATCAAAGGGGATTCCGAGGACGTCGGCATATTCGACGTCAAACAACCCTTCTTCATTTAAATCATAGGACTGGCGGCGCAGGGCACGTCCGATCACCTGCTCACACAGGAGCTGGGTTCCGAAAGCCCTAACCCCAAGGACATGGGTCACTGTGTTAGCATCCCAGCCTTCGGTCAGCATGGATACCGAAACCACACAACGGACGGATTCTCCGAGGGTTCCGGGTTTTCCGATGGTATTCATGACCTCACGCAGCAGAGTAGCGTCGTCGATGTTTTTTCCCGCCATGAGCTGATTGGCCAGATCCCCGCCACGCTCCATGGCTTCCCGTTTAAACCGTTCAATTTCATCGGCGGCCAGTGCTCTGAAATTCTTATCAAGGGCATCGCCGGATTCCAGCTGTTCGCTGTCGATCAGCAGGGTGTTGGGGCGGGCCAGCGGGTTATCATGTTCATCAAAGTTGCGGAACAGTTCCAGCCGGCCGTTGACCACATTGGAACTGCCGTCTTCATGTTCACGGATAAACCCGGAAATATAATCGTAGACCAGTTTGGATGTGGACGTATTGTTGCAGACCACAATAAAGCATGGCGGTATGTTGAGATCTTCTTTTTTCCAAAGTTGGTAAGTTTTCGCATAATGGCCGTAAAGTGCCTGTAGGGCCGTTTGCAATTCCACCGGAATGCTTAAGGGATCAAGGGCTTTGCTTTTGCCTCTGCCCTTTTTAGGCATTTTTTTGCCAATGTGTTTCCATAGTTCCCTGAACATGGGAACGTCATTTCCAGGGATATTTTCAGACACCGGAACCCGGGGAAGCTTTACAATGCCGCATTCAATGGCATCCATCAAAGAAAAATCACTCATGGTCCACGGGAACAAAGTACCCTCAATGTAACCGGAGCCACTGAGGAAAAAAGGTGTGGCGGAAAGATCAAAGGCACGGCTCAACCTCAATTTCCGGTTGACTGCCTCAAGACCGCTGATCCAAAGCCTTGCAGCTTCCTTGTTTTTCTCGGCTTGTTTTCTTTCATCCCCTTTCAGTTTCTCTCCGGGATCTCCGTCCGGTTTCTCCCGGTAGCAGTGATGGGCTTCGTCGTTGATGGCGATAATATTTTTCAATCCCATCAGTTCGGGCAGAACTCGCTGTAGCATTTGCCCTTCAGTTTCCAGGGTTTCAACTGGTGGTTTTCCACGGCCCTGGAGTAGACGTCTCCCGCCTTTTGAAATTCCCATGCGCTCACGCAGTTTGAATGCGTGGTAGTTGGTAATGACGATCTTGACCTTGTTGAGATCGGACAGCATTTCCACGGGCACCACCTCGCGGTTTTTATAATAGCTGTCCGGGTCATTGGGCATCAAAACGCGCAACCGATCACGGATGGTGATACCTGGCGCAACAATCAAAAATCCACGGGTAAATTTCTTGCTGTTTGGATTTCGAACAGCATTGATGGTCTGCCAGGCAATGAGCATGGCCATCACCGTTGTTTTTCCGGCTCCGGTTGCAAGTTTCAGTGCCAGACGGTTCAGTCCGGGATTGGCTTCACTGTTGGCATTACCCAATTCCTTGAGGAAACTTTTTTCCAATTTTCCCATCTGCGGAGCCACTTCGGTCAGCCAGATGGCAGTTTCCACCGCCTCCACCTGACAAAAAAACGGTCGGATATCTGAAAATTTATGATGTCGCCAGAACTCAAGCAGACGGGCGGTTTCCGGTGAGACACGCCATTCGTTGGCATTGGGTATTTTACGCCACTTGTTTACTTCCCTGCGAACGGCATTGATTAATACCGTATGGTCATATTTTTGCTTTTCTGAGGATAGCTCGTGGGGAAATAATTCAGCCTGTTCAGCCAGACCCTTCTGTTTACGCGGTTTCGGAATAGGCCTCACAAAGGATGCGTCACGTCTTTTGTTTATGATTTTTTGCGTCGGTTGTCCTGTTTGATCCAATTCCCAATGTCTGCTCGGATAGTCATAGGGTGAGTTCAGTATGGGCTTTTCAAAAAATGGATTGGACATAAAATCTCCCGGATGATTGTGTGTTGAAAAATTTACTTATGCAAGGAAAGTGTTTAAATGATGCTGTTCTTTCAATCATTACAAAGCAAAATTTCAGGCTTCTTATGTCAGAAAGTATCAATTAATTCTAAATTTTTAATTCTTAAAATCAGGTAAACAGTCTCTAAATTCCCTTTGAATCACGGGCATCAGCCCTCTTTTTGTTTTCTTAAATGGTTAGGCTTCGGGTTTGCACAACAAATTCATTATCAATTTAATCAGGGTCTTTTTTTGTGTTGGATCAGATTCGGCCACCAGCAGGGTTAAAGCTGCAAGTCCAGTTTCATTAATCACAGGCTGGCCATTCGTATTTATCAGGCAGCCATTCCGGTGAAGAAAATCTATAAATAAAAATGCGCCACTGCGCTTATTGCCGTCGATAAACGGATGGTTTTTCACCACAAAATATAAAAGATGGGCAGCCTTGCTCTCAATGGTCGGATAGGCAGGTTCTCCAAATACGGTCTGGTCGAGATTGCCAAAAATAGCCTCAATACTGTCCGGACGGGACATCCTGGCAAACAAATCTGATGCTTCGCCTTTTGCCATCAATTGCTTTTTCAATTCAAAAATGGATGTCATGGCCGATTTGCGTGTGGGAAGTGTGCCACCGGCGAAATTGCACACCCTGTGGGGATTTCACCCGGTATCCGACAGAAATCACCACATCCAGGTCATAAAGGGTAACCGGCTTGTCAGAACGAGCAATTTGCATTTTTTGCAAATTGCTTTTTTCATGGATTTCCCCTTCATGGACAGCATTTTTGATATGACGTGAAATAACAGACACATCCCGGTGGAACAACGCTGCCATCTGAGCCTGTGTCAGCCAGACCGTCTCTTTTTCAAACCGGACATCCACACAGGTTTCCCCGTCCGGACTCTGGTAGATTTGTATGCTGTTGTCATCTATCATCGGATTATCCTTTAAATACAGCAAGGCTTAGCACATCACTTAGTCCATCAAACACTCTCTGGGTTGACAAGTTGAATGCAAGAAAAAGAACAAAGTCATTATTCCTTATACCCACGATAATTTTGTGTCAATAATGTTTCCTAATGTGCAATACTACAGTATCATAACCAGCCAAGAGACCCACTGCGGATATTATTTATCTACGGGAATATGCACATTAAGAGAAAAAGCCCCCCCAAAGAGATAAAACAGCACACAACTCCAGATACCCTCATATTTTTAGCCACCCCATCACACCAAAGCTCACAAACCGTCAAAAAATTCCCTTCCAATTCTCAAAAAGATGATATATGCATTGGCCAGCAAATAATTAATCGCGATATTAATGCGTCAATATAGGGAAGGGGCTATGAAATACTGGAGAGTTCCTCTTGATTCAGAAGAGGTTGAAGTAACACAGGGAGTTGTCCACATCATTGAGGACCGCTGCAAGGGTTGCGGTTACTGCATTGAGTACTGCCCAAGGGGTGTTCTTGAATTTTCAAAGGCATTCAACAAAAACGGCTACCATCCTCCCCAGTTAAAGGTGGAGGGGTGCCTGAACTGCCACTATTGTGAGATTCTCTGTCCCGAGTTTGCCATTTTTTCCACAGAAGCCATGGCAGAAAAAGCCACCGTTTAGTCAGAATTTCCAGGGAATATGTCAGGAGAAGACAATCAACTGCCCCTCCTGAAACACTGAAACAGAAATTCAAAAGGGGACTCCCTGGTGAAAAGTTGAACCCGCAAAAAAAATTCAAGGGTCTGTCTTTCCATGGTCCACACAACAGACAGGCAGACGTTGCCAGTCCAATGTCGAACAAGGGAGTATTGAGGTAAGGATGAAACCAGCAGTCGATACAGGTAAGCATTTTATCAACGGAGACATCGCATGTGCCGAAGGGGCCATTGCGGCGGGGTGCCTTTTTTTCGGGGGGTATCCCATTACCCCTGCCACCGAGGTTGCAGAGCACATGTCCGAGCGACTTCCCCATGTGGGGGGCACCTATATACAGATGGAAGATGAGATCGCGGCCATGACCTCCATTCTTGGCGGAGCATGGACAGGCAAAAAAACCATGACGGCAACGTCAGGCCCCGGCTTCAGCCTTATGATGGAGACAGTGGGGCTTGCCATTGTAACAGAAACCCCCTGTGTGGTAGTAAATGTCCAACGGGGAGGCCCCTCCACGGGATTGCCCACCCAGGGTGCCCAGGCCGACATGATGCAGGCCAAATGGGGTTCCCATGGCGATTATGAAATCATTGCCCTGGCACCCTCATCTCCCCAGGAGATGTTTGACCTCACCATCACCGCCTTTAATTTAAGTGAAAAATATCGCACCCCGGTTTTCATCATGTCCGACGAAATTGTGGGACACATGAGTGAAAAGGTAGTCATCCCGGAAAAAAAAGCCATCAAAACCTTTTCAAGGGTTCAACCCCGGGGGAAAAAGGAGAACTTTCACCCCTTCAGACCAGGGGCCAACGGGGTCGCCCCCATGCCCTCCATCGGCCAGGGGTACAAAGTCCATGTGACAGGACTTACCCACGATGAAAAAGGCTACCCGGTGATGACTGTGGATACCCAGGCGGAAATGATGGAACGTCTGCTGGGCAAGATAAAAAACAACCTTGACGACATTGTCATGACCGAGCAATACCTTTTGGATGATGCAGACATCGTCATCGTCTCCTATGGTGTTTCATCCAGGACAAGTTACACCGCCGTTGACATGGCAAGAAAACAGGGCATCAAGGCCGGGCTCTTAAGACTCATCACCGTGTGGCCCTTCCCGGATCATTTAATAAAGGAACTTGCCTTGAGGGTGAAAGGCTTTATCACCGTTGAAATCAACATGGGCCAGATCAGCCGAGAAGTGGAGCGCTGTGCGGGCTACAGGGTTCCCTCATATCTTGCGGGCCATCCCGGGGGTGCGGTGGTGCCCCCCGAAGCGGTGATTTCCATCATGAAGGAGGCATTTTAACCATGGGTAATCCAGCAGTAAAAGAAACGGTACCCGTCCTCCATCCCCTGGAAGATCTTGTTCGCATGGAAAGGATTCCCCACATATGGTGTTCCGGGTGCGGTACGGGGTCTGTTTTTACGGCCTGTCTGACGGCCATGAAAAACACGGGGATAGATTACGATGATTTTGCCATGGTTTCAGGCATTGGCTGTTCTGGAAGGGGAGCCGGTTATATAAACATCGACAGTTTCCACACCACCCACGGCAGAGCCATTCCCTTTGCCACGGGCATCAAAATGGCAAGACCCGAAACCAACGTCATTGTTTTTTCAGGCGATGGAGACCTCTTTGCCATTGGCGGGAACCATTTTATCCATGCGGCCCGGCGGAACATGGACATCACCGTGATCTGCGTCAACAATTTCATTTATGGCATGACCGGGGGACAGGCAGCGGCCACAACCCCCCATGAGGCCCGATCCTCCACCTCCATGGGAGGGAACCCGGAATCTCCCTTTAACCTTCCGTTGCTTGCCTATGCCGCAGGGGCCACCTATGTGGCAAGGTGGACCATGCTCCACTCAAGGGATCTTACCGACAGCATTGAAGAGGCCATTAATCACAAGGGATTCTCCTTTGTTGAGGCCCTGTCACCCTGCCCCATCAACTATGGTCGACGAAATAAACAAAAATCCTTGGACACATTAAGGGAATACCACGACAACACCATTATAAAAAACAATGCCGACCCTGGCGAGCTTGGCATTGATTTTAAGAAAAAGGTGATCCTGGGTAAATTTGTGGACGTTGAAAAGCCATCCCATGATGAGCAATACAATCGAATTTATCTTGAGCCGTCGTCACAATAGTGATCAAGCCCAAACTTTCCAATAGCGACAATGTCAAAATCCGGGGTATCTAAAAACCGAGCAATAGAAGTGCTGGATTTAGACATCCCGGGCAAGCTCCCTTGCCACAACAAAAATTAAGGTGCGCTAACACCCAGTACCCAGTACCTAATACTCAGTACCAGCACCTCTCAACATTGAACATCAACTTTTTACGGGTTAAACCATATGTCTGATAAAAAAGAAAAACAGGAGATCATCGTGACGGGTTTTGGTGGCCAGGGCATCATCCTTGCCGGGCGCATCATTGGCATGGCTGCGGCCTTAAAGGATGACAAGGAGAGCACCCTTGTCCAGTCCTATGGCCCGGAATCAAGGGGAGGTGCCTGCTGTGCCCAGGTGGTGATCTCCGATACCATCATTCAATATCCCTATATTACAACCCCTGATATCCTGGCATGCATGTCCCAATCCGCCTATGAAAAATATTACCAGTCCCTGAAACCCGAGGGGTTTCTCCTCACGGACAAAGACCTTGTGAATCCCCTGGATGACAGGCTCTGCTTTGCCATCCCCGCCACCCGTATGGCAGAGGAACTTGGTAGAAAGATGATGGCGAACATCATCATGGTGGGATTTACCACTTCAGTTACCGGGCTTGTAACCAAGGATGCCGCGCTTTTTGCCGTTACCTCCTCCGTTCCCAAGGGCACAGAAAAAATGAATACCAAGGCCTTTAACCTGGGATTTGATTATGGGCTGTCCAAACTCAAGGGACTTGAAAAAAGGGCCAGTGGCCAAACAGGAGCAGGAAAATGAAGCGTAAGAAAGATCGTCTCCGCAGGGTCATGGTCATTGGTGCCACGCCGTCGGGTATTCTGGCGGCAAACAAGCTGGGGGAACTTGGCATTCCCGTCACCTTGGTGGATTGTGACCCGGACATGGACAAAAAACTTGCAGACACCGGATTTACCCTCAAGTCCGGGGTTCCCTTTAACCATGCCCACAGGCCAGGGCTCATGCGCCTCATGAGAAACCCGGACATCTCTTGTATTCTTCCGGCAAGGGTGAGCAGCATCAAGCACAACATGCAGGGATTTAAGGTCTCCGTGGTAAAAGAACAGACCTTTGTGGATACAGATACCTGCACCCTGTGCGGGCGTTGTGTGGATACCTGCCCCGTGATTCTGGAGGATGGAACCAAACCCGTGGCAGTGATAAGCCGCAGAAGTCTTCCTGGCCGGGCCATCATTGATAAAAGGAAAACGCCCCTGTGCAGCACCGGGTGTCCCCTGGGCGTCAATGTCCAGGGATATGTGGCCCTGGCAGGTCAGGGCCGGTTCCAAAGCGCCCTGGACCTCATTCGAAGGCAAAATATTCTACCGGGCATCTGTGGCCGGATCTGCACCCACCCCTGTGAGGATGAGTGCCGGCGCACCCAGATGGATGAACCCCTGTCCATCCGGGCCATCAAGCGTTTTCTGGCCGATGTTGAGGAAAATCCGGGTGAGTCACACAGATCAGAACCTGTTTTTGTGGAGGGCAGAAAAATAGCTGTCATCGGGTCTGGACCCGGGGGACTGGCTGCGGCCCATGAATTGGTATCAAATGGATGCAAAGCCGTTATTTTTGAGGAAAAACCCGAGGCAGGAGGTCTGCTTCGGTATGGCATCGGTCCCCACCGCCTTCCCAGAAACATACTTGAAAGGGAACTTGCCCATATAAAAAGATCCGGGGTGGAGATAAGAACCTCCCGGCCCATGGATCTTGAATCAGATCTCACCGGGCTTAAGAAAGAATATGATGCCATTATCCTGGCCACGGGTTCCTGGTGTGACAGAAAACTTGGGGTTTCCGGGGAAAATCTTAAAGGGGTTCAAGGGTGCATCTCTTTTCTCACGGCCTTTCATGGAGAAGAACATCATGAACTGCCTCAAAATGTTATTGTCATCGGGGATGGCAATGCCGCATTTGATCTTGCCCGGGTGGTGTCAAGGACGGGCTCACAAGTGACCATGGTCTCGTGGTTTGGAAAGGATGAGATACCCGCCGATCACGATGAGATAAGGGAGGCCCTGGAAGAGGGAATTGCCATCCAAGACAGAAGTCAGGTGGTTCAATTCCTTGGAGAAAACGGAAGGGTAACCGGAGTGAAGTGCAAAGCCACACAGCCGGGAAAGCCCGCTGAAAATGGCATTGCCTGGCCTGAAATCATAGGGGATTCACAGCCCTTTTCCGTACCTGCAGACCTTGTTCTGGTGGCCATTGGGCAGACCGGTGCCTACGGAGAATTGTGTGGAACAAAAGAGTTTGAAGTTAACGCAAATGGCTATCTGGACCCACAAAACAACGGTTCAAAAAACAGTCACATCTATGTTGCCGGTGATGCCGCAGGGGGGATCGCCACGGTGGTCCATGCCATGGCCCAGGGTAAATCCGCAGCCAAGCAAGCCTTGAACGATCTTTATCAACTTGGGCTCAATGGAGAGAACCAGCGGGTTTCAAACCGGGAATTTCCCGATATTTGTGAGAGCCTTCCCGTGGTGCCAAGGGCTGTGATGCCGGAAGAAGCAGTGGCGCAGCGGGTAAAGGGGTATTGCGAGGTGGCCCTGGGGCTTTCAAAGGACCAGGTAATCCACGAGGCAGGCCGATGCCTCCAGTGCGGGGTCTGCTCCGAATGCATGGAGTGTGTTGATGCCTGCAGTGCCATCAAGGCCATTGATCACAGGGAAGAGGAGGAGGAATTTTCAGTCCATGCCGGGGTGGTGATTCTGGCCGATCCTTCCATGGCACCTGCCGTAAAGGGAGACGACGTCATCCGGGCCTATGGTCCCAAAACCTCCCACCCAGATGTCCATGCCATGATGATGCGGGGATTTGCCGCCGCATCCCAGGCCATGATTCTCCTGAAAAACGGTTCCTGGTCCAGAAAAGGCAGTGGGGTTGCCCACGCCGCCCCCATGACCTCTTTTTCCCCCGGGGTTGCAAGAACCGGGGTGTTTGTCTGTCGATGCAACGATTCTCTTGGCTGGGATGGTGCCATGGACCAGTTTGTGGACTCTTTGATCAACCATGACTCTGTGGTTTATTCAGCCACCATGGTGTCCGCCTGTACCCCCCAGGGCATTTCCGAAATCATTAAAACAGTGCGGACAAAGTCCCTCACCCGCATTGTTCTTGCCTCTTGCGTCTGCTGCCCCTTGAACTTTGTATGCAGCGCATGTACGGATCAGAGAAGCCGCCTTAAACACGGACTTTTCACGGGCACCGGCATTGGCAGATCCATGGTGGAGACCTGCAATATTCGTGGGGAGGCCCTCTCTTTGTTAGAGCAGAACAGAAACCTTGCCATTGAACGCTTAAAGGGCCTGATCACCCGTTCCATTGGCAGGGCACAACAGCTGAGACCCTTTGCTTCTCCCATGCGCAATTACAACTTTACCACAGCCGTTATCGGGGATTCCGAAGCGTCGGTGACAAGTGCCATGATGCTTGCCGAAACAGGTACAGATGTGGTGATGTTCGGTGCCACGGACAAACCCCTTGAAACAATGATCTCCCATCCCAATATTCTCTGCTTTAAAGGCTCGTCTGTGCGGGATATGACAGGCACCCTGGGCAATTTCCAGATCAATGTGGATATAGAGGGAAACCGCCAGGAATTTAATGCTGGCACCGTCATAATGGGAGAGCGTTCAAGGCGGCAGATAAAGTATCTTCATCAGCAGAAACTTGCCTACAGAACCGTGTCTTCCGCCATGCAGGAAAAGGGCAAGGTGGGCCGGCCCTATATTATGCCGGGCATGACCTCCATTCCGGGGATATTCCTTGCAGACCCTTCCAATATCAGTGTGTCCAACAAGAAAAAGGGGGCTTCTGCTGCCGTGTTGGCAGCGGCCATCATGCCAAGGGGTCCCCGTAAAAGCAAGGGGTTCACGGTGGTTGTGGATGCGGATAAGTGCCGGGGATGTGGTCGATGTGTGGCCGAGTGCGCCTACCAGGCAGTGACCCTGAATCCAAATGGTGTGGGGGGATGGGCCGCATCTGTGGACGAGGCCTTTTGTAAGGGGTGCGGTAATTGTATATCTGTGTGTCCCACCAATGCGGCGGACAGTCCTTACCGGGACCAGGTGTTTCTGGAACGCTCACTGGAGGAGATGCTCTTATAAATGCCACGGGCACAACGAATATAGAAAATGGCATTATGCCGCCCCCCCGAGGGGCAATGGGCCCGGCCCGGAACCGTAGACGGCCCAATTGGCCGGTTCCTATTGCCCCTCGGGGGGGCTCTGCTGAGGTTGCCCGGAAGTTTTATTTTCTAATAAAAAAAGGGTATTAAAATAATTGGCAAATATGCCGATTCATCCCCCGCCACATCAACGATGTGCAAGGGACTTCTCGGTTAAAAGTTAAAGGTTGCGGTGCAAGACCCATGGAAAATTATAAAATAGTACTGTTTTTATGCAACTGGGGTCCCCACGGGGCTTTCCAGGCCCTCCAGGAAGATGGCTACAAAATTCCCGGAGAAATCAAGATGATTCGTATTCCCTGCACAGGCAGGATCAGCAAGGCATTGTTGTTCAAAGCCTTTGAAATGGGTGCCGACGGGGTGGCCCTGGCAGGGTGTGCGCCGGGGACCTGCCGATATGGCAGTGGAACAGACAATGCCATTAAAAACACCGAAGATACAAGGGAGATCATAGAGGTGCTGGGCCTTGGCAGGGACAGGTTGCGCCTTGCCACCTTTCTGCCCGATGATGTTGATCCCATGAAGGAATTTCTGGCCGACTTTGTTTCAGATATAAAAGCCCTTGGCAAGAGCCCCATTGTCAGCGCTGCACCCGGAGGTGACTTCCCTGAAAAGGCCTTTGCTGAATCCGGGCAGGAACTTCTTGTCATGGCACCCGCCACCACCAAGGAGACCATCCGAAAGATCATTTTAAAGCACGATGCCTACGCCTGTCAGGATTGCGGCAAATGTACATCCTCCTGCCCCCTGGCCCTGTGCGGCAAGGATTTTTCCCCCCGCACCCTGGTGGGCAGTCTCATCGCAGGGCAGCTGGATTCCGAGAATGTTAAAAACAATATCTGGTCCTGCCTCACCTGCGGCACCTGTTATGAACGATGCCCCTCCGAGGTGAATTTTCCCCTCCTGATCCAGGATCTCAGAAGTGTTCTTTTTAATCGCAAAGAGAGTCACCAGACCCATGGCGGTTTTTTCCACTCTCTCATGCGGTCCATGACAAGCCCCGGTCTCCAGCAAAAGCGGTGGGGTGATATTCCTTCCAGCATTAAAACAGACCCAGAGAGCAAAACGCTTTTTTATGGGGGATGTGCACCCTATTTTGACCTGTTTTTCAGGAATCACCAGCAGGTGAAAAATGCCAAAGTTCTCAACGATGCCTTGCGGTTGTTGAACTTTTTTGATGTCACTCCCCGTATCCTTGACAACGAGCGATGCTGCGGACACGATCTTCTCTGGTCCGGAGACCGGGATAATTTTATTAAAATTGCAAAACTCAACAGCGATTATCTCAACTCCCTTGGCATTGAAGAGATGATAACGGCCTGCCCTGAATGCTACAAAACCTTTGTTCAGACCTACAAAGAAAACGGTATTGAGCTAAACTTCAAGGTGACCCATCTCTACGAATTTCTGGATGCGGAACTGGAAAGGGGGGCCGTGACCATTGAAAATCCGGATATCAACTTTACCTACCAGGATTCATGCCGGTTAAACTCCCTGGAGGCGGTGCGGGATCTGCCGCGAAAATTAATCCGGCGTTTCAGCAAGGGCCATTTTGTGGAGATGCAAAACAACGGCAATACAGCATTGTGCTGTGGCAACAGCGCCTGGATCGGGTGTGACGCGTTCAGTAAGGCGCTCCAGGTAAAGCGGCTGGCCCAGGGCAGGAATACCGACAGCGATGTGATGATCACCTCCTGCGGTAAATGCCGGATTCATTTGGGATGCGCCATGGAAGATCCCTTTGCAGGGGATAAACTAAAGATGGAATTAGTGGATTTAACCAGCGTCATTGCCGACCACGTCTGCTGGGAATAATATAAAAAGGAAGCATGATTAATGAAAACCAGCGTAGTAAACCGATCTTCTAAAACAGCGGAAAGTTTACCAGCCATTGGGGTATATGTCTGCCAATGCGGTCTGAACATTGGAAAAACTGTGGATTGCAAAGGGGTAGCAGAAAAAGTAGCGGCCCTGCCTGGGGTGGTTCTGGCAAGGGATATCACCTATGCCTGCTCCGAGCCTGGCCAGATGGAAATCCAGGAGGACATAGAAACCCATGGCCTGGACCGGGTGGTGGTGGCATCTTGTTCCCCACGCCTCCACGAGGCAACCTTTCGCAACATGATGAAACAGGCAGGCC
>CAKZLA010000520.1 GCA_937124525.1 uncultured Desulfobacterium sp.
GCACTGGACAAGATCCCTTGCAGACTCATGCTCCTGGAGCTGATAGAATAATAAAGCATTTTTGGCAAGAGAATCTGAAAACCTTTTGGGTTCTGGCTTGTCCAGCTTGGGGTGAAACAATAAAAGCTAAAAAATGTCAACTATCTATAAAAAATAATTGCGTTTTTACCTTTCATCCGAAGGTAGGTTTTGTTAGCTCACTCCCCAAATTATGGGCCAACGGGGTCAGGTTTGTGTTATTGGAGGTTGAGGCTTTTATCAGTTTCCATGCTTTTGACAAAGGATTGTATTTAAAAGAAAATTTAATTAAAAGCGACAATAACGCAAGCCTGACCCCAATTGAATTTAAAAAGGAAAAATTGATGAATGATCAATCTAAGATAGCTGTTGTTGGGCTTGGTTATGTCGGGCTTCCTCTGGCAATTCATTTTGGTGAAAAATTTGATACGGTGGGATTTGATCTCAAGGAAAGCATTGTCAAAAATTGTGGTGAGATGCAAGATCCCACCGGTGAGGTGAGTAGGGAGGAGTTTCAACGGGCCGATCGGTTTACGGCCACCTGCGATCCTGCCATGCTGTCTGATGCCGATTACATTGTGGTGGCCGTTCCCACCCCCATTGACCGCGCCAGACGTCCGGATTTAAGGCCGGTGGAAGGGGCCTCCAGAACCGTTGGACAAAATATGAAAAAAGGGGTGCTGGTGATTTTTGAGTCCACGGTGTATCCCGGGGTGACCGAGGATCTGTGTGTGCCCATTCTGGAGCAGGAGTCTGGACTCAAGTGGAGGGAAGATTTCCATGTGGGGTATTCCCCCGAGCGCATCAACCCAGGTGACAAAGAGCATACGTTAACAAAGATCATCAAGGTGGTGTCCGGGGATGATGAACCCACCCTGGAACGGGTGGCTGCTTTGTATGAATCCATTGTTACTGCTGGCGTGCATCGCACGGAGACCATCAAGGAAGCCGAGGCCGCCAAGGTTATTGAAAACACCCAGCGGGATTTGAACATTGCCCTGATGAACGAGCTGGCCATGATTTTTGATCGACTGGGCATTGATACCAAAAATGTGCTGGAGGCAGCAGGTTCCAAGTGGAATTTTTTGAAGTTCTCACCGGGTTTGGTGGGGGGACATTGTATCGGGGTGGATCCCTACTATCTGACATTTAAGGCGGAATCCGAGGGGTATCATCCTGAAGTGATCCTGGCAGGCAGGCGCATCAATGACAACATGGGCAGGTTTGTGGTGGAAAAAACGGTGAAGATGATGATTAATGCCAACCAGAATATCAAGAACGCCCGGGTGGGGGTTTTGGGCCTAACCTTTAAGGAGGATTGCCCGGATCTGCGTAATACCAGGGTTATTGATATCATTGAAGAACTCAAGGATTATGGTGCTGAAGTGCTGGTGCATGATGCCATGGCCGATGGGGCCGAGGCCCATAAATACTATGGTGTGGACCTGCAGCCCTGGGAAAAGATGACCGACCTTGGGGCGTTGATTATTGCTGTGCCTCACAGACAATACCGAAATATGTCTGTAGCGAAATTCACATCCTGCCTCAACAAAAAGGGTTGCATGGTGGATGTGAAATCCATGCTGGATGCCCAGGAGGTTCAGAAAACCGGCATAAACTTCTGGCGCCTTTGATGGGGTCAAGCCTGCATTGTTGTCGCCCCCCGGGGTGGAAAATACTGCCCATAAGTCAAGCCCTACTCCGTACATTTATTAATGGCAACAACGCAGGCCTGACACCAGGTTTTCGATGTTTTGTTTCTGAAAAATTTAAAAGTCCTTTTGGAAATTTATCCCAAAGAGCTTTTTCTATATTGGGTCAGTTGGATTCCAGTTCGTGGATGTCCGGATGGGTGTGCATGGATCTTAGGAACTGCTCGGTTCTCAGGATCAGGCGGGTGTTCAGTACCCGGGCCGCCTGCTTCATGATAAAATATCCCATGGAGTGGTCTTTATCCATGAGGTCCAGCAGGGAGTTTTTATGGATGGCATACACCGTGGCAGTTTCACTGCAGATGGCCGTCATGAGTCGTCTGGGTTCATCTAAAAGAACGGACAGACCAAAGGATTCCCCGGGGTCCACCGTTCCCACCGTTGCAATGATATCTTTGGAAATTTTTTGTTCCAGCAGGATTTTTCCTGCCTTTACCATGAAAAAATTGTCCGCAGAATCGCCTTCGTTAAAGATGATTTCACCGGATTCAACGCTCCACTCTTCGGTCAGAGGTATAAATTTTTCAAGCATTTCATCGGTGAGGGATTCCAGAAATTCATCTTTTTTTAATTCAGACTTGGTTATCATATGTTCCCCATATTTATTTTATATGAAACTCCGTCCAAAATACTGGAATCATGAGAGTTTCAATTCTCGTTGTGGCAGGTGGTTACTGCCATGTATGTTTATATGAAATTCCACCTAAAGTGTTGATATTATTAGAGTTTTATTTTTCGTTGTGGCTGATTCTTACAGCCATGTGGGTTATAAGAAACTCCGTCCAATGATTTGTAATAACTGGAGTTTCGATATTTGTTGTGGGCAGGCAAAATCCAATACGGTCTGCCCGTGGCAGTTATATTTTTATAAGAAAATCCCGGTAAACATGATGGCTTTCAACCTTTGTTGTGTGCAAATCAAGAGGAATTTTCAATCTTCGTTGTGGGTGACCAAGGTCAGAATATGGTTCGCCCGTGGCGGTTATACGGAGGCTCATAGCGCCTCCCGTATATGTATAAATCATGCAAAAAAGTACATCACCACGATCATTAATCCGGCACAGGCGGCAAAGATGCCAATGGGAGATGTCCCGGTGCTGAAGGCTTTTTCCACATCCTGATCACATGGAATAACTTGTTCCGGGAATCTTGGATTTTTATCAACGCCGGATTTTTTGGTATTGGCACGAAATACAGGAGAAAGTAAGCTGTTGGTCAGTTTTGCTGTGGCATTAACGGCAAATCCATTGATCTGTCCTGTCAGTGTTTTTACAAAAACAAGGTCACAAACACTGTTGATACCATTAAAAAATCGAGCACAAAGGGCTTCCAGGGCGTTAAGGGGTTTTCGGTAAAACCAGTCAAAATCAATGTTAATGGCCCGCATTTCTGCCGGATAAATTCCCGACAGCAACAGCAGGGTAAAAGCCAAGGCAGAGTAGAACAACAGTTCTGTCTGGGTGACGATGTGGGACAAGGTGTAGGGCTCATAATTAGCAGCATAGGGAAGAATACTGTAAAGCGGTTTATAAAAGGTACCGTTGAAGATGCACAAAAAGGCGGCAAGTCCCATGGCAATGAGCATGTGCGGTGGGGCTTCCTTTACCCGGTGCCCGGCATCATGGCCAAAAAAGGCAAAAAATGGAATTTTGATGCCCGCATGGTGGAATACACCGGCAGACGCAAAGAGCAGCACCAGCCACACGGCGATCATGTGATGATTGCCTGCGGCTGACATCACCATGGATTTACTCACAAACCCGCTGAAAAGAGGGAATGCCGATATGGAGGCAGCCCCCACAATACAAAAGGCAGCGGTCCAGGGCATGGATTTATAGAGCCCCCCAAGATCCGTGGCATTGATTTTTCCGGTGCGGTACATCACTGCCCCCATGGACATGAACAAGAGGCCTTTAAACAAAATATCATTAAATGCATGGGCCACAGCCCCGTTGATGGCAAGCTCCGATCCAATGCCGATGCCCACCACCATGAACCCCACCTGGTTTACCAGACTGTAGGCAAGTACCCGGCGAAGATCATTTTCAATCACCGCAAAAAAGATGGGAAAGGCCGCCATACCAACTCCAATCCAGATGAGGAGTTCGGTGCCGGGATAGGCCCGGGCCAGGGCATAAATGGCAGTTTTGGTGGTAAAGGCACTTAAAAAAACTGTGCCGCCAATGGTGGCTTCGGGGTAAGCGTCGGTGAGCCAGGTGTGAAGAAAGGGCCAGGCACAGTTAACGCCAATGCCCATGAAAATAAACCAGGAAGCCGCATCGGTGAGGCCGATAAACCCAAATTTTATGGAGCCGGTTTTCATGACCATCATCACAATACCGGCCAGCAAACTCAATCCACCGGTGACATGGATCATAAGATATCTAAATCCTGCAGCGGCAGAGGCCTTGGTGCCCCGGGCCCAGATTAGCATCACAGAGCCCACGGTGAGGGTTTCCCAGAAAACAAAGAAGGTGAACAGATCACCGGCAAATATGGTGCCAAGGGCGGCCCCGGCATAGATAAAGCCTGCCACATACTCAAGGTTTTTTTTCACATGCAGGATATAGATAAGGGTGATAAAGGATATGATGTGAAAAATATATCCAAAGGCAAGGCTTAAGCGATCAATGCGCACAAGGGTAAGGGTGTAATCCAGAAATGGCACGGTCATCAACGTTCCCATGGGGATGGAAATCAAATTGATAAAACCTGCCACAGGTAAAAGCACCACATAGGTGGATCTTGTCTTTCCGCTGAGAAAGGGAATGAGCAAAGCACCGATGATGAATATGAATGCCGGGGGGATACAAACGTTATTCATAATAATCCTCCTTTCGTTTCACCAGAGGCCGCAGGATGAATCTTGAGACCAGCACCAGTAAAACGCAGGCCACAAAGCCGAAAATGGCATAAAAGACCGGCCAGTTTTCCCAGGGGAAATGGGCATGTTTATGAACGAAGAAATCCATGATAAAGAGAATAACCACAGAGGTGAAAAAAATGGCCAGGAGCCGTTTCACATTTTTGGGATTGTCAAACATATGCTTTTTTTCATTTTTCATGATCAGTGCATCATCCTTATTCTTTTTGGCTCAGTGGGGGGGCCTGTCTTGATGACGTTTGAGTCCAGGTTGTTGTCAAAAAAGTAATACAACACCAACCTAAGTCCATCGGTTTAGACCCCATCGGTTTAAAATGAGCTGAGAAACACCACGCCAAGGTAGAAAACACTCAAGGTGAAAACCACCAGAAAAACCGGTTTGTATCCTGGAACTGGATCGTGTTTGAGTTCAAATTTTTCTTCGTTCATGATTTATCCTCCCAGTATGTTTTGGACAGCCAGTTTGGCAAGGTTGAGAAAGGGCTGGGGATAGAAAAAGAGAACCACGGAAATGCCGGAGGTGATTACCAGGGGCACCACACACCAAATGGGGGCCTCATCCACTTTATCCTCAAACAGCATTTCGTCCGGGCTACAGAAAAAGGCATTGTAAAACACCGGGAAAAAGTAGGCAGCATTTAAAAAGGAGCTGGACAACAGCACAAACAAAAAGGCGATCTGTCCGGCTTCAATGGTGCCCAGCACCAGATACCACTTGCTGATGAATCCGCCGCAGGGTGGAAGCCCCACCACACTTAAAGAACCAATGAGAAAGGCTGTCATGGTGATGGGCATCCGTCGCCCAATGCCCTTCATTTTACTGATATACTTGATGCCCGTGGCACAGAAAATGGCACCGGCACAGAAAAACAGGGTGATCTTGCCAAAGGCATGCATGGCAATGTGGAGCATGCCACCGGTCATACCCGATTCAGACAACAGCGCCACCCCCAGAATAATATAGGAGAGCTGACCAATGGTGGAAAATGCCAGTCGCCGTTTGAGCTCATCCTGGGAAAGGGCAATCATGGAGGCCACAATAACAGTGAAGGAGGCAATGATACACACAATAAGACTGATATTGTAATCGGCCAGCACCCCGGTGCCCACAATGCCTGTGAACACCCGGACCACACTGAAGGCACCCACCTTGACAACGGCAACGGCGTGGAGCAGCGCACTGACTGGCGTTGGGGCCACCATGGCCGCAGGAAGCCAGGAGTGCATGGGCATGATCCCCACCTTGGCAAACCCGAACAGAAACATCAGGCTCAGCACCAGGGCCGTACCCGAGGTGACATGGCCTGCCATGACCCCATGGCCGGTGAAGTCAAGGGTCCCGGTGAAGTGGTAGGTGATGAGCATGGCGGGCAGGGCAAAGCCGATGGAGCCGCCAAGGATGTACAACAGATATTTTCTCCCCGAGCTTCTGGCCTCTTTGTCCTGGTGATGGGTGACAAGGGGGTAGGTGGCAAGGGAGAGCATTTCGTAGAAAAGATACATTGTTAAAAGGTTGGCAGAAAAGGCAACCCCGATGGTGGCGGACAATGCCACGGCAAAGAAGCAAAAATACCGGGTCTGGCTGTGCTCGTCCAAGTGTCTCATGTATCCAATGGAGTAGATGGAGGTGATAATCCACAATGACGATGCCACCAGAGCAAAGAGCATGCCAAAGGCATCCACCCGAAAGGCGATCCCAAGATTGGGAAATACCTGGCACACCGTGTATTCCACCACGCCTCCGTTTAGCACCAACGGAAGCATTGAAAGCACCAGGGCAAGCTTGATGGCTGCCGCAACAAAGGTCCATGATTCCCTGATATTCTGTGATCGGCTTGAGATAATACAGGGTATGGCAATCAGAGAAACAAGAACGGCCAAAAAGGGCTTTACAGAGAAGACGGTTTCCATTGGCATATTAGATCACCCCTGTCGGTATGGCAAATTGAATGATGTTGGTAACTATTGTCCCTGAATAGAGTCCCAGAATAATGAGGGTCATGGATGCAATGAGAAATGGAATCAGCATGTCCAGGGGGGCCTCTTTGATGGCAAGGGCGCCTCCATGGGAATGGCTTCCGTGGCTGCTTCCATGGCTGTCAGCGTCGGCAAAGGGTTCAAAAAAGGCAATTTCAAACAGCCGAAAAAACAGAACCGCATTCACAAGGGAGCTGAAAATCAAAGCGGCAACAAAAAGATAGTTACCCGCCTGGATACCCCCGGAGATCAGATACCATTTGCTGAAAAAACCGCAGGTGGGCGGCACCCCCACAACGGACAGACCTGCCAATACAAAGCCTGCCATGGTAAAGGGCATTTTGGCAAACAGCCCCTTGAGATGGTTGCGGGATTCCCCACCGGTTTTCCAGATGAATATACCTGCGGCAAGGAACAGAGCCAAGGTCATGGCCGCATCGTTGATGATGTGGAGAATGGCCCCTGAGATACCCAGCCGGTTCCCCAGGAAAAACCCACCCACCATGTAGCCAACTTCAGCGATGATGATATAGGTTAGCATTCTTTTAACGTTTTTCTGGGCCAGGGCTGACAAAGACCCAAACACGATGGTGACAATGGCCAGTAATACAATAAAGCCGCTGACATCCAGGTGCCCAAAGGTGTATTCCGGGGTGAACACCGTCATGCAGATACGGATCATAATGTACACGGTGACCTTGGTGGTCAGGGGGGCAATGAGCCCTGCTGACACCGAGGTGGCCTGGGAATAGGCCTCTGGCAACCAGCCATGCACGGGAAACAGGGCCATCTTAACAAAGAGCCCGGTGAGGCAGATGATAAAGGCAAATAAAATCACCCCGGATTCCATGTTCAGGGGAATAATGGTGGCAAGTTCGGCCATGTTCAGGGTACCGGTGGCAATGTAAAGATAACCCACCCCCAGTAGATAAAAGGTGGCCCCAATGGTGCCCAGGAACAGGTAATTGAGGGTGGCAAGGGGTGCCCGGTGGTTACCAAGGCCAATCAAGGCATACCCGGACAGGGAGACAATTTCCAGAAGCACATAAAGGTTAAAGGCATCCCCGGTGGCTGTCATGCCGATGAGTCCGGCGGTGAATAATACATAAAGGGCATTAAAGGCCCCTTCTTTGTCCTTGAACTCCGCCTCGATGTTTTTCTTCTGGGCCACAAGGTTAAGGGTGGATACCGCAGTGATAACCACAAGCACAATGGCGCTTAAATGATCAATGACATAGACAATGCCCATGGGACCGGCCCAGCCAGCCATCCTGTATTCCATGGCAATTCCGGTGGTGACCACATGGATCAACATCAGAACGGCACAGATAAACGAGAAGAACAGAGCTGCAAAGGCAATGCGAAACGGGGCTTTCTGGCTGATCCAGCCTGATCCGGCGGTGACAAGGGCCGCCAGAAGGGGGATCACGATGATTAAGGCAGGCAGATGACGGGTCATGGGTTTTATCCGCTCCTCAGCTGTTGGTTAATTTCATCTTCCTCCAGGGTACCATAGGTTTTATATACCTTTATGGCCAGGGCCAGGGCCACACCAAGGGTGGCCACGCCCACAACAATGGCCGTGAGCATGAGCACATGGGGAAGGGGATTGATATAGTCGGCAGCATGGACGGCGTCCATGGCGTGGGCCACCACCTTTTCAGCGCCATGGGCCGCCCCTTCCGGGGGGGCATGGTGCTCCAGGATGGGAATGGTTGCCCCTTTTTTGTATCCAATGGAGACATAAAAAAGGATAATGGCAGTCTGGAAAATACTCATTCCGACGATTTTTTTAATGAGATTGTTTTTGGCAATCATGGCATAGAGCCCTATCATCATGAGGATGATGTAGGCCGCATAATTTGCCTTGGCAAGGACAAGCGAGAATATTGATTCCATATCAGA
Organism: uncultured Desulfobacterium sp.; assembly: GCA_937124525.1. The sequence goes on from CAKZLA010000520.1 coordinate 8,497, forward strand.
GTCCCTCATCCTGTTTTCCGGCAGAAGACAGGTTGTAATAGATCCATATCATCACCGCAGTCACCGCCACAGCCACACCGATTTCCACCATGAGGATTCCATGGGAACGGGCCATGACGCGGTCGTTTCCAAACAGGGGGGCAAGGGCACTGTAGTTGAGAAAGACCTCTCCAAATATCAGGCAAAGGGCACCGGTACCAGCATAGATAAAAACACCGGCGACACTGAAGAGGGCCGCGGTTTTTTCGCTGAAACTTTTGATGGCGGCTCTCAAATTGTGGGAGATGGCAAATAAAATCACCGATGCCCCCATGAGAACGCCTCCCTGGAACCCGCCGCCGGGGCTGTGATGGCCATGGGCCAGAACATAAAGGGCGAAAATCTGGATAAAGGGGATGATCAGCCGGCAGGTGCGGCTGATGACAAAATCATAGGGAACCCAGCTGGCATCCATGCGTTGGAAGACTACGGAATTTTTGGGGTATTTATCCCCTTCCATGCGAATGCTCACCCCGGTGGGTTCATGGCGGTAATATCTATGATATACCTTTTTTCTTTCAATACGCAACAAAAGAAAACAGGCCAGACCCGCCGTGAGGATCACCGTGGTTTCAAACATGGTGTCGTAGCCCCTGTAGTCGGCAAGGACCGAGGTGACGATATTTGGTACGGCTGTATCTTCCAGGGTGTGCTGGATGAAATAGGGGGATAAATGGGTGGATGCCGGTGATTCCGGATCTCCCCAGTCGGGGAATTCCATGGTGAAAACCATGAGAAGCACCCCGCATAGCAGTATGGTAAGTTTCCCAAGAATTTTCAATCTTTGGTCCTCCTTGTTGTGTGAAATACCGCTGCAACACAGAAAACAGTGCTGACGCCAGCGCCCACGGTGGCTTCGGTAAATGCCACATCCACAGCCCCCATCACGGCCCATATCAGGCACAGGAGAAAACTGTAAGCCCCCAGAAGCAGGGCCGCACTTAACAGATCCCTTACCTTGATGGCTGCAAAGGCGCATATGATAACCAGTAAAAGAATAATCAGTTCAAGTTGGCAGATCATGGATTGTCACCTATGCGGTTTAATTTTTTTTGGTCCATGGTTTCAGGCCGGCACGAACACCTGCATCCACAATGGCATGGGTTGCCGTGGGGCTTGTGATGAATACAAAGACCACAATGAGTATGATTTTAAGGGCGGACAATAGATTTCCCAGGGAAAAATCGTGGACCACATATAGGGCCAGGCCCGCCATGGACAGAAAAACCCCCATGGAATCCAGCATGCCGGCGGCATGGAGTCTTGAGTAAAAATCTGGCAGTCGGATCATTCCAACGGAACCGCCGAAAAAAAAGACAAAACCGATAATTATTAACAAAGCAGATATCCAGATTATCATTTCATCTCCTCACTTAACCCTTTTCGTTTATGAAAATATCGTGAAGCGGCAATGACGGCGATAAAATTCAGCAGCGCGTAGGCAAGGGCGATATCAATGAACATATCCACCCGGTTAAAAACAAATCCGATCATGATCAGAAGAACCGTTGTCTTGCTGCCAATGGCATTTACACCCATGAATCGGTCCAGTACTGTGGGGCCCATGACGGCCCTGTACAGTGGTACGCCCATGAGTATGGTGAGTACGATGGCTGAAAAGAGGATAAAATTGTCCATTATTCACCAAAAATTGTGGCAACCCGTTTCTCCATGTCTCCGGGAAGCGGTGCTGCGGATTCGTTGTCAATGGCATGTATCGCCATATCGCCATATGTCGTAGCGGCGACAGTGATGGTGCCGGGGGTCAGTGTGATGGAGTTGGCAAAGGTGACCAGCCCCAAGTGTGACTTGATGGTACTTCTGAACTTAATGATCTGGGGATTGATTCTGCTGTGCATGTCACGGCTTAGGACCAGGCGGAGAACATGGACGTTAGCAAGGACGATCTGCCATATAAGCCATGGAATATACTTAAAAAACCCAACCCATATTTTTGCAACGGTGCCAAGGCTTGGGGCCGTGATGAGAAAATCAGCGGCCATCCACGCCACAAGGCTACAGGAAAAAATCCCCAGGGTGAGGTGAAAAGAATCGAACTTCCCGGAAAAGATCATCCAGAAGAAGAATAAAATGAGAAAATTCGTAAAAACAATTGATTTGCGTCGCGTCTTTTTCAAAGTAAAGCTCCATTTATATGGGGTTATAGCACCTGAAACTGAAGCGGAATTACTTGTTTTATAACATTTAGAAAAATGATGACTAATGCATATGTAAAAAACACCAAAAGGTCAACAAGTTTTTTTAAAAAAAATCACAGGAGTGTGAGGTCCCAGTTCCACAGACCCGGTCGTTTTTTTAATGAAATTTCTTTATTTACAGGCTCTTCCATGGTTATAAAATGGTGGTATCCCGCCTGGTATAAAAGTTCCTTCATGGGAGCAATATTTAATCGCCAACCAGGAAAAATCCAATAGGTGTTTTCCCTTTTTGAAATCCATGATGACTCCCCCATGGGACTTAGAAAAGGAGAATCAAGTGAAATATCAGAGGAAATAATTCGCGAAATGGCAAGGGGCCAGTTGCCTTCCAGTACCACCCCCAGCGGCAGGGTGGTGGTGGACGGCAGACAGAGAAAATCATCCCGGGTTAATTCCGGGCTGACAATGGCACCGGAAAAACCCATGGCCTGGAGCCATGAAAGATGGGAACCGTTGGCAATATTACAAAAAGGACCTGCCCAGAGATTGAGTTTGGCCGGGGTGTCAAACAGGGAGATCTGCCAGGGGATATTTAAAACAAAATGCCGGGCATGGCGTTCTAAGGCAAGATCAATGGCCCGTTTTAAATTTTTTTCGTAGTCGGGCCAGAGCACCGGGGGGAGAAACCACCAGGTTTGCTTGAGCTTTTTTGTGCTCTCATTTTTCACGGTGTTCAGGTCCAGCCACCGGGCAGGGGTCCCCTGAATTCGCCCCTTGGGGGGGGATCGAAAAAGGGCAATTTCCTGGGCCGTTGGGAGTGTGGGCGTGGTCCATGGGGACCTTTTTCGGCCTGGGGACGGTTTAGTTGCACCGTCCTGGATCATGGGGCTGATATCCGGGGAACTGAATTTTTCCAGGGTGTGGGTAAGATCCTGGATCAGCACGTTCACCTCTGCTTCCCGGCGGTCTATAATAAAAACAGGGGCTCCCTTGGCCGGTTGGATGCCCTTGGCGGGCTTAAGCACCAGTTTTCCTTTTTTGGGGATGGATCGGGTCACCCGTTGCACAAAATGCCCTCGGTCATCTTCATAACCAATGCGCAAAAGATCCCCCTGCAACAGAGCTTCCCGGGTGATGAAATGGGTGTTTTCGCCTTTTTTAACCCGTCCGATGAACAGGCCGGAGCCTGTTTCAGCATCTTTTTGCAACGGACTTTGGGGCCGCTGGGACAAGAGATTATAATGGGTGGCGGGTCTGCCCATGGCATATTCAAGAAATGACAGGGCAATTTTTTTCTGCTGGGGGTCGTGTCCATGGTCCCTGAGCATTTTATAGGCTTTTACCGTGTAAAAGACATAGTGGGGGCTTTTTTTCCTTCCCTCGATTTTCCAGGTGGTCACCCGGGGAATATCTTTTAACACCTTTACCAGCACATCGGCGGAAAGGTCAAAACAGGAGAAATAGCGTTGTCGTTTATTGTCCTGGCGGTACATGCGCCGGCAGGGCTGTACACATCTACCCCTAAGGCTGCTGCGGCCCCCAAACCAGCTGCTCCAATAACATCTTCCCGACACCCCATAGCACAGTGCCCCATGGATAAAAGTTTCAAGGTCCATGCCATCGGGGGTGTTGTTTGCCATGGATTTAATTTCATCAATGGTCAACTCCCGGGGCAGTACCACCTTGGTGATTCCCATCTTTTTTGCGGCATCAAGGCCCCCGGGAAAGGTGCAGTTGGCCAGGGTTGACAGATGCAGCTCTCCCTTGAAATCAATGTCCCTGGCAATGACTGCCACGCCGGGGTCCTGGATAATCAGGGCGTGGGGGTGCACATATTTGTTCAGCTTGGTTAAAAGCCGCCGCACCTTATCTTCTTCACCATGCTTGATAAGGGAGTTGAATGCCACATGGACCTTGACCCCCTTGCTCCTGGCCAGGGCATTTAACCGTGAGAGTTCTTCCATGCTGAAGTTGCCAGCTTCCATGCGGGCGGAAAAAATTTTAAGTCCACAATAGATGGCATCTGCACCGGCGGCAATGGCTGCCAGAAAGGTATTCTGATCTCCGGCAGGTGCCAGAATCTGTGGTTTTGTTTTTTTGCTCATGTTTTGCCATTTTTATGGGTTGAATTTCGTGGGTGTTAAATCAAAAAGTTTATCTGTTTTGCTGGAAAGAATCAATGGCTTTTTTATATGAAAAAGTAGGTGCTGGGTACTGGGCCTGGGTGCTAACCCACCTTGTTTTTTCATTATTTGTTGTGGCAAGTGTTCTTATCTATTCCAATTTTATAGGAAATAGCATGATTTAAAAAAAATACCCGCTCCACAAAATTGTGGAACGGGTATTTTAATAATCCGTATGACCCGCCGGGCATAAAATTTTATAAAAATACGGCATCCTTCAAAAGTACTTTACACTTTTTTAGAGCATTCCCCATTTGCAGGAGCTTTTTCTCAAAAGACTGTAAAGTACTTTTGGGGCCACATGAAAGATACCAAAAATACAAAGAAGCACAGGCACCGAATACCCAGTACCCAGTACCCAGCCCCAGCACCCAGAACCTAAAACCCACTGCCCCTGAATCAACTGGCAGAGGCGTCCTTTTCCGTCTCACCGTTTTCAGTCACAATGTGATTGATAAGGTCCAGACTTACCAGATCGTGGGAATGGGTGGTGATGGAAAAATCCATGTTTGCGCTGTGGGTATCTTCCTCCTCCTGGTAGATGTACTGATCCGTTGACGTCTTGTGGGAGTAATGAAGGGTATTGGCAAACAGGTGCACGGCAATGCCGTTCAAATGGCATAGACTCACCGTACCTGCCGTTCCCGAAGGCGCCACAATCTTTCGATCCGAGGTGATGGTCAGGGCACCGAGAAACATTTTGGTGGCCCGGTCAATGTGATGGCTCAGATCGTAGGCCGGGGCCACAATGTGCTCAATGTCGGCATCCCGCAGGGCCTGGATGATCTGGCGGGTCCTGTCCCGGTTGTGCTCCAGAATAACCACCTCAAAACGCTTATTCCATTTTTCCTTGGCCTGTACAAGAATATTTGTCACCACGGAGCTTGCAGAATGGACAATAATCACATCGTGGTTGTTGATGTATTTTAATCCATTTTCTGTTACCCTGGCGGCATTATCCTGGAATTGTTTGATTTTTGCCTCAAGGCTTTCAATGGTTTTTTCCCGGATTTCTTCCAGGTCCATTTCCGGTGTCAGGGCTTCTTTCATCTCATTTTCAAACTGTTCCAGGAGATGAATCAGGGGAATTATCTTGGGTTGGGAAGTTTTCAGGGCCTCGGCCAGCTCAAAATAAAGGGGTTGCAGCTCTCTTTTGCTGCATTTCAGCTGACGAATGGATTCAATAAAGCTGTTTAAGGACAGCACCGTCATCCGGGCAATACCCTGTACATCGCCAAGGTTCCTGAGCAGTTTGTACATGTTTTGTCTATTTTTATCATTCATAGGGATATCCATAGATAGAGGGTGAGAAATGCTGAGGCAAGAATCAATGTGATGATGGTAATTGCCGCACTGTCCTTCATGAATTCAAGAAAGCTGATGTGCACACCTGCCTGCTTGGCCATGCCCACGGAAACAATGTTGGCCGATGCCCCGATCATGGTAAGGTTGCCACCAAAGCAAGCCCCAAGGGACAATGCCCACCACAGAATGTTGTTGGGAATGGGGTTCACTTCCAGCATAAGGTGAACAATGGGGATCATGGTGATGGTAAAGGGAATGTTGTCCAGAAATCCTGATACAATACCTGACACCCACAACACGGTTAACACCATGACATAGGGATTGTCCCCGATCCTTAAAAATACCTTGTGGGCCACCCATTCGATGACACCCTTGTGTTCCAGAACTCCCACCAGGATGAAAAGACCGGCAAAGAAGAGCAATGTGCTCCACTCCACCTCTTCGAGCATATGCTCCACATCCACACCGGAGATGGTGAATAGCACCATGGCCATGAAAACAGCCACAACCCCGGGGGACATTTTTGTGATGGTCTGGGTGACAAAGAGCAAAATTGCGATGATAAGGCAGCTCAACCCCTTGATCAAGAGTTTTTGATCAATTCGGACGTTGAGAAATTCAACCTTGATTTTTTCCAGGAGAAGCTGAACGGAAAAAAGTTTGGCAAGATTGTTGTCAATGGGTTTGAACTTATCTCGATTGGTGAGCCAGATAAAGAGCAGGGTGGCAAGAAAGGCAATAACAACGGGAATGATCAGGTTGCCGATGAACTGGTTAAAGGTTAATCCCACCTTGGAGCCGATGATGATATTGGGGGGATCACCAATAAGTGTTGCCGTACCGCCCACATTGGAGATCACTGCCTGGCTGATGACATAAATTTTGGGGTCCAGCCCCATGCCCCGTGTGAGCTCAATGATGATGGGGATGATGATGAGCACCGTGGTGACATTGTCCAAAAAGGCAGAAAGCACCGCCGTTACAATGGAGAAGAGGATTAAAATTTTAAGCGGGTTTCCCTTGGTCATCTCTGCAATTTTTACAGAAAGAATTGAAAAGAATCCCGATTTCCTGAGTACGGCAACAATGGACATCATACCCAATAACAGCATGATGGTCTCAAAATCAATGAGTGATGCCGCCGTGTGTTCATCCACAACGTGCATGATCAAGAGGATCATGACGCCCAGAAGCGCTGATACTGCCTTGTTAACCAATTCAAAGGTTATCAGGGCGTAAACAATTAGAAATACAATAATTGGTACTGTTGCACCTTCCATGACAATTCCTTTTTTGAAAAATCTCCCTTGGGGTCAGTTTTGCAACTGTGGGAGAGAAATCAGTTAGAGGTGGTTAAACCGTTAACTAAGATCCGATGGTTATGTTTTTAAAACTGATTTTGGGACCTCTCCCATGTGTTAAAAACATATCATCAAGTAAAATAAATAATTGGGTACCATCACAATATCGGTGATTTCAAAGACTGCGGGGTCGGACTTGCATTATTGTGCTTTTGTCCATGTTCGCCCTGACATGGGCTGGCTGTGTACAAAAGCACAATAAAATAAGTCCGACCCCAGGGTCTATGACCCAAATTCTTACGGGGGCCGATATTGTGAAAAAGTCCCATAACACGTTGACCATGGCAGAATCCATCTGAACAGTGAAAGGGTATTCAGTTGTCCACGCCGGGAAACCCTATAGCCTAAAAAAAGCTTAAATGCAATGATGAGGTTTATTTATTTTATGACACTGCGTAGTGAAATTATGGCTAATTTGCATTGCATTATGCCGTCCCCGGCCCTGGGCCTAAGCCTCACCACTGTGTTACCGTAAAAAAAACTTGATCATCGAGTAGGCCAGAACCCAGTACCCATTAACCGTTTTCTCATATAAAAAACAGCCGTGGAATCTTGCATACTTGGGTGAATTGTGGTTTTATCTTGCCCATGGAAAAAAAAAGATATCATCGTGGAAAAAAACGCAGGGGCGGTTTTGCTCCCATGAAGCCCGGGGCAGACAGCACACTGGGGCCGATATTTAAAAAAATAGGTGTCCCCCCCAGCTGTCCCTTTGCACCGGACCCCTTTCAGGAGGAAGCGGTGGAGGCCATTGCCCAATGGGACTGTCTGGTCACCGCTCCCACCGGGGCCGGAAAGACCTGGATTGCCCAAAGTGCTGCAAAGGCTGTTTTGGATAAGGGAGAGCGGGTGTGGTATGCAACCCCGTTAAAGGCCTTGACCAATACCATTTATGCCCAGTTCATTGAGGTCTTTGGCCAGGATAAGGTGGGGATACTCACCGGTGATAAAAAAGAAAACGGAGATGCCGACATCATCATCGGCACCACGGAAATTTTAAGAAATCAGCTCTACGATGCCATGCACACCGGGGAGGATATCTCCTGTAGCCTGGTGATTCTGGATGAGGCCCATTATCTGGGGGATGCCGAACGGGGGGTAGTATGGGAAGAGACCCTTATCTATCTGCCCCAGCGGGTCTCTTTACTATTATTGTCCGCCACCATTGGCAATGCGGATCACATTGCAGGCTGGCTTGCGTCCATGCGGGGGAAACAATGCCAGGTGATCCAGGAAACCAATCGTCCGGTTCCTCTGTATCCGCTGTTTTTTCACCCGTCGGGGACCCTGAACCCCCTGCTGAAAAAAAAGGGTGCCCCGGGGAAAAACATGGTGCACAGAAATGTCATGGACTATATCAAGGCCGGGCAGTTCCCCGCCATCTCCCTGCCTGGTCGTCTTCCCCAATTTGCTGAAATTTTAAAGGTGCTAAAGGCCTATGATCTGCTGCCGGCCATTTTCTTTTTAAAATCCCGGGCCGATTGTGACGGTGCCATTGGGCTTTGTAATGGGAAATTGCTCAAACAGGATCCCAAACGAAAGGCCCGCTTGGCCAAAAGAATCCATGAACTCATCGGAGATAACCCCCATCTGGCCGACCATGAGCAGCGCATGCACATGGAAAAGTTCGGCGTGGGCTCCCACCACAGTGGCCAGTTACCCGCCTGGAAAGTGGTGGTGGAAACCCTGATGTCCGAAGGGCTTTTAGATGCCATGTTTGCCACCTCCACCGTTGCCGCCGGGGTGAATTTTCCGGCAAGAAGTGTTGGCATTTTAAATTCCGACCGGTTCAACGGAGCCTCCTTTCTTCCCCTGACGGCAAGTGAATTCCAGCAGATGACCGGCCGGGCCGGGAGACGGGGTATGGATAACATCGGCTTTGCCATTGTCATGCCCGGTAAATTCATGGATCTCAAACACGTTGCAAAGATGGTGACGGCCCCCCCCATGGATGTGAACAGTCAGATTAAGATAGACTTTTCCATGGTGCTGAACCTTTTACTTTCCCATACGCCCCCCCAGATTCACGAACTTCTGGAAAAATCCTTTGCCTCCTACCTGATATCCCTGGGAAAACAGGGTCGCCAGGCCAGAAAAGAGTATGGCTATGGATTGAAATACCTGTGGCAGGATTTTCTGGCCCACCTGGATTTTTTGCAGGAAGAGGGCTTTGTAACAGAAAAGGGCACCCTCACCGAAGACGGAGAATGGCCCTCCCAGCTGCGCATGGATCAACCCTTGATGGTGGCCCAGTGCCTGCGCCAGGGGCTTTTGCCGGACCAGGACCCTGTGATGCTGGCCGCCGTGATGGCAGCCTTTGTCAATGAAAAGGTGTTTGATGATGACCTTGCCATGGGACGTAAAGCGCCCAAACGTCTGATCCGGGAATTTGCAAAATTAAGGGAGACACTTTCCCCCTTTGCGGAAAGATTGCTGGCCGGTGGCTTTTCCGCCCCCAATCTTTATCTTCAGCCAGCTCTTCCGGTTTTTTCCTGGGCCATGGGGGTTCCCTGGGACCAGGTTGTGGAGGAGTCAGTGTTTGCCGAAGGGGACCTTGCCCGGCTGATTTTAAGGACCGGAGAAAATTTAAGGCAGTTTTCCGGGGTCAGTGGCCCCTTTCCCCGCATTACCGAAAACAGCCGGGAGGCCATTGATATGATTTTTCGGGAACCTGTTATTTATTAAATATTATGAGGAGTTTTAAATCATGTCCGAAGATACAAAAAAAGTAATTTACTCCATGATCAAGGTGAGTAAATTTTATGATAAAAAACCGGTGTTGAAAGATATCAGCCTGTCCTATTTTTACGGGGCCAAGATCGGGGTCTTGGGACTCAACGGGTCGGGTAAGAGTTCCCTGTTGAAAATCATGGCAGGCATTGACACCGAATACAATGGCGAGACCATCCTTTCCAAGGGATTTTCCGTGGGGTATCTGGAGCAGGAGCCCCTTTTGGACGAAGATTCCACTGTGCGGGAAATTGTGGAGCAGGGGGTCCAGGACACCGTGGACCTCATGAACGAATACGAGGCCATCAGCGAAAAGTTTGCCGAACCCATGTCCGATGAACAGATGGATAAACTCATCAACCGCCAGGGGGAACTCCAGGACCAGCTGGATCACCTGGATGCCTGGGACCTGGATGCCCGGTTGAAGATGGCCATGGATGCCCTGCGCTGCCCTCCAGAGGATATGTCCGTGAAGGTGATATCAGGTGGTGAAAAGCGCCGGGTGGCCCTGTGTCGCATGTTGCTCAAACAGCCGGATATTCTTTTGCTGGATGAGCCCACCAACCATCTGGATGCCGAGTCCGTGGCCTGGCTGGAGCACCATTTGAGTCAATATCCCGGCACCGTCATTGCCGTAACCCATGATCGTTATTTCCTTGATAATGTGGCGGGTTGGATTCTGGAACTGGACCGGGGGGAGGGCATTCCCTGGAAGGGCAACTACTCCTCCTGGCTGGAACAGAAGGGTAATCGTTTGAAAAACCAGGAAAAGCAGGAGAGCAAACGCCAGAAAACCCTGGAACGGGAGCTGGAGTGGATCAAAATGTCTCCCAAGGGCAAACGATCCAAATCCAAGGCCCGGCTCAGCTCCTATGATCAGCTTTTAAAACAGGACAGCCAGGATCAGGAACGGGAGCTGGAGATATTTATTCCCCCGGGACCCCGCCTGGGGGACAAGGTGGTTGTGGCAAAGGGCATTTCCAAGGCCTTTGGGGAAAAATTATTAGTGGAAAACATGGATTTTATCATCCCCCCCGGCGGTATTGTGGGGGTGGTGGGGCCCAATGGGGCGGGAAAATCCACCCTGTTTAACATGATCACCTCAAATTTATCACCGGATAACGGCGTAATGGAGCTCGGAGACACGGTGAAGACCGCCTATGTGGACCAGGAGCGCAATGCCCTTGATCCTGAAAAGACCATCTGGGAGGTGATTTCCGGGGGCAATGATACTCTTTTGCTGGGGGGACGGGAGATCAACTCCCGGGCCTATGTATCCAAATTTAATTTTTCAGGATCAGACCAGCAAAAAAAAGTGGGGGTACTTTCCGGCGGGGAGCGCAACCGGGTCCACCTGGCAAGGATGCTAAAGGAGGAGGCAAATCTCCTGCTTTTGGATGAGCCCACCGAAGGGCTGGCCCCCAAGATGGTCGCCGCTGTCGGGGCCTTGCTGGA
>CAKZLA010000521.1 GCA_937124525.1 uncultured Desulfobacterium sp.
CCCCATCCCTGGTTTTCCCGGCACCGTGACGTACCCATTATCATCGGTATTGGAGAGCTGTCTTCCAGAAAGAGCTTTCACATACTTATCGAGGCCTTTATTTCTCTTCATGGACAGGTTAAATGCCGGCTGGTGATATTGGGGGAAGGCAAAGAGCGTGCCCGGCTTGAAAAAAGGCTGGAACAGGCCGGGTTGTCACAGGATGCCTGGCTGCCGGGATTTGTAAAAAACCCCTATGCCTGCCTGGTCCGTTCCGATGTTTTTGTAATGACTTCACGCCTGGAAGGCATGCCGGTGGTCCTGCTGGAGGCCCTTGGTGCCGGGCTGCCGGTGGTGGCCACGGACTGCCCCAGCGGACCCCGTGAGGTGTTGGAAGGCTGCGGTATGGGCACGCTCATTCCCGTGGGGGATACGGAAAAACTCACCTGTGCGTTACACCGGATACTTGTCCTGAAACCGCCGCCCATGGTGCCCTATGACTACCTCAAACAGTATACGCTTTCTTCCAGCGCCAATGCCTATCTCGGGGCCATGGGCCTTGCCGGCCACGGGGCGGTTTCCAGGCCCGTGGATATTGCAATTTTAGGTCCCATGGGCCGGAGCGGTGAAAGTGCCCATGGGGGGATCACCACGGTGGTGTGTCATCTGGTCCGTGAGTTCCGGCAGATGGGCCTCTCCGTGGAGTTGGTTACCTTTTCCCCGCCAGGGGCGGACACCATCCTGTCCCGGATCTTTCCTGATATTTCAGTTAGCAACCTTGGCCCGGGCACAAAATTATACCAGGCCTTTTTACTGTCCGGTTATCTCCGGGATCGCCGTCCCGGTGTATTATTAAGCGCCGGTCCCCGGGCCAATCTGATCTGCTCCCTGACAAAAAAGATGTTCCGGCCGAAGACCAGGATCATATTAGGCGTTCACAATACCGTGAGCAGGGAGTTCAGTGGTTTGTCCCCGGTAACGAGAAAATGGAGAACCATGCGGCTCCGATGGCTGTATCAACATGCCGACGGCATCATATGCGTCTCCAAAGGGGTGGCCCGGGATCTGCAAAAAATTCTCGGCCCCGCCGCCGACCGTGCCCATGTGATCCATAATCCCATCTTCTCCCCCGATTGTCTGGAAAAGGCGGATCAACAGATCCCCCATCCCTGGTTCACCGGCAGTGGCCCGCCGGTAATTCTCGGTGCTGGACGTCTGACCCCCCAGAAAGATTTCCCCTGCCTGCTCAAGGCCTTTGCCCGGGTACGAAAACAGATGGACTGCCGGCTGGTGATTCTGGGCCAGGGGGAGCAAAGGCAGAGCCTTCTTGCCCTTGCAAAGGAGCTGCATGTGCAGGACGACTTTGATCTGCCGGGATTTGTGGATTCGACCTGGGCATATATGAAAAAAAGCAGCGTGTTTGTCCTCTCTTCCGCATGGGAGGGGTTTGGCAACGTACTGGTGGAAGCCATGGCCGTGGGCACAGCTGTCATTGCCACGGACTGCCCCCATGGTCCGGCTGAAATTCTCATGGATGGCCGCATGGGCACCTTGATTCCCCCGGGCCGTAAGGATCTCATGGCAGAGGCAATACTGGAGACATTACTGCACAGGCCCGACACCATGCCCCTGGTGGAACGGGCAGCTGTTTTTTCCGCCAAAAGGGCGGCCCTGAATTACCGCCGCTACCTTCTGTCTCCTGAAACCATGGGCCGGGAGGTTAAGTGATGTATCAGTTCGACGACAAAACATATCCATACACCTTTACGGTTTTTATCCCCACCTGGAACAGGGCCCATGTTCTGCCAAGGGCCCTTGACAGCATTGATAAACAGACCTTTCGTGATCTGGAAGTAGTCATTGTGGATGACGGTTCCACCGACGGCACAGGGCAGATGATTGCCGCATGGCAAAAAAACACACCCTTTCCGGTGCGGTATCTGTACCAGGAAAACCAGGGGAAACACATGGCCCACAACCATTCTCTGCCCCACCTGAACGGTTTTTTCACCGTTATTCTGGATTCAGATGATGTACTGGCCCAAGATGCCCTGGAAATATTGTTAAGGCACTGGGAGGGCATACCTGCGGGCAGGAAACAGGACTTTGCCGGTGTGGAAGGGCTGTGTGCCATGTATGGAGACAGGTCCATTGCAGGTGATATATTTCCGGTACCCTTAATGGATTCCAACTACATCACAATCAAAAATCATTTTAAGATTTCCGGGGATAAAAAAAATGCCATCCGGTCCGATGTGCTCCGGTGTTATCCCTTTCCTGCCTTTACGGGGGAAAACTATATCCGTCCCTCCCTTGTGTGGAATCGCATGGCCAGAGACTTTAAATTCAGATATATCAATGAAATAATTCAATATGTTGAGTATCAGCCCGACGGTCTCTCGGCAACCAAAAAAGATATCCGCTGGAAAAATCCCCGGGGCTTCCAGCTTTGTGTCTTGGAAGAACTGAATATCAGGGGAAAGAAGAACACCATCCGCAATTATACCCGGTATGTTGCCTATTCCATGGCCTGTGGCATGGGATTTTCCACACAGTTCAAGCAGGTTCCGGATAAAAGGCTCTGGCTGTTGGCCCTGGTGGGTGGCATCCTTAAATGGATGCGTCATTCTATCAGGTTGTCCTGACTGCCCACGGGCAGACCCGATGGTGCCCAGGCACGCACACAGCAAAGCATGTAAAAATGCCCGGCCCGCCCGGTCTTTTAAAGAAAGGAACTAATGTTGAAGAAAATCCTTCACTACATCACTATCATGGGATCAGCCGGTATCTATCTCTTTGCCTTTGGGATTTTCTCAGGACCTGCGATCTCCTCCTTTGGGTTGTCTCTGATGGGGATACTGTTCATATCCGAATTCATCCGCCGCCCCTCTTTGGCAAAAGATCCCCTGTTTCTTCTTTCCCTTGTTTTTCTTATCTATTTATCCTGCCGGATACTTGCAACCCTTCATGCCCATGGCCAAATGGGAGGTGCCGTCCTGAAAGCCGGCCGGGAATATTTTCAGCTGGGCTTTATTTTCATGCTGGTGCCTGCAGTATCCATCTACCGGTGCCGGCCTGACGGGCATCTGATGATTTTTCTTTTGATTGCAGGACTGTTGTTCCGTGTTCTTGACCATGTGGCATTAGAAGAAATCTGGACACTTCTGGATACCCGGCCGGGGTTTGGCCTGCCGGTGAATCATTTCGGGTGCTATGCCGCCGTGGCCCTGCTGTATCTTCTTATCTACGCCAGGCCCTTCTGGGGCCCCCGGGAGAACCGGATACGGTTTTTCCTCTGGGGTGCAGGCTGGGTCGGACTTGTTGTTTTCTGGCTTTTCAACCTGCGGATATCCGCCTCCAGAAGCGCCCTTCTTGGATTTACCATCATTGTGCCCCTGGTTCTCATCTGTATGGTGAAAAAAAAGAAAGTCGACTGTTCAAATTTTTTGAAGACAGGCTTGGTATGTCTGCTGGCTGTCGGTGTGTTTTTTACAGCGGTGTACGGTGTGAACAGGCAAGTGGTTCACCAGCGTGTGATTCCCAGATTTGTCATCATATGGGATTTATTCCAGGGGAAGCCCTCGGACGATGTGGTAAACCGGGAAAACATGTCGGTTGTAGCCCGGTTTGATTTATGGCATTTTGGAATCAAGAAGATGATGGAAAAACCATTGTTCGGGTGGGGCCCCGGGACTCCACAAGCACTATTGCGGGCATGTTACAAAAAAAGTTTCCGTATGCATGAGGCAGATGGCCTGTTCATCGGGCATTTTCACAATTTTCTGCTTCAATTTTTGATTGAAATAGGTCTGGTGGGGGTTCTGCTTTATTTTATGGCGTTTCTCATTGTTTTAAAGGTTTTTCTTACAGCTTACCGGGAGGGGCGGATGGATCTGAATCTTACCCTGTTTGTACTGGGCAGTTTTTCCATGTTTTTCGTTGCAAATAATTTCAATATGCTCATGGGAAACAACCCGGGCCGCAACTTTGTGGGGCTGCTGGGAGGCATTGCCTACTCATACGGCATCCACAGGCCATGGATGCCAGCGGTTTCAATACCAGGTATGCCTGATATTGTTTCATGCCTTGTTGTACCTCCCCCTGAATCGTAAATATTCGGGTTTGTAACGTAAATGTTTGGCCAGCACCCCATCTTCACCTATTTTGGACTGCTCACATAGCATTAGTATGCTACGCAGTCCCAAATAGGCGAATATGGGGCACTGGCCGAATATTTACCCTGAATCAGAATAAAGATGGCCCGTGGCCTCTATGCAAAGGTATATCCGAACATTTTGATATCCTTTGCAAAATAATCGGCAACCAACCGGGCAGTTTCCTCATTGTAATATTCCTGATAGGGCTTGCGATCCACAGCTTTGCGTTTATGGGGCAACCTGGGGGCCGGGATGCCAATTTTACGGCATACTGTGTTGAAATCCGCCGTCAGGTTCTCATACCTTCCGATAAAATCCACGATCACATTACCGTTTAGATCCACCAGATAGCTGGACTGCAACGCAATGGAGGTGTCAACAATATAGTTATAGGACCGCTTTTCTTCCAGCTTCCAGTGAACAAACCCTTGAAAGTCTTTCACATGCTCCATCAGATGGGGGCGTTCCCGCCGAATGTGATGATAGGAACTGACCTGAAGATCCCAGGGATTGCGCACAAAGGCAAATTTAAAAAACCGTTGGAACTGCTCTCTGGGAAACATTTCAAGGGCAGCAACGGCCCTGGCATGCCGGGGAAGTTTACAGGCCAGACAATGGTTGCACAGCGCGCTCATGCGGCTGCACAGAAATAGCGGAATGCCATGGGGACCTTTCCATCTATAGGTGGAGAGGGCGCCCCGGATGCTTGTTCCCCCTGTTTTGGCAATGTGAACGAACAAAAAATTATGTTTCAGTGAAAATAACATGGGGTTTCTTACCTAAATTAATTATAGCGCGTTTCCTATGACTTGATGCATATCTTTTTATTACAAGTTTGCAGTAAAAGATGATTATGAATATTTTTACAGCAAGGTCAAGGTGAAACAGGCTTTAGTTTTTTCTGTCCAGCAGAACGTCAAGGTAGTGCCGGCTGCTTTTATCTACCCTGTACTGGGCAACTGTCTGGACAAGGGCGTTTTTATCGGGGGGGTGGCGCAATACCTTTTCCATGGCCAGGGCCATGGCCCCAGGATCTCCCATGGGAACCAGCGGGCCGTAACGTCCCTTTGCCAGAATTTCCCTGGGACCGCTGGGACAATCTGTGGCAACAACTGGTGTGCCCAAGGCCAGGGCTTCTGTCAGCACATTGGGGGATCCCTCCCACAGGGAGGAAAGCACAAAAAGGGATGCCCGGGCCACGTAGGCATGGGGATTTTCCACATGCCCCGGAAAATCCACCCGGGCGGTGAGATCCAACCGGGCGACCAGATTTTCCAGGGCAATACGTTCTTTTCCCTCCCCCAGGATGATCAGACGGCTTGGGATATTCCGGGTGAGTATTGCAAAGGCACGGATCAGGGTATTGAAATTCTTCTGGTGGGTTAACCTGCCCACGCCCATGACCACCGGCAGGTCCGGGGCGGTAAGCCAGAGATGGGGGGCTGGCTGAGCAGCCATACGGGCCATACCGGAGGTAATCACGGGGTTGGGGATCACATGAATTTTTGATCGGCAGACACCGGTAATACGGATCATGTCATCTGCAACCCCCCGGGAAACAGCAACCACTGCGTCACACCTGGGGTAGATGAAACGCATGGGCTGGTACCACAACATTTTTCGTACACCCGGTTTGCCCTCCAGGGCCGCGGACAGGGTGGTTCCCATGCGCACAATTATCCTGGTGGGTACCCCCGCCATTTGCCTTGCCATGATGGCAACCTCATTGGCACGGTTTTTGGCCGCCAGTAATGCAGCGGGGCGGTGCCGCCTTAAATATTCGACCAGGGAAAAAAAGCTGGTGTAGGTGTGAGAGGCACCAAGGGAGATGGCGCGTACCCCGGAAGGGATGGGAGATAATGGCTTTCTTCCGTTGATAAGCAAAAGGTCCACAGAAATTCCCTGTTCCACAAACCCTTCACAAAGATGCATTATCATGCGCTCCACTCCCCCCAGACCGGAAAAGGATACAAAAACTGCTATTTTATTGTTCAATGTCATGGATTAGCGCTTTCACAAATAAAATTGTTTGGTTTGCCAGGGAGCTGCCACACAGGCAAGCCGCCGCTTCGGGTGGGGGAAAAAGTATCATCTCTTGGCTATAAGGGGCAGGGCCTCCGGAAAAGGACAGGAGGGTTCAATGGTTTCATTTTCATACAACTGCCTGGTATGCTGAAAGATGATCTCCACGGTTCTTTTCACCGCCCCTGTCTGCCGGTCAAATACCTTAAAAGCGTTTGTGCCCATTTCCCGGGATCGCACTGTATCCTTGAGCAGGCGGACAGTTTCCCGGTACAATTCTTCGGCATCCGAGACATAAATGGCCCCACGGCACTTGATCAGCATGTTTGAAATGTCAGCAAAATTATGCATATTCCGTCCAAAAAGAACGGGCTTTGCAAAAACAGCCGCTTCCAGGGGGTTATGTCCCCCGGTATCGCTGAAAGTACCTCCGATGAATGCCACACCGCAAAGGGCATAGAGCTTCTTGAGCAGACCAATGGTATCCACGACGATGACATCACAGGTTTCATCACCATGTAACGGATTGATTTTTGTTATCATGAGCGCTGCAAACCCCCGGGTATGAAACATGGAATGCACGGATTGAGATCGTTCCGGATGACGGGGGGCAATGATAAGAAGCAGATCCGGTATATCCTTTTTCATCTGTATGAAGGCCTCAAGAATGATCTTTTCCTCTCCTGGATGGGTACTGCCGGCGATGAATACCTTTTGATGAGAACCAATGGGAAGGGCTGATTTCAGGGCATCCAGCTTTTCGGGGGATGCACATGCAACGGCCTGGTCAAATTTGGTGTTGCCGGTGACAACCATCTTGTCTTTATCAAGACCCAGTAAGTGGAAACGTTCCTGGTCCATTGCAGTTTGTGTACATATTTTTGAGAAAGATGAAAGAAACGGTTGTAAGAAAAACAAAACCTTTCTGTATCCATAAAAGGATTTGTCAGAAAGCCTTGCATTGACCAAGTAGATCGGAATCTGTTTATTCTTCATTTCAAAAAGAAAGTTAGGCCAGATATCGGTTTCCACAATGATGACAAATTCTGGATCAATTTTCCGGATCCACCGTTTGACGCTGAAAGGAAAATCATAGGGAAAAAAGATGATCCGGTCAACAAGGGTGCCCAACTTTTTGTTTGCGATCTCAAATCCCGCCAATGTGGATACGGAAAAAAGAATTTTTTTCTCTGGGAACTTTTCTCTGATTTGCTTGACCATGGTGACAACGGAAAGCACCTCTCCCAGGGAAAGGGCATGTATCCAGATGACCTTTTCATGGGGAAAGAGCTTTTGGCGCACCCCCCCAAAGGTGAAAAATCCGAGTCTTTGTAAAAACGTTTTCTGACGTTTGGGTGAGGTAATGAGGGAGTAGGCAACGAGCGGTGAAAACATAACCATTGCCGCAAACAGCAGAATATTATAAAAGACAACCATTGCAATTGATTTTATATCCATGGCACCCCCTGCCTGCATCAGTTATCGGGTAAAAAAGTAAATCGTTCTTTTATAAGAAACTCGTAAGTTCTCAATAAGTGCGGGTAAAAAATATATTTTCAAAACCCCATTTTAATAATGCCGGGCAATTAAAGTGTCAATTATGCCTTATTACTCGGGTTTATTGAGAACTTGCAGAAATTCCGTCTAATATGTTGTAATGATTGGAGTTTCGATCTTCGTTGTGGCAGGTAGTTACTGCCATGTCGGTTTATACAATTTATAATTACCAAACAGAATTCGGGGCGGTTCGTGTTTTTTTCAGGAGTTTCACAGCCCCGAAGCCCTCTGATACAATGAATCCATGTGAAAGTAAATATGATATTTAAACCTCATTAATTACTTATAAATAGCTCATTATTTGTTTATGAATTTCTTACGGAAAAATCATGAAATTCTCATGGTTTCTTCATCAAACACATGCAAAATAAAAAATTTGATTGATAATCTTAACTTTCGGACTTAGGTGTTGATGAATGGGGTCAGGCTTGTTTCATCAAAGAATGCTTATTTCAAAGGATAAGAAGCGCAATAATGCAAGCCTGACCCCGTTGGTTCACCAACTGTGACGGGTGGCCCATGTTATGACCACGCCCTTACCTGTTAACTATAAAGAAATAAATTAAATGAAACGAATTTTAATCATACGTTCCAGTGCCATTGGTGATGTTGTAATGGCCTCCCCCCTGATAAAGGGGTTGCGAAAAAAATATCCAGATGCCCACATCGCCTGGCTTGCAGACCCATCCGTTCAAGATCTTCTGCATCACCACCCGGATCTTGACCAGGTGATCTGCTGGTCCAAAGATCTGTGGAAAAAACACCTGCAACAGGGCCGCGTTATCTCCCTTGTAAAATCAATCCGTAGGTTTTCCAGATACTTGCGTTCCCAGAAATTTGACGGGGCCATTGATGCCCAGGGGCTGTTTCGCAGCCGTTTTTTTGCCCTGCTTTCCGGAGCAGGAAAACGGATCGGGTTCCAGTCCGCCGAACCCGGCAAAATGTTCATGACGCGCATCATATCAAAGGGCCCGGATGACAGGGATATGAGTTCGGAATATTATCATCTGCTGGAAAGCCTGGGTATTGACACCCATGACTGCCATCCCGAACTCATACTGAGCCCCGGGGATATGGAAAATGCCCGGGAAAAACTGCGCCGCCACGGGATAACAGGGGATTATGCGGTGATCTGCCCCTTTACCACACGCCCCCAGAAACATTGGCCCGTCCACCGTTGGGCTGCCCTTGTGAAAGAAATTGAAAACCGCTTGGGCCTTCCTGTTCTCCTCCTGGGAGGCCCTGCCGACAAGGGGGCAAGCCGGGCCATCGCCCCGGGAGGGCAGGGGCATCCATTTAACCTCACCGGTGAAACAACACTTGGCGAAAGTGCCGCAATCATTCGATGCGCCCGGCTGCTAACAGGTGTGGACACAGGTTTGACCCATATGGGAACCGCCTTTCACCGGCCCACTATTGCACTGTTCGGTGCAACCCGCCCCTACCTTTACACGAGAAGTCCCCTGACAAAGGTGATGTATCATTCCACGGAATGCTCACCGTGCAGACGTTCTCCCACATGTGAAGGGGCCTTTCACTGCATGGAATCAATCCATGTCCATGAGGTGTGGAAAAACATTGACGAACTTATATCTGTAAAGGAACATCCCCATGCGCGTTCTGCATATTGAAACAGGAAAATACCTGTACGGCGGCGCACTTCAGGTATGCCACCTGATCAAGGGTCTTTCGGATCAGAACATCGAAAGTATTCTTGTCTGCCCACGGCGCAGTGCCATTGGAAGGGCCATGAACGGTAAGGTTCATGTTGTTGAATTACCCGTTGCAGGAGATCTGGACATCACTTTTTTCCTTGGATTGCTTCGGACCATCCGCAGGACCAGACCGAATATCATCCATGTGCACAGCAGAAGGGGAGCAGATGTCTGGGGAGGACTTGCCGCCGGGCTGGCCCGGGTTCCTGCGGTTATCACCCGTCGTGTGGATAATCCTGAAAACAGGCTTGCGGTCCGCCTGAAGTACGCCTGGTATCAACGGATAATTACCATTTCCCAGGGGATCCATCAGGTTTTGCAAAAAGAGGGAATTGATGGGGCCAGGATGAGCTGCATTAAAAGCGCCGTCGACCACAGGGTGTATGAAAACCGGTGTGACAGAAAATGGCTGGAAACAACCTTTGATATACCGCCGGGAGCCAGGGTCATCGGCATAATTGCACAACTTATCCACCGTAAAGGACACCGGTTTCTCCTTTCCGTGATTCCCCGGATACTGGCAAAACACCCGGACACCTTTTTTCTGTTTCTGGGACAGGGACCTTTGCTTGGCGAGTTAAAAGCCTGGCATGGACACTGCAAAGAAACTTCCAGCAGGATCTGTTTTGCAGGGTTCCGTCATGACCTTGCGCGTATTCTGCCTTGCCTTTACATGGTTGTTCACCCGGCCACCATGGAAGGCCTTGGGGTATCTCTACTCCAGGCCGCTGCCGCCGGGATTCCCGTTATCGCCAGCCGGGCCGGGGGCATTCCGGAAATCGTTTTCCACAACAAAACCGGGCTTCTCATTGAGCCGGGGGACATCGAGGCCCTGGCCAGGGCCGTCATCTCCCTGCTGGATGATCCGGTTCATGCCGGCAAACTGGGCCGTGCAGGCCGGATGCATGTCCAGACAAATTTTTCCGTTGATAAAATGGTGTCCGGGAACCTGTCGGTGTACCGGGAAATGCAGGTGCGCCATGGATAAATGCAAGAATTTTATAATCATCGGTTTCCTTTACATGTGCAGATTTATTCCCGACAACACTGCCATATCCCTGGGGATTGCCATGGGAAATCTGCTTCAGAGGGGGATTTGTTTCAGAAAAAAAACCGTTTATGAAAATATCGAACTTATATATCCCCAGTGGACCCCGGAAGAAAAGTGTGCCTTTATCAAAAAAATATATCTCCATTTTGGACTTTTACTGGTGGAACTTTGCCGCATGCCCTTTATGGATAACAAAAAATTCAAAAAATTATTCATCTATCATGGCCTTGAAAACCTGGATGCCGCACTTTCCCATAAAAAAGGGGTGATGGTATTGACAGGACACCTGGGCAACTGGGAATATGGTGCTGCAGCAATGGCATTGGCGGGATATGATGTGAGACTTGTTGCTAAGGAAATGAGAAATGTTGATAATACAATGCTTTATGGATTAATTCGAACAAGAAAATCGGTAAAATGGATCGCAAAAAAGAAGGCGATGTACGGCATTCTCCGGACCCTGCAGGCTAACGCATGCGTGGGGTTTGTAATGGATCAGCATACAAGCCGCACCGAAGGGGTAACCATTGATTTTCTGGGGCGCCGGGCCCGGGCCTATGCCGGATTATATAACATTGCCAGGAGAGAAAAGGTGCCGGTGGTTCCTGTGTGTTCATGGCGTGATGATAATATGCGCCACCATCACATTAAAATATTGCCTGGGGTTGAACTGAGCCATGGACATGGTGGGCCGGAGGAGAAATTGCTCCATAATACACAGAAATTTATGGACCTGTTTGAAAAAATGATGATGGAGCATCCTGACCAGTGGATCTGGATGCACAGGCGTTGGAAGATACCTGGGGACCAGGTGTAAAGGGCCAATCTTCATTTATTTCAAGCAAAAAATACGGCATCCTTCATATGAGCCCCAAAGTACTTTACGCTTTTTTTGAAGAAAGCCTTTAAAAATTGGGAATGGTCTCAACGACTGTAAATTACTTTTAAAGGATGTCGAATAATCATTAAAAAATCCATTGATCAGGATAGTTAAGGGCGTCTGAGATATTGATTCACCGTTAGCTTTCACCTTAAACTCTGCCCGATAAATTTCTCTTAGATACTGAAAACATCTTAAAAAAGCTTGACTCTTTAGAAAAGGTTGAATAATAGTATGAGTATTATATTTCTAAAAAGAGGATTTAGTGATGAACCGATATTTTTACTTTTTTATATTTACTTTTCGTAGCGGCTTTTATTTTACAAAGTCTGCTGATGGGGAGTGTACGTAAAATATCGGAAGATATAACGTGAATACAAACCATGGGCAGACTGAGATCTCAGTGAACCCATGGTTTTTTTATTTTAAGGGCTGTGGGTTTATACCTTCAGCCCTTTTTTTAGCGGGTTTGTTAGGCTTGGATGTTGATGGATCTGCGCTTTCCGGCAATCCGGCCTGCTTTAAAGGGACCTGATCCCGGTTATTGCCCTGGATTTTTTGGTTTTACTTCACATTTTAGTGTCCTTTGTAACGTTTCAACGGCTTTTTATACTTTTGGTGGGGATAATGCCCTGAAAATTGGAATTATCAATTTTTATAAGTGTGAACTGTCCAATGAAGATTGTCGTATTTTTAATAGATACTTAACTTAAGGAGATTGTTCAAATGTTGTTGCGAAAAACCACAATCGTTGTTCTGGTGATGTTACTTTGTCTCTCCCCGGCGATACTGCTGGCCAAGTCCGTGTATAAGGTGGGGGGGATATTTTCCTCAACGGGAAGAGCCTCTTTCCTGGGAGACCCGGAAAAGAAGACCATGGAGATGATGGTTGAAAAAATTAATGCCGCTGGCGGCATTGATGGCCACAAATGAAAAAGCGGTCGCAAACGGTCCCATGTATAACATGACCCACCAAAACGTAGTGCTGAAGTCGCCAGTGAAGCCTCCTTCAAAGTAATACGCCAAAGGAATCAGACAAACGCTCGCGAGCAACATTTGCCAAGGCGCCAGTTGGTAAGCATTGCTATCCCCTTTATGATGGCGAAGGTGCAAAATACACAGCGCCCAACATAGGGAACAAAACAGCAGTAACGCATTGCCTTGTAGTATGGCTGTATCACGCCAATCCATGGTGGCAGGATTCAGCAAAATGAGTACGCCAACAAACCCAATCACGGTACCCGCGATCTGCATCGTACTAAAGCGCTCCCGCAACACGAACAGAGCAATCGGCGTCACCCACAAAGGTGTGGTGTAACCCAATACCGCCGAACGCCCTGCCGAGACGCTTAACATGGCAATCGCCCCTAGGGCAGTGAACATCATCATCTGTACCAAGCCAACGCTGGCGACAATCGGAAAGTCTTTGCGTGTTGGCAGTTTCACCTTGCCTGTAATGGCCTGCAACGAGAATAAGCAAACACATCCCATTACGAATCGTACGGCCGCAAACCAAAGCGGTGAAATATGTTCTAAACCCAGTTTCATCACTGGCCAATTGCCACCCAGCGCCACGACCGCTAACGCAAACATTAGGACGATTTTCAGTTGGTTAGGCAACGAAATTTGAAAGCGTTTCAGGCTGAAAATAGGATGGTTTTGCGTGGATGTAGATGGCATAGATCACCTCGAAATTTGATCTAACCATTGTAATTTCTGCCGCCGAGTTTTATTTTCCTATTATCTCTCTTAAATCTCTGAATTAGAGAAAATTTACCCTTCAAAATTAAATTTTAAAGAAAATGTCATGAGCCAGCTTGATAAAACCGATATATTGATTCTTAACCAAATCCAAGAAAATGCTCGCATCACCCACGCTGAGCTCGCCAAAGCGGTTAACTTGTCCACCACGCCTTGCTACAACCGTATCAAAGCCATGGAAGAGAAAGGGCTTATTAAGCAACAGGTGACCCTGCTGGAAGCAGAGAAGCTGGGCCTAACGCTGAACGTATTTATCCACGTTACCCTTGAGAAACAAGTAGAAGAAGCATTACAGAGCTTTGAAGAAGCGATCAGTGATCGCCCTGAAGTGATGGAGTGTTATCTTATGACAGGGGATGAGGATTACTTATTACGTGTGGTCGTACCGAATATGAAAGCACTGGAGAAATTTATCCTCCAGTACCTTTCAAAGATTCCCTGCGTCGCCAGCATTCGCTCTAGCTTTGCCTTAAAACAAGTGCGCTACAAAACTGCTTTGCCACTGCCAGAACAGGGATTAACGCTGCATTTGGACTAGCCTACTGCTAGTCCTTGCGATCCAGTTTGTCGCTCAGGGCTTGCACTTGTTGCTGTAGTTGCGAGATTTGCTCAACCAAGGCTTGATGATGATCCTCTTGGTGCTGCTGTTCTTCAGCGGATGTCTCGCGGCTCATTACCTCTAGCACCACACCTACCATCATATTCAAGAACACAAACGCGGTTAAGAAGATAAACACCACGTAGTACATCCAGCTCAGTGGGTATACAGCCATCGTCTCATACATGACGTCGGTCCAATCTTCGAACGTGGCGATGCGGAACAAGGTCAACATGGAAATGGCGATATCACCCCACAGCGTTTCGTTGATGTCCTCAAAAAAGATCGACCCCATTGCACCAAAAATATAGAAGATGATGAACATCAATAAGGCGATGTAGCCCATCTTCGGAATGGCTTTTAGCAAGGCGTTAATCAACACTCGTAGATCTGGGATGATCGATACCAGTCGCAGCACTCGTAATACGCGCAACAGACGCGCCACTAGCACCATGTCAGTATTGGATATCGGCACTAAACTACCAATGACGATGACGGAATCAAATAGGTTCCAAGGATCTTTGAAGAACTCACGTTTGCGTTCATAGGTGATAAATCGCAATAGTATTTCTGCGAGGAAAAACACGGTGATCAGCGTATCAAGATAGTTAATCGCCAGCTCAACGGAATACGGGAGCGGGTAGGTTTTTGCCCCCACTGTTAAGGCCGCAATAATGATGATGCTGATTATAAAGCCTTGGAACCAAACGCTGCGCTCAACACGCTTAAAGACGTCAAACCAAGACTGAGAACGGGCCGTAGTCATTACCTGATATTACTCCTAAGAAAATACTCACAATGAGCGAAGAGTACCTTCAGACAATGACGAAAGGAATAGGATCCGTGGATAAGAGCTTTTTTAGTTACAGCAAATTTAGCTGCGCTTCACACGCACGACTTTCATAACTTCCATATCGATCCCAGCAACGGACTCTTGAGCAGGGTAATAGGTCAGGTTTACACGTGCGCCTCGTAGCGAGTGGTACTTTCCTTGACGTTTAAAGCGGAATGGCACGTCATAACCTTCGATCATCAAAGTATGCAGCACCCAGTCTTCTTGATTACGTTGTACATGGGATTTAACTTTCATTGCGTCGCTATGAATGAGGCCGGGATGCTTAGTGATCAGGGCTTCGGGTTTGGATTTCATGGAACTCTCCTACCGAGCTTGTGGTGTGAAATGTTAGACGAGGCCATATAGTATGCCACAAACCCGATCGACTGAGTAAATTTTGATCAATTTTTACTTATTTCTGTTGCACCATTGTCACCTTTTGCAACGTCTTTGAGTAACGTTGAATGCTGTTTCGCTTCGGCTTCATTACGATAGCGGATAACCCCTTTTTGCAAAATCATACTGTTTGGATACGTCACAGTGTCGCCCGTTAGACGAGTGATGATCACATGAAAGCTGGTAATTTCATGAATTTGTCCAAGAATCTCTTCGTCTTTATCTACGACTTTTATCCAGTCCCCAACTCGATAAGGGAACCCGAAAAAGATAATCAAACTGGCTGTGACGTTACTTAAAATCGACCATTGAGCGAATAAGGCAATACCGACTACGGCAAATACAGAGGAGAAAAAGACCGCTAATTGACCATACCCAACGCCTAACACGACACAAAACAGGAAGACAAACACTGCGGTTAAGGCAAGATTCACCATCTTTGAGATCAAACTAACCCGCAAATCATTCAACGAGCGACGCAAACCCACCGAGTGAATGGCTTTTGAAATTAATCGCAGCACTACGACATAAGCCAAGACTAATAACGCGAGCAAACCTATTTGCACCAACATGCTATGCACTCCACTAAAGAACAAAATACAGCGCCACAGGAATGCACGCCAATGACATTAAATTACCCAGTAAAACGATGGACGCCACCTTTTGCGGCTCCTGCTGAAAGATCTCCGCCACCATATAATTCAACACCGCAGGCGGCAAACAGGCAAAGACAATTAAATAACCAAACCACTCTTCTGTTAAACCAAATAGCCAATAGAATATTAGTGCCGCGATTAGACCGCTTAACGGGCTCACTAACCCACTGACCACACCAATACGCCACTGCCCAAAGTCCACATCGGTCATTCTAACGCCCAAGGCAAACAGCATTAATGGGATGGATATCTGTCCCAGCATATCTACCCCAGTACCGATCGAAGGAGGTAGACTCCATCCTTGAACACTCCACACCACGCCTAATACCGTGGCTATGATCATCGGCATCTTCAGCAGATTCATCAGATTAGTCTTCGGATTGAGGAGGTACATCCCTAAAGTAAAATGCAGCAGGTTCTCAGTTAAAAACATCACCACAGCAATAGGCAGCGCTGACTCACCAAACGCCAGTACCATTAGAGGAATGCCCAAGTTACCACTGTTATTAAACATCATTGGCGGTACGAAGGTCTTAAACTCATAGCCCAGCAGCCTTCCTATCGGCCACGCGACCAAACCCGAACCTATGACCACGAACGCCGAGGCCGCAATTAAGGGTTGATACGCTTGTATTTGGAAGTCTTTCGCGGCCATGACCGAAAAAATCAAAGCAGGGATAAACACGCTCATATTGATTCGATTGGCGACGGTCATATCTGTCGGTCGAACCCGAGCGTAAAAGAACCCGATCAAAACAATGATCAGTAATGGGAAAATGGTATTAAAGATTTGCTGGAAGAGACTCGACGTATCCATATAACATCCTTGGCGACTAAGTCGTTAGAGTAACGAGGTTCGCCAAGAACGCCAACTATTAGCCTTCAATTAAATGATGGTTGCACATCCTTCTGCGCCAACTTAGCAGGGATCAGAATAAAGCGTTGGCGCACGTCTTCCCCTTTAAGCAACGCCATGCCAATTTCTACCGCCTTTTCCGCCATAAGTTGTGGCCTTTGAATGGCGGTCGCTAACCATATATTAGGGTATTGAATGGTTTTGATGGCAAAGTTAGACCCATCAACAGAAGCTAGTACAAACTCGTTCCTACCTGCTTGCTGCGCTGCCATCATGGCACCGTATGCGGTCGGGTCATTGATCGCGAAGACTGCGTCTAAATGGTCATACTCTTCCATTAGATAAGTCATTGCTTCCATTCCGCCTTCGCGACTGCCGGTACCGTTCAGTCGATCACTTAATAAGGTGATATTGGGGTAACGATTGATCGCAGATTTGCATCCAGCAACCCGCTCAAGCACCGATGACACTGACACGCCGTTAATAATAACGAACTGCCCTTGGTAGCCAATTTCCTTGGCAAGTCTTTCACAGGCGACCATACCCGCTTGAACGTTATCTGTGGTAATGGTGGCATCGGCACCGTGAGCGTTGACATCCACCGCGATCACCTTGATGCCTGCTCGCTGAGCCTTTGCGACCACCGGCGCAATCTTATATTCATCCGCTGCCGTCAGAATGATGAGGTCAACTTTACGCTCAATAAAGTCATTAAGCTGGCGCATCTGACGGTTCAGGTCATAAGCATCCGAACGAACGATGACCTCCACCGGTACACCTTCATTCAGCTCATTCGCTTTGCGGGTAGCGGAATCCACCAGCTCCACAAAGAATGGATTACCAAGATCGGCCACGCTCATACCAATAGAACGTAGCGGCTGATCAACGACTGGCTGCGCAAACACCCCCCAAGAGGAGCAAATACAGGCAGCCGTGATCAAGGAGCGTCTTAGGCACGATGCCATCCATGCGTATGCAGAACGCGGCGCAGCCACTTTTGCCTCATTACGCTCGTTTGATAAACATGCCATAGTCACTCCACTCAACCGATTCCGCCACACACTTTGCTCAGTCGCCACTTTACGCAGCCGCGGAGCTGTCGTCCACTTCCATCGCTCCCGTCATGATAGCGACGGCTTCAGACATGGTATGTGATTCAGGCGTGATGGTTGCCGCACACTTTCCTAAACGGTGAATGTGAATGCGATCCGCCACTTCAAATACGTGCGGCATGTTGTGACTGATCAAAATGATCGGTAAACCACGGTCACGCACTTCCTTAATCAGGTTCAGTACACGACGAGACTCTTTCACACCCAGTGCGGCAGTCGGCTCATCCATAATCACCACTTTACTACCAAACAAAGCAGAACGCGCCACAGCAACACCTTGTCGCTGACCACCAGAGAGAGACTCAACGGCCTGAGAGATGTTTTGAATGGTCATCAGACCGAGTTCTTTCATCTTCGCTTGAGCGCGCTCTTCCATGGCTTTTTTGTCGAGCATACGGAAAACCGAACCCAAAATACCGGGCTTGCGAATTTCACGTCCCAAAAACAGGTTATCCGCAATATTTAAAGCAGGAGAAACCGCCAAGTTCTGGTAGACGGTTTCAATGCCCAGTTCACGTGCCTGCATCGGGGAGTTGAAGTGCACTGGTTGCCCATCCAGCAAGATCTCCCCTTCGTCAGGTACCAGTGCACCTGAAAGAGCTTTGATCAAGGACGACTTGCCGGCTCCGTTATCACCAATTACCGCTAGGATTTCCCCAGGGTAAAGTGTTAAGTCAGCATGGTCGATGGCGGTCACGCTGCCATAGCGTTTTACTAAACCACGAGCTTGTAATACCGGTTGTTGATCGTAATGTGCTGTCATTATGCTGTCCCCTTACGAATCCACTGGTCGACACCAACGGCGACGATAATCAAGATACCTACGGTGAACTCCTGCCAAAGCACATCTACTCCAGCGAGCGCCAAACCGTTTCGGAATACCCCCACTACGAGCGCCCCGATCAGCGTGCCATAAATAGAGCCCCGCCCACCAAATAGACTACACCCACCGATTACCACAGCAGTTATACTATCAAGGTTAGTGGTGTAACCCGCTTGCGGTGATACTGAACCGATACGACCGATCAATACCCAAGCACCTATTGCACATACCACGCCCGCTAACACATAGACAGACAATAGAATGCGATCAGTACGAATACCTGCCAACTTAGCTGCCGCAGGGTCATCCCCCGTGGCATACACATGACGCCCCCAAGCAGTCCAATTTAAGGCGTACCAAATCAGGAAGAATAAGGCCAACATCAAGAGTGAGCCATAGGTCAGCCGAGCACCGAAGAATGAAATCGTTTCCCCTAACCATTGCAACAGTGGCGCATTATTGGCGATGTCTTGTGAACGAATGGTTTCACTTTTTGAATACCAAAGGTTCAAGGCAATAAACACGTTCCAAGAGCCTAGGGTGGCAATGAATGCTGGCAACTTAAAGCGGGTAATCAAGGTACCGTTAATCAAACCTGCCAAGGCACCAACACTGATACCGATCAGCAAGGCAAAGCCCGCATCCAGACCGTGGTCAATGGCCATACGCCCCATCACCACAGAGGCTAATACCATGATTGCCCCCACGGACAGATCGATCCCCGCGGTCAAAATAATTAACGTTTGCGCCACACCGATCACACCAATGATGGTCACCTGCTGTAGCACGAGGGATAAGTTGAATGGATGTAAGAAACGGTCTCCAACCAATAGACTAAAGCCAATAATGGCAAATACTAAGACGATGGTTGGCGCTGCGACCGGGTACTTATGAAGAAATTTCTGAAAGCGTGTCAGCGCACTGTCTTTGCTTTCGAAATTCGCTACATAGCTACCACTGCCAGCCTGATCTGCGACTTTATCATGATCTAATACCGGTGCAGACGGTTTTGGGTTAGCAGAACTCATAGGGTTAACTCCAGACAGAATAACTGCCGCTGACCAAAGCTCAGCCAGCGGCGCAAGGGGAAAGTCCCTTCAATGAAAAGTCTTTACTTGATTAGCCCCAGCACATCGCTAGGCCAGTTTTAGACGTAACAGAATCAACGCCTTTAGCAGGTTCGTCAGTAATGAGCTGAACACCCGTGTCGTAGAAGTCTAGACCGTCAGAAGCGCTCGGGCGTGTGCCAGATTTCGCGAACTCAACGATCGCAGTGACACCTTCAGAGGCCATTTTTAGAGGGAATTGCATAGACGTCGCACCAATCACGCCATCTTCAATGTTGCGTACAC
>CAKZLA010000522.1 GCA_937124525.1 uncultured Desulfobacterium sp.
AAGGGGCCGGTAAGGGCCATGGTAACCAAGGAGGTCAAAACCTTTTTTCGGGATCAGACCCAGTGGTCCCAGCTATTTCTCATTGGGGCCTTGATGGCCATCTATATTTATAATTTCAAGGTGCTGCCCCTGGACAGATCCCCCATTAAAACCATTTATCTCCAAAACATTTTGTCATTTCTCAACATGGGGCTTGCTTTTTTTGTATTGACGGCCATCACCGGGCGGTTTGCCTTTCCTGCCGTGAGCATGGAAGGCGAGGCCATCTGGCTCATCCGCTCCAGCCCAGTCTCCCCCCGCTCTTTTTTATGGATTAAATTTTTCATGTATCTGGTGCCATTGATGGGGCTAACCTTGCTGTTGGTCATCGCCACCAATATCTTGCTTAAAGTAGTACCCTTTATGATGGTACTGTCCTGTATTAACACGATTTTTATGGTGCCCGGGGTGGTGGCCCTTGGCATTGGACTGGGGGCAGCATTTCCTTCGTTTAAATCGGAAAATCCCGCCCAGACCGTCACCAGTTATGGTGGACTTTTGTTCATGATTTACAGTGCCATTTTTATCGGTGGGGTCATCGTGCTCCAGGCCGGGCCGGTTTATAAGATTCTTTTTACCCATTTTAAGGGAGGGATCTTGTCTGGAATCAATATTTTCTGGATTGGATTCTCCTTTACAACATCTCTTTTAATCTGCATTATGATGGTGATTTTACCGCTCCGATTTGGCGAAAAACGACTTTTAGAAAAATTATTTAATTAAGAAAGGAAACATATGAAGGAAAGAGTTGATATTCAGTTTGAGAAAGGGATGCTTGAAGGGGTTTTTCAAGGAGCTGAAAATTCCTGTGGTGTGATTATAACCCATCCCCACCCGGAGTATGGCGGCAACATGAACAATATCGTTGTCAGAACCCTTGAACAGGCCTATCTCGACAATGGCTATGCAACCCTGCGATTTAATTTCAGGGGCACGGGAAAAAGTAAAGGTAACTACGATACTTTTTTTGATTTATGTGAGGATGTTATTGCTGCGGCGTTTTTTCTTCAGGATCGCGGTATTTTAAGTCTTGCCCTTGCGGGATATTCCTTTGGTTCCTGGGTAAATGCCCACACGGATTTTAAAGAAATGACTCTGCTGCATCAGTTGCTGATCTCTCCTCCGGTGAGTTTCATGAATTTTACAGATGTCCCGGGATTTAAATGTCCCGGTTTTGTGATTTGTGGTGACAGGGATGAATACGCGGATGAAGCGGAGTTAAAAGGTTACCTGAAACGCTGGCACATCACTTCCTTTGAACAAATCAGCGGATGCGATCATTTTTATTCCGGTAAGAGTAAAGAATTGTCTACTTGTGCACTCAAATGCATTTCTCTACAGTCACAAGTTCTTCGATAATTTTTTGCGGGTCTTCGCGGATTAGTGTTATTTGGATAGATTGTGGTGCGCAATTATCAGTGTTTACGCATTTTAAATTATGATTTTTACACAAATCCGTGATGAGCTCTTTTTGCTTGTGATAACAAGCCTGTGGCAGAGTTTTTATTACTGTGATATGGTTTCTCCAAAATTTTTAATTTTGAATTCAAAATGACTTTAATAAGGAAACAGACAGCCAATGTCAAATATCACACCAACATATGGATGGAACGCCTCAATGGGAATTTCCCTCTACGATAAGATCCGACAGGATATGAAGCACGCCATGATCAATAAAGAGACCGGTGTCCGGGACACCATGCGTCTTATCATGGGTTCCTTTCCCAATCTTACCGTTTCCATGACCCTGGAGAGCGGGAAAAAAACCACCCGGGTAAAGACCCCCGAAGAGATCACAGATAATGATATCCTGGATATCATCCGCAAGTTTACCAAGTCTGAAAAAACGGTGCTTGAGATTAAAAAAGAAACCACCTCAGATTATCTGGAGCTTTTAAATACCTATCTGCCCCAGATGGCAACTCCCGCTGAAATCAAGCAATGGATACAAGACAATGTGGACCTCTCCCAATTTAAAAGTCCCATGCAGGCCATGGGACCTGTCATGAAGCACTTTGGGAAACAGGCAGACGGTAATCAGGTGAAAGACGTTCTCAAAGATATAGGCAATTCCTGATCACCCCGACCCCAAAAAAATGGTCATTCTTCATTTACTGCTTGACAATTTTTCAACGTATTTCCTTATCTTTCAGAAATTTTTTTAAAAAAGTGCCCATTGCGTGCAAAGCAATATGAAGGATGCCAGAAAATGATTGTAAAAACGGATTCAGGCTTGGCTTATGGGCATTAAATCCGATCCATGCACCGGGATTTCCCGGGAGTAAAATGCCCAAAAGTCAAGCCTGCCCATGTATGAGGAGTATAAATGTCATATAAATTATTGATTATTAAAAAAATTCTTGAGACTGATGAGGAAACCGATAAAAAAATTCTTGCCCTGCTTCAGTGTGAAGAAAAGAATGCCCCAGCGGAAGAAACTGAAGAAGCCATTATCTCCATGGAAGACAGAGAATCCGAACGAAAGGAAGTGGCTCTGGATGCAGATATTGATACTGGAAATGGGCAAATCAAAGCCATTGTCCAGGATGTATCCCTTGGCGGTGCATTTGTTTGTACAGAAGAAACAATCGTCCAGGGCGAAGAGGTTGCCATTCGGTTGATCACCCCGGATGGTGAAGAATTTGAGTTCATTTCTGAGGTAATCCGGAAGGAACCTTCGGGTATCGGTATTTTAATTAAAGATATCAGTAGTTTTCAGCAGGATAAGTTTTATAAGTTCGTGGAAAGTTTGTAATTGTGATCATTCCGTGACTTTATCTCAAAAATATGTTCAAGTATTTCAGGATAGGGCGTTATATTTTTAATGATAAGTATCAGAAGGAGAAAAAAATGAAAAAAACACTTTTTGCGGTTACGCTAATTTTCATGTTTCTGATGACGGGCCTGGCCCAGGTTTCTGCAGAAACCCTTGAACTGCTTACCTGGAAAGGGTATGCCCCCAAAGTTCTGGTGGATCAGTTTGAAAAAGAGACCGGTATCACCGTTAAGGCCACCTTTACCAACAATGAAGAGATGATTGCCAAGCTTCGTGCCACAAGGGGGGCGGGGTTTGACCTTGCCCAACCCAGCCAGGACAGAATCTCGTCGGTACAGGCAAAATACAAAATCTATCAGCCCCTGGATTATGCAAAAATCAACACCGCTCAGATCATTCCCTCCATGCTCAATGCCGTGAAAAAAAATACCTTGGTGAATGGCAAAAGCCATGCGGTTCCCTTTTGCTGGGGAACCTCTGGCCTCATCGTCAATAAAAAATTGGCCCCGGATGCCATGGATTACAGTTCCCTTTTTGACAAACAGTACACCGGCAGGGTCAGTTATCGCCTGAAACGCCCCACTCTGATTGCCACAGCCTTTTCCCTTGGGGATGACCCCTTTGCAAAATATAGCGATGTCGCCGCATACAAGGCATTGATGAACAAAGTGCAGGACAAACTGGTGGAAGCAAAACCCCTTGTAAAAAATTACTGGGCAAACGGGGATTCCCTGCTCCAGTCCATGCGATCCGAAGAGGTGTATGTGGCCATGGCATGGGACAACGGCGGATGGAAACTTCACCAGGAAAACCCGGACATTGATTTTGTAGCCCCTGTAAGCGGTGCACTGGGGTGGATTGACACCTTTGCCATTCCAGCCAAGGCGAAAAATATTGATGCAGCCTACAAATGGATCAACTTCATCTTAAAGCCTGAGAATGCGGCCATTTTCACCAACATTGAAAAATGTGCCACCGCCTCCGACGGGGCCATCAAACTCACCGATGCCGCTGTGCGGGATAATTTTGAGCGCTGTTTCCCCCAGAAGGACATTGACAATATCAACTGGTATCCTCCGGTACCGGCCAAGCTGGAATCCATTGAGGGTATGATCCTGGATAAGGTGAAAGCGGCCAATTAACATCACGGTGCCCGGGTAAAAAATTGTTAATTCATGAATTCGTTTTCATATTTTTTCCCAGGCATCCTTCACCTTTCGGGTGGGATCATAATGCACATAGACCTTTCAGTACAAAACGTTACAAAGAAATTTGAACGCTTCACCGCAGTGGATTCCGTCTCCTTTGAGGTTGAGCAGGGGCGGTTTTTTTCCATACTGGGACCGTCGGGATGCGGCAAGACAACGCTATTGCGCATGATCGCCGGATTTACAGAACCCACCCAAGGCATTATTGCCATCCGGGGGAACAACATGCAGGGTATCCCACCCAATAAACGGCCAGTGAACCTCATCTTCCAGCACCTGGCCCTTTTCCCCATGATGAATGTGGCCCAAAACATTGCCTTTGGCCTGCAAAGACAGGGTGATACCAGGGCCGAAATTCAAAAAAAAATTGGCGTCATCCTGGATCGGGTGGGACTTCCGGGATTTCAGGATAAAGAAATAGATCATCTATCCGGGGGACAGAAGCAACGGGTGGCCATTGCAAGATGTCTGGTGCTGGAACCCACGGTTTTACTCCTGGACGAACCCCTGGGAGCCCTGGATTTAAAGCTTCGGGATCAGATGAAGGTGGAGCTAAAAAAACTCCAGGCCAAGGTGGGTACCACCTTTGTGTACATTACCCACGATCAGTCAGAAGCCCTTGTGATGTCTGATTACGTGGCCGTCATGAACAAGGGCCGGTTTGAACAGGTGGACACCCCCCAGAATCTCTACCACCATCCGGCCACCCCCTTCACCGCACAGTTTGTGGGGGACAACAACGCCTGGTCCGGCAAAATAATATCAATTTCAGACACCCGGGCCTGCCTTGTGACCCCCGAGGGCAACACCTTCACCATCAATACCGGTGATCGCGCTTTTTCCGTGGATACCGGGGTGGATCTTTTCTTAAGACCAGAGGCCATGGTGATCCAGCCCGACCCGTCCCTGAAACAATTGAACCGGTTTGAGGTCATCGTCAAGGCCATCCTCTTTGATGGAGCCAACAGTCGGCTTCTGGCCACCCCAATGAATTCGGAAAAAGAGCTTATCATCGGCCTTCCACAGAATCGGCAGTTTGACCATGTGCGACCTTCGGATAAAATCGAAATCGGTTGGCATGAGGCCTCCGGGATCTGTTTTCCGGAAAGCGAGGCACAGCCATGAAGAATCAAAGCCGATGGTATTTGTTTTTTTTCATTACCCCCATTCTGTTCTGGCTCTTTTTGCTCATTGTGTTGCCTCACATTGATCTCCTGATTATGTCCTTTCGGGTGGAGGACGATGCCGGAGACATGGTGTGGAGTCTTGGAAATTATTTAACGTTTTTCACGGAGCCCATTTACTGGGCCACCTTTGCCCGAACCGCAATGTACTCCATCCTGGTCACTGTGCTGACCTTTGTTATTGCCCTGCCGGTATCCTTTTACATCACCCATGTGGTATCTCCAAAACTTTCAGGTTTTCTCATGCTGTTATTGCTTTTACCCTTCTGGGTCAGTGAGCTGGTAAGGGTGTATGGCTGGATGATTTTGCTAAGAGAAAGCGGGGTGATTAACCATTTTCTGGTGCAGTTGGGGATCTTGAACAAACCTGTGGAGATGCTGTACAACGATGCCACCATGATTCTTGGGTTGGTTTATACCTCCATGCTCTTCATGGTGGTACCCCTGATATCGGTGCTTGAAAGCCTTGACAAAGCCCTTATTGAAGCGGCCTTTGATCTGGGGGCCAACATGTGGATCATCCTTGTGAGGATCATCCTCCCCCATGCCATGCCCGGTATTGTTTCCGGCTCCATTGTAGTGTTCATGCTCACCCTTGGTAATTATTTGACCCCCAATCTCATGGGGGGAAAGAACTCTTTGTGGTTCACCGAACAGATCTACAACCAGTTCATTGCAAGCTTTAACTGGAACCAGGGCAGTGCCTTTGGGTTTCTGCTGTTGATTCTGTCTTCCCTGATCATCTGGATGGGGCTAAAACTTTCGGGCCAGACCCTTGGCAAGGTGGTGAAATGATACGAACCCTTCCCAATTCAAAGACCTATTCCTTTACCTTTACCCTCTATGTGGTGCTGTATTTTGTTTTTCTATTTGCCCCCCTTGCCGTGACATCCATTCTGGCATTTAATGACTCCCAGTTTCCGGCCCTTCCTTGGAACGGGTTTTCACTGGACTGGTTTTTTGCAGACACCCCATCCAGGGTGGGTATTTTCCATGACCGCATGAACCTTGACA
Source organism: uncultured Desulfobacterium sp. (assembly GCA_937124525.1). The sequence continues at coordinate 6,222 of CAKZLA010000522.1, forward strand.
GCATTATGGTCAGCGCCCAGACTGCCTTTTTTGTGTCTATTCTGGCAACGGCCGTGGGCACCCTTGGGGCTTTTTTGTTTGAACAGGAGGACTTCAGATTCAAGCAGCTCCTGTATTTTCTCATGCTGCTGCCCCTGGTGATTCCCGGAGTGATCCTTGGTATCTCCATTCTTCTTTTTTCCAATACCCTGGGGATGTTTTTTGAATCAAGCTTTAATCTGGATGTGGGCCTGTTTCGACCGGGGTTCTGGCTGGTGGTGCTGGGGCAGTTTTCCTTTATCACTACCTTTGTTGTTCTAGTGGTGTCGGCCCGGTTGAAAAAGTTTGACCGGACCCTTGAAGAAGCCGCCTTGAATCTTGGGGCCAACCGGCTGGAGGTGATCTGGTTCATTACCCTGAAGTTTTTGCGTCCGGCCATTGTGGGGGCAGGGGCCGTGGCCTTTCTCATGTCCTTTGAAAATTTCAACACCACCCTTTTTCTGGTGGGGTCCCAGCCGACACTACCCATCAATCTTTATCTCCAAGTGCGGGACGGCAGCACCCCGGTGATCAATGCGGTGTCGTTTCTTTTGATCCTTGGCACCTCACTTCTGGCTGTTATGAATCTTTATTTGAGCAGTCAACAATCCCTGAGCAAAGACTAAGGGGCTTGCAAGGCAACTTAAATAGCTGCTGAAAAGGGATTGCAGGAACAAATATGAAAAAAAAAAATTTGCAGACAGCTTTAGATGATGCCTGGGAGTCTCCATATATGACTGACGTTCGGACAACTGTACCTGAAGAGGGACAAGTTGATAAATCTTCAAATGTCATAGACAAATTTCTTTCCGCAGCTGAGCGACATCTACCCTGGCTTTCACTTCTGTTTTTTATTATCGGAATATATCTATCAAATGTATCGGCAGCATTCGCATATTTTATAAATGATCTGATGGAAACATTTATTTCCAGTTACAGCTACTTCGCACCTGTGACAATATATGCAATTTTGACACCTACGCTTATCAAACTTTTTTCTTTGAGCAATGTTCACGGAAGAAAGTTTGCAAACCGCACCATCTTATGGTTTATAAAAGCCAGAATAGTTGCCTGTGTTTTTGCAGTCATTGCCACAACCCTGGTTTTCGGTCTGCCTCTGCATTCAGGGACATCTGGATTTACAAAGGCAATGAGCGAGTCTTTTCACTCTTTTATCTGGATGTTGGTCAACAGTGTTTACTTCTACTCACTCTATGCTTCAGCAGGTACGGTTGTCATATCCTTGAAATATGACCGTCTGGCAGGACTTCTTGCAAAAGGAGTTGATCTGATTGAATATATGGGAAGAATCATCGTGCCACTTATTCCCCTGTTTATGATGGGTGTTGGGGCTTATGTTACGATTATGCCGAAAATAATTGATAAAAATATCGGAACGGACATCGCCGGTTCACATATCGGTTCCGTGACGATGCTGGGGGTATCCCTTGATGCGACCACACCGTTCGGGATGGTTCTTGTCTATATTCTGGGTGCCTTTCTGACCGGAGCGGTCTGCGGCCTATGGCATGGCGCTCTGATGATCTTGGCTAAAAGGGAAATGCCTGACTTTTCTATAAAAAAATATTTCTCTACTTACTGGATAAAAGTCTATCCGCTTTTATGGGCAACCTCTTCAGAAGCCCTTGCCACGCCATTGAACCTCTATTTGGTCAAAAAACTTTGTCCTAATATCCGGGATGAAGTGCGTCAGTTTGTTGTGGGAACAGGGTCTTTTTTTAATATCAACGGAACAATGATCAATGTGTTTATTATGACAGCTCTTGTAGCAGATATGCTGGGTATTCAGATTTCCTTTCTCCAACTTTTTTTAAGTATTCCGATTGTATTTTTGATCGGTTACGGCGTTCCCGGTATTCCCGGTGAGCTTCTTATTTTCGGCGGTCCTATGGCTATTTGTATGGGGATATCTCCAGAAATGACCCCTATATTTCTGAGCCTTTATATCGGACTTCAGATCGGGCTACCAGACTCGTTCCGTACTGCATCCAACTCCACCGATGAATGCCTGTGTGCCATCATTTTAGATAAAAAATACGATAACGGTGCATAAAGATTTGACATCTTTTTAAAAGTTGTTAAATCACTCAAGAGTCATAAGTTCTCATAACTTGTTGAAATTATTAGGCCTTAGTGAATGCTTTTTAAAAACTCAGATCTAATTATTTCAGTGAATTATCCAAATTCAAACCAAGGCATGATGAGAACTTATGACTGACGAGTCAAATCTTGAAATCACAAATTATAAAAAACGAAAGGGATGGATTTATGATACATTTTGCAGGTATTCTTCTGATCTCAGGCGGCGTGGCCGCAGGCAGGGCGTGGCCTCGTTTG
>CAKZLA010000523.1 GCA_937124525.1 uncultured Desulfobacterium sp.
GGTTTGTGAGCCAGGAGATCCTTTCGTTAAGCGTTTTAATAATCTGGAGGCCAATCTTGGGATGCTGCAACACTAATTCTTCAAATTGGCTTCGGCTGAAACCACATGTAAGTGTGGGCTCAAGACAAACTGCACTGACAGGATACTGCCCTTCTTCAGAGAACATATTCTCCCCTACAAAGTCGCCGGCTTTTCGTATATCAAGGATTAATTCTGTACCATCTTCAAGAACTTTGGAAAGCTTGACCCGACCGCCTTTGATCAGAAACATTTCATTTGCAGGGTCTCCTTGTAAAAACAAAGATTGACCCTTAGTTAATTTTTTTCTCAAAGCATCATGGCTCAGGGCTTTTATTTCAACAGGATCGAGATTTTCAAATATCCAGAGATTTCCAATGCAGACCGGTGACAGATCAATGTCACCGCCGGCTATTTGTTCACATAAGCAAGTCATTTTTCTCCTTATTATATGTAAAAAAAAGTTTAAAGTTTCGTTGTGGCAGATGCTTACAGCCATGCAATTTTTATATAACTGCCACGGGCAGACTGTATTGGGATATTGATCTGCCCACAACAAAAAACAAAACCCCAATTATTGCAGTCTCTTAGACGGAGTTTCATATAAAAAGTCCCGGCAAACCAAGAGGGACAGCGCTCCATATCTGTCAACATCAAAAAACTTGATCCTCGACAGTCTGTTACGGAATGAATTATTTGCAATAATAATCACAACATGTAGTGGCTTGCTGGAACAACAACCACTACATAGGGTGTTTTTATGAAGACATTCTTAATTCCGTAACAGCCTGTCGAGTATACATAAATCATATTGAATCGTCATTCAAAAATTATTAACAACTAAGCGGGTCTGATTATATCCGGTCTGATATCTTCCATTTAGGGGTTGATCATAAGATGGGCCACTATAGGGTAGATAAAATTCTATCCATCGTAAATACTTGTAATAATAGAGCTTATTTTTCACTTATAAAATTCCAACACGATGAACAAACAAAATATAGAATAAGACCTTACATTGTAGCCGTTGCTACAGAATATTTGTACCCAAGGATATATGGTGCAAATACTTATTAAAAACAATCAAAAAAGGAGAATTTAACATGAAACCTCAGATTTTAGGAATTTCAGGTAGTCCCATAAAAAACAGTAACACAGATCGTTTGGTTAAGGCAGTTCTTGATAGCAGCGGCCTGGAATCAGAATTTGTAAAATTAAGCAAACTTAATGTAAAACCATGCATCGCCTGCCTTGGATGCAAAAAGGACAATATTTGCAAGGTTAAAGATGATTTTCCTGCATTGGCTGAAAAGGTCCGAAAAGCAGATGCCATTGTTGTGGGGGGATATTCGCCCTATGGCTCTGTTGATGGATTTACAAAGTCCTTTCTTGAAAGATTGTTTTCTTTGCGGCATCAAAATGGTCTGAACCGGGGCAAGTTTGCCGTTGTTGTGGCCACAGGCATTGGCCGGGGGGCTCCAGGGCTCGAAGAGACAAGCAAACAGATTGAGCATGCTCTGACGGTAGAGGGTATGGAAATACTGGGCAATCTAAAAGCCATAGGAAATACTGAATGCATGGTCTGCGGTTATGGTCAAACATGTCCCATGAGTTCTCTGCCCTGGGTATTTGGAGATGACACCACAATCACCCCGGATAAATTTTGTAAAGTTGAAGACCAGTCCGAGATTTGGGAGAAAGCCAATCAGTTGGGCCTGGAAATTGCTGAAAAAATCAAAAAACGGGTCTTGATGTAATATAATACCTTCGCCAATTTTATTTTTGCTTCAGTTCTCACCCACATATAGTGTTTTATTGGGTTGTGTTGGCACAATATATAGTGTTTTAATTACCAGATTTCAAATTGATTTTGAATTTGGCGAAGGTCTTGTATAGATTTAAACTTTTTACTTCGACAGGCTGTTATAAATTTTAAATAACATGCATGGCAGGGCTACCCACCTAAGCCGGGACAATTTGCAAAACAAATGGGCATCCTTCAAAAGTACTTTACACTTTTTTTGATCATTCCCCATTTGTAAGGACTTTTCTCAAAAGACTGTAAAGTATTTTTGAGGTCATATTAAAGATGCCAACAAATGACTTTGATATGCATAGTCAGCAAGGCTGAAAATTGTCCCGCTTTAGGTGGGTAGCCTAAAACAACTATAACCAATAATATCAAAAACATACACAAAAGCATCATTCCAACTGTCAGGATATTTTACAACCTGTAAAATATAGCCATCTTAAGTCTCGCCCATTAACCATGAAAACCCACCCCTCCGATACAGAAATACCCTTTAAAATCAAATACTTATCATTTTCTGACCACAGAGGCATATAACTTGCTGATAAGCCAGTTAACAGCAAAAAAGACCCATTGCAATCAATTGAACCTAACATTGGAGGGCGTATAAATGACAGAATATGGAAACAAACTATTAGTTGTACTGGATGGTTCGGAAAGATCTTTTAAAACCATAGAGTATCTCTGCGATTTCAAACCCTTTGCCCGGAAAGATCTTGTGCTTTTTAATGTGTTCAACTCAGTGCCGGAGAGCTATTGGGACATCAGCAACGAGGCCTTCAGCCGCAATGCCATGGCCCAGGCAAAGGGATGGGAACTCCAGCGTAGAAGAGAAATGGAAGCTTACATGGAGCGTGCCAAGAGCCTGCTTGTGTCTGCCGGATATTCCAACACCGGCATTTCCGTCTGCATCAAGAATCGAAAAAAAGGCGTGGCACGGGATATCATTGCAGAAGCATCCAAGGGATACTTTGCAGTGCTTGCCAGACGTCGTGGATATGGTGCCTTGCTCCATGTGGTCATGGGCAGTACCACCACAAAACTTGTGGAAAACCTGTCTTCAGTGCCGGTACTTCTGGCAGGTCTTCAGAAAATAAACAACGCTATTTTTCTCACGGTGGATGGTTCCCAGGGTTCCAACCGGGCCGTGGATTTCACGGCCAATGTGGTTGGCGATTCCCAATGCCGCATTGTTTTGTGCAGTGTACTCAGGGATTTTGAGAGTCCCACTTTGTCAGGGGAAGGCGAAAACACGGGCACAACAGAGTATGTCAAATCGTTTTTTAATACCATGCAGTCGGCCATTGATGACGCCGCAGAAAAACTCAAAGCGGCCGGTATCGCCAGTGAACGGATTCAACGAAAAATAATCACAGGTACAAAGACCCGGGCTGGCAGCATCGCCAAGGCCGCAGAAGAAGAGGAATGCGATACCATCGTTCTGGGTAGAAGGGGCACATCCAATGTGGAAGATTTCAATATCGGTCGGGTTCCCTGGAAGGTGATCCATGCGGCTCGTAAAATGACCGTGTGGATTGTTTCTTAAAACTTGATGCCCCAATTTTGCAGGCCATTTGAGGGGAGACAAAGTCAGGCTTTTTCCATTGGTTTTATGGTTGTAATTTTGGATTCGCGTGGGCTTTGGTAGATAGCCCCAATAACACAAGGCAAAACCCGGGACAGCACTAACTGACCGGGTACCGAAATTGGAACCTGGCAAAAATTACATTCAAGGGGGAAAATTCATGGGTACCATCAACATGCACAGGATGTTTAATCCAAAATCTATTGCTGTCATCGGTGCCGGTGAACGTCAGGGACGTATCGGGGCTGCCATCATGAATAATCTTTTAAAAGGCGAATTCCCCGGTGAGGTGTACCCGGTGAACCCTAACTACGATGCGGTCATGGGCCTGCCCTGCTTTCCCCATGTGGCAGCCATTGAAAAACCCGTGGACATGGCCATCATTGCCACCCCCATTAAAGGAGCACCAGACATTGTGGAGGCATGTTCAAATGCCGGGCTTGCCGGGGCCGTTATCATCTCCTCCGGTGGCAAAGAGATGGGGGCAAGTGGTCGCAGGATAGAAATGCAGATAATGGAAAAGGCTAAAAAAACCAACCTGCGTATCATTGGGCCCAATTGTCTTGGTATTGTTAACACCGCAAAAAATTTAAATGCCAGCTTTGCCCATCAATCCCCCCTGGCCGGAAAAATTGCCTTTCTTTCCCAGAGTGGTGCCATTTGCACCTCTGTCCTGGACATGGCCATGCGTGAGAATGTAGGGTTTAGCCATTTCGTCAGTCTGGGAACCATGATGGATGTGGATTTCGCGGATATGATCGATTATCTTGGGTCCCTGAATTCCGTTGAAAGCATTGTCATGTACGTGGAAAACCTTACCAATATCAGAAGCTTCATGAGTGCGGCCCGTTCTGTGTCCCGCATCAAACCCATCATTGCCCTGAAATCCGGCCGATCAAAGGCCGGGGCCAGGGCTGCGGCCTCCCATACCGGGGCCTTGGCCGGTGAGGATTCCGTGTACGATGCCGCCTTTAAACGGGCTGGTATTTTAAGGGTAAATGAATTTGAGGAGCTCTTTGATTGCGCCGAATTTCTGGCCAAACAAAAACAGCCCCGGGGAAAACGTCTTGCCATTGTCACCAACTCCGGTGGTCCTGGTGTAATGGCGGCCGATGCCCTGGCGGGCCATGGCTTGGAACCTGCAGAACTCAGCCCGGAAACCATTAAACAACTGGATGAATTTCTCCCAGCCAACTGGAGCCGGGGGAACCCCGTGGATATCCTGGGGGATTCTCCCCCCCAACATTATCTCCAAGCCGTTCGCATCTGCTTAGATGCACCGGAAGTCGATGGATTACTCTTGCTCTGTTCACCAGCAGGCACTCTGAATCTGCCGGACCTGGCCCACCCCCTGGCAAAATTGCTGGAAAAAACTCCATGCCCGGTGTTCACCGCATGGATCGGCGGTTTGGACGTGGACAAAGCCAGACGTATTCTGAACCAGTCTGGCATTATCACCTATGATTCCCCGGAGCGGGCCGTGCGGGCATTTGTGGACTTATATCAATATGCAGGCAATATCCAGGCCCTCCAAGAGATTCCCATTCGTACAGATAAAAGATTACGCATAGATCGGCCCGGAGCAGCCCGCATTGTTAAAGCGGGCCTTGATCAGGGCAATGGAGTTCTCACTGAACTTGAAGCCAAAAATCTGCTGGAGGCCTATGGCATCCCTGTAAACCGTACAGAACTTGCGGTATCCTACGCCCATGCCATGGCCATTGCCGATAATATAGGATTTCCCGTGGTCATGAAAATCTGTTCCAGGGATATCTTGCACAAGTCCGATGCCGGAGGAGTGCTGCTGAATCTGGAAGACCTGGATGACGTCAAAATGGGATTTAAGAAACTCATGAAAGAGGCCATGGAATACGCCCCAGAAGCAGAGATCATGGGGGTTACCATACAGCCCATGTCCCCGGCTCCTGATTATGAATTGATCCTTGGGGCCAAGCAGGACAATGATTTTGGTCCCATATTGCTCTTTGGTATGGGTGGGGTCCTCACCGAAATTTTCAAAGACATGACAACGGCATTGCCACCCCTGAACCGTCCCCTGGCTCGACGCTTGATCCTGGAAACAAAGATATCAAAGGTGCTCCATGGCTATCGCAACATCGAAGCCATTGATATGGAAGCACTGGAAGAGACCCTGATCCGCCTCGGTCGCCTGGTATCGGATTTTCCGGAAATCCAGGAGATGGATATTAACCCCATGATGGTCAAAAAAGGCCGGTATCTTGCCGTGGACGCAAGGGTATTGTTAAAACCCACCACGGCACCCGCCAACACCCATCTTGTGATCAGCCCCTATCCCTGGCAGTACGAAGCCGTGGATGAAACCATTGATGGCATTTCTATTTTTATCCGTCCCATCCGCCCCAGTGATGCCGCCCTTGTGATTGAACATTTCAACGCCCTGTCCCCCCGCAGCGTCTACATGCGATTTTTCACCCCCATGAAACAGCTTTCTCACACCATGCTCATCCGGCTGACCCAGGTTGATTACGACAGGGAAGTTGCCCTGGTGGCCCTTCTCCATGAAGGAGAGGAACAAAAAATGGCTGGCATCGCCCGGGTGATATTTGAGCCCGATGGCAAAAGTGGAGAATTCGCCGTGGCCGTGGCCGATCAATGGCAGGGCAAGGGCATTGGTGCATCACTGTTGAAACGCTGCCTCACGTATACAAAGGATAAGGGCCTGACAAGGGTATGGGGACTTGTAATTGCGGAAAACAGGCAAATGGTGAAATTGGGGAAAAGACTTGGGTTTAATGTCCGTATGGTACCCGGATCATCCGAATATGAATTGGAAATAGACCTGACGACCTACAACAAAGGCTTATAAAAGATATTTAAGTGGAAGGGAAAGAGGGCATGAAACACGCTTCAGAAGAACGAAATCTTTTTTATCAGGTGCTGACCAGAAAGATCACAGTGCTCATTGTCATTGTCTCTTTTTTCCCCATGCTGTTGACCACGGGAATTCTCTTTTTTCGCTTCAATGGGGCATATACAGACAAAGTCCGTGCCCATATTTCAGAACTTGTCCAAAAGCATACCCAGAACATTGATACCTTTCTGGCGGAAAAATCAGGTAACATCCGCTTTTTGGCCCGGAATTTTGATCCCCGACACCAGTCCCCCGGGGAGTTCTTAGAGCAGAACCTGACCCTTTTAAAAAACGAGTATGGCGATGTGTTCACCGATCTGGGGCTGGTGGATGAAAACGGCATCCAGTTTGCCTATGAAGGCCCCTTTAATCTTAAAAATGCCGATTATTCATCGGCACAATGGTTCATCCAGGCCAAAACCCGACCAATTTACATTAGTGACGTATTTGCCGGATTAAGGGGGCACCCCCATTTTATCATTGCCGTTCAACTGAAACCCCCAAATTCCCATTATATTTTACGATCCACCATCAATTTTGGCGCGTTCAACTCCCTGGTGGAAAATGTTCACATGGGAAAAACCGGCATGGCATTTATTGTCAATGCCCGGGGAGAACTTCAGACCAAAACCGAGGTGGCCCTTTTGCCAGAAATACTCCAATCGGTGCCCAAGCAGGCGGACTTCATGGAAGGCCATACCCTTTTTGTTAAAAAGGAGGATGCATCCGGCCGGGAATATGTGTGCGTGGCTGCCATGTTCAAGAATATTGATTGGATGATGGTGTTTCATCAGGATCTGAACGATGCCTTTCGAGATTTAAAAAGCACCAAATGGCTCACCTTTATTATCTTTGCGCTGGGGTGCATTGCCATCTTGTTTGTGGCCTTTGCCCTTCCCCGGAACATCGTCCGTCTGCTCTCCAGTGCCGATAAAAAAAGCGAGGTAATGAATCGCCAGGTGGTGGAGAGCGGCAGGCTTGCCACCATTGGAGAACTTGCCGCCGGTATTGCCCATGAGATCAACAACCCTGTGGCCATCATGGTGGAAGAGGCGGGATGGATTGAAGATCTTCTGGAAGAGGAAGACTTGAAGCAGTGCGAAAATCTGGAGGAGTTCGTCCGGGCCCTGCGCCAGATAAACACCCAGGGCCGTCGGTGCAAAGAGATCACTCACAAATTGTTAAGCTTTGCCAGAAAAACCGATTCCACCCTCAACGATGTTCAAATCAACGATTCTGTCATGGAAATCGTCTCCCTCACGTCCCAGATGGCCCGGTACAACAATGTGATCATTGAAACTGATCTCAATGAAGGCATTCCATACATCAGGATATCTCCCTCGGAATTGCAACAGGTCATTTTGAATCTGATTAACAATGCCATTGATGCCATGGAAAAAAGCGGGGGTACCATTAAAATTGCAACCAAGATCAGCCACATTGAAAACAAGCACCTGGTCATCGTCATTCAAGATAACGGACCCGGAATTCCCCGGGATAATCTGGCCCGAATCTTTGACCCATTTTTCACCACAAAACCCGTGGGAAAAGGCACGGGGCTGGGGCTTTCCATCTGTTACGGCATCATTGAAAAAATGAATGGGAAAATTGATGTCCACAGTGAGGTGGGGGTGGGCACAAAATTTCGCATATGGATACCGTTCCAGGAACTGGATGAAGAATACGAGGAAACGCATGTTGATGAGATGAGTGGGCTTTCCGGACTTTGATCAAAGTTTCACATAACTGCCACGGGCAGACCGTATTGGGGATCTGGCAAGCCCACAACGAAAAATGAAACTCTAATAATTGCAGTCCTTTAGACGGAGCTTCATATAAACTGCCACTAAAAAAACAGATAAGGAGAAAAAACATGAAAAACATTAATTTATTGCTGGTGGATGATGAAAAGGGCTTTTTGGATACCCTCACCAAACGGTTAAAAAAAAGAGAGCTGAATGTATCCGGTGTATACAGCGGCAAAGACGCGCTGGCATTCCTTGAAGCGCAAAAGAGTATGGAGGTGGTTATACTGGATGTAAAAATGCCTGAAATGGATGGCATGGAAACCCTCGTGGAAATCAAAAAACAATTTCCCCTGGTGGAGGTGATTATGCTTACCGGCCATGCCACCGTGGAAACCGCCATTGACGGCATGAAAATGGGGGCCTTTGATTACCTGATGAAGCCCTGTGACATTGATGTGCTGCTTTCCAAAGTCAAGGAGGCGGTGGCAAAGAAAAAAGCGCATGAAGAAAAGATCACCGAGGCACGCATCAAAGAGATAACACAACGGATGGCGTAAGGAAAAACCATGGACCAGAACAAAAATAAAAGTTGCACCATAAGTGTCCTGCTGGTGGATGATGAAAAGGGATATTTAAATGTTCTGTCCAACCGGCTGTTAAAACGTTCCATCCATGCCACCAAGGCCTTCAGTGGTACGCAGGCCATACAGATTTTGCGAAAGCATGATTTTGATGTGGTGGTTCTGGATCTTAAAATGGAAGACATGGATGGCATTGAGGTGTTGAAAATCATGAAAAAAATGGTGCCGGATCTCCCGGTGATTATTCTCACCGGCCATGGCTCCCAGACGGCAGCCCAAGAGGGGATGGCCTTTGGTGCCTTTGATTACCTGAGCAAACCCTGCGAGCTACAGGAACTCATGGACAAAATCCGTGAAGCCCACGGGTACCAGGGGTGATCCTCAAAAAAATATCTTCCACTTGATAATCTGTTTTTTTAGAGATTGCCTTTGGAATGGGTCAGGTCAGCGTTAAAAGACTGGGGATGGGTTTGAGTATCAACCCTCTTCCAATGGCCG
>CAKZLA010000524.1 GCA_937124525.1 uncultured Desulfobacterium sp.
GATACTGGAAATCCCCATGTCTCCTTTAAAAGGTATTCATCTGGGTGCTCTTGAGCAGGCCCTTCAACAGCACACCGTCCATGCCTGTCTGGTGATTTCCAATTTTAACAATCCCCTGGGCAACTGCATGCCGGATGGGGAAAAAAAGGCCCTGGCAAGGTTACTCCGGCGATTTAATGTCCCCTTGATTGAGGATGATATCAATGGCGATATCTCCCACGGGCCCACCCGTCCATCGGTGGTGAAATCCTGGGATACCCGGGGAGATGTACTGCTGTGCTCTTCTTTTTCCAAAACCCTTGCCCCGGGATACCGCATGGGCTGGATAGCTCCTGGCAAATATCATGATGCGGTGATGCGCCAGAAACTGGTGACCAACATTGCCACTGCCTCGCCCCCCCAGCTGGCCGTTGCACAATTTTTATCCACAGGTGGATATGACCATCACCTGCGCTCCATTGGAAAAAGCTATGCTGGTAAGGTGGCTCAAATGGCCGATGCCGTGGGTCGTTTTTTTCCCAAAGGCACCCGGGTCACCCGTCCATCCGGTGGGTTTACCCTGTGGGTGGAACTTCCCCGGGGCACAGACAGCCTGACCCTTTATACCCTTGCAAGGGAAAAAGGCATTTCCATAGCACCGGGGAACATTTTTTCCACCACCGCTGATTTCAGTCATTGCATTCGTCTCAATGCGGCCTTCTGGTCCCAGGATACCCGGTGGGCAGTGGAGACACTGGGGACACTTGCCCGGCATCTCTCCGTATCACAATGACCGTTGAACATCCATAAAAAACGATCTAACAACAAATTTGCCACCACATGAACTTAAAAAGGAACTTAAAAAATGCAAAATGTTCTGTTTTATCTCCTAACCATCCTGATATGGGGCTCCACCTGGCTTGGCATCAAATTTCAACTGGGCACGGTGGAGCCACTGGTGTCGGTGGTATATCGATTTTCCCTGGCCGCTGTCATCCTCCTTGCATGGTGCCGAATCACCCGGTTGAACATGAGATTTTCACTCAAAAACCATGGATTCATGGCCATGCAGGGTGCCCTTTTATTCGGGTTTAATTATTGGCTTTTTTACGTGGCAGAGCTCCATCTCACCAGCGGGCTGGCAGCGGTTATTTTCTCCACCGTGCTGGTCATGAATATGGTCAATGGCTTTTTGTTTTTAAAAACACCCTTTGACGTCAGAGTCATCGCCGGTGGTGCGCTGGGGCTTGTGGGTATTCTCATGGTGTTTCGACCCGAAGTGGCGGGATTTCATCTGGGGGACGGCGGGGTGACCGGGGTGCTGCTGGCCTTTGCTGCAACCTATATGGCCTCCCTTGGCAATATCATCTCTGCCCGGAATCAAAAACAGGGAGTTCCTGTCATTCAAACCAATGCCTATGGAATGACCTATGGCGCAGTTTTCATGTTTCTGGTGGTTCTTTTCATGGGTAAGAGCCTGACCTTTGTTGTCTCTTTTGCCTACATCGGATCACTGATCTACCTGGCCGTCTTTGGTTCCATTGTGGCCTTTGGCTGTTATCTCTCCCTCATCGGACGTATTGGTGCCGACCGGGCCGCCTATGCCACCTTGATTTTCCCCATTGTGGCCCTGGTGATTTCCACCATCTGGGAAAATTACCACTGGACCCTGGAATCAGTGACAGGGGTTCTTCTGATTTTGAGTGGTAATCTTTTCATGCTCAAGAAAAAATCAGTGGCGGTGGTGGAACTGACACCCACGGAGCAAGTCAACTAAACCCCATACCCAAGGTATAGCTTCCATTACGGTTCTGGAATAAATGGTAGGAAACACCTATAATTTATCTCCCCATTGTTAAGCATTGCACAATCTTTATGAATGCATAATTTATTCTCAACAAAGAAGCACAACACCCGATGAAAAGGTAATTTGAGTTAAAAATATGCCGAAGTATGGCAGCAGGATAAATCAGCAATCAACGAAACAATACAAATATAAATTTTATATATGGAGGCTACCATGGAAAATACAGAAAGAAGTTATATTGAATCTGACAATGAAAGAGAAGAAGGCCATGTAGACACCCGTCATCACAACTTTGAGTGCAGCAATCCGGACAAGAGTCTGGGATGTGACCCCGGCATTGATGTGGCTGGATAAGATATCTGGATCAATAAAATTTCGTCAGTGATACCTTAGGTAACTGTATTGATATCTCAATCCCCATGATTAAATTTTTACATGAATAACCTGAAAAAATCCTTCTGAACTCAACCGGAGGTATTTTAAAATCTGATGGAACAAATGAAAGGCAGACCCTGATTTGTGTGTGGGTCTGCCTTTCGTCGTTATGTCCTCCCTCTGAAACACGCTGTTTGACTCTGGCTTCATTCAAGCTTGCATCAAACAGATGAACATATACAAGAATGATCTCATAACCATTAGCCTTTGCCTGGGCAAGAAAATCAATCTTTGATTCATGGGAAAAAACCGTTTCAAAACAAAAAGATACGCCTTGCAAAATCAAGTCTTCTCTAATTTTAGCGGCCAGGGTTGCAGCATGATAGCTTAAACCTTCTGGATTCTCCGAATCTATATCCCTGGCTATCAAGAATACCAGATCTGTATCTCAAAAAAACCACAGGCGTAATTCCCCCCAAGTGTAAAAAACCCTCCATGATCCACCTTATGATCAACTCCGGAATGTGTATTTGCAAAACAAAGGGAAATCTCCCATCCCATGGATTCTCAAATTCAAGTTAACATATTAAATACGCAAACCCTTCTTGCCATGCAACTTATTCAAAAAAAAATTACGAATCACAACTAAATATGATAGTGATTATTATCAACGACTTCCCAATTGCCAGGACACTGCTGAAACCAAAGGATTATGAATATGCAATACCAAATAACTGAAAAAAGAAGCCGTCCCAGGACAAAAATTCAATCCTATCATTGTATTGAAGTGCAAACCCTGAAAACACTCTTCAAATATCAATTTAAAATCTGGAATATATCCTTCCATGGCATGTGTCTCCTGGTTCAAAGTGATTCGAATTTTTTAAATAGTGTGAGTGTCGGTGAAATATTGAATGTCAACTATTTTCCCACAGATCTTTCATGGCCCCCTGACGTTCGCCAGACTGAAATCATGCACATCACCAGCGCAAACCGCAGCAAATTTAAAGACCATTTTTTTGTGGGGCTTAAAATAATTGATTAACCCCACAGGTTGAAAAAAATAACATCGAATCTGACAATAATACGCATGACACAGGCCCCAACGGGTATCAAGGCGTAATAAAAGCCAAGACTATGAATTTTCTGGCTCCCGATCACCGCAATCAAAACCGTTGCCCCCCCGGTGGGGGGAGTGTTCTGAGAGGAACATCACCGCAATGGCAGTGGCAACAGAAAAAAGAGGCGGCAAAAGGCTATTCACTGCGAATCATCACCAAAAGCATTTTAAAACGCTCGTGACCATGGAGAGAATGAGAGATATTGGCCGGCATGATCAACATGTCTCCCTTTACCACGGTCTGGGGCTTACCACCGATGGTGATTTCTGCTGCCCCGTCCAGGATGTGAACAACGGCATCAAAGGGAGCCGTATGCTCGCTTAGGCCCTGTCCTGCATCAAAGGCAAAGAGGGTGAGGTTGCCCACCTCCTTTTTCAAAAGTGTTTTACTCACAACGGAAGATTCAGAATAATCCACGTGTCCTTCAAGATTAAAAGGTGTTGCAAGGTGTTCCTGTATATTAATAGTCATGATATCATCCTATTTTTTTATGAAAATCTGGTTTTGGGTGCTGGGAGACTGTTGGGCATTGTGATGGTATTCCGACCCGAAGTGGCGGAATTTCATCTGGACCTTGGAATCTGTTACGGGGGTCATGCTTATCTTGAGCGGTAATCTTTTCATGCTGAAAAAAAGTCCGTGGGGATGGTGGAGCTGAGCCCCACAGAGCAAACAGGCTGATCAACTCATGGCCAATATCTGGAAAGGAACATTTGCAAATCAGGCATAGACATCAACTAAAGAACCAATTTTTGAAAATTCAATGGCTGACAATCGGCTGCCGGATGTGTAAACACGTGATGTAGAAGAATCCGGCATCTCATTAAAATAACCACTTGAATCATAATTAGAAAGTCGGTGCGTCAATGGGGAGATCTTCGGTGGAGCCTGCATTAAATTCCTTTCAGCTACTGGAACAACAGCCTTCAAGGGTACGTAAGGAATCAAACTGTGTTGAGAAACCGCATCCATGGCACCTCCAACCTGAAAGACAATGCTTAACTCACTAATCAAGTTGACGAAAATTTAGCCAACTTTTTTTGCATACTTAAAAATATATACCATAAACTCTCTCAGGTCAAAAAAATAAGTGAAAGGCAGTCTGGGTTGAGGATCTGCCTTTCATGTTTTTACGCCAGCTCTTGTTGTTATTCCCGATACAGGAAAGTACTTACCACAATTTATTTACCACTCATATAAAGATCCCGGAACTCTGTAACTGCCTCCCTGAGTTTTCCAATGTTATCAAGGTCTATGCTCTGTTTGCATTTCATGGCATAAATCAACATTCGATGGAGCAATGCCAGTTTTTTATCGTACTCTTTAGCATCAAATTTAAGCCGTTGGGTCATGAAATACTGGGTCACAATGTGCTGGAATTTATCTGCATGCTGCTCTTTATTCATTACCCACCGAACCAGTTGATTGGCATGGGCATGATCCGCTTTTTCAAGGGTTGCAATCTCATGCATAGATTTTTCCATGGTGGTGATATGCTCAAACAGCAGGGTGATACGAAGGGGATCGTCGTAGATCCCACAGGGAATTTCGCAATGGGCCTGGCTGATCTGTGCTGACAAAAAAATAACGGCAAGGGTCAATAGTGTAGGAACGATACTTTTCTTCATAATACCTCCTTTGGGGGAATCTGCGTTTACTATCAAAGAATACAGCTTCCAGATTAAAATTTTACCCTTCAGCCATGGCTGCGTTCATGGCTCTCCAGGTCTCTATTTCCGCTGGTAATTTTTCCTGGTTGATGGTCAGAAGGTGCCTTTCGCGCAGCACATCATTGATTTCACCATTTTTGCAGGCAGTGGCGCAGGCCGGGATCTGGTCCGCCCGGATGTGTTATGCGCAATTATCACATTTAACTGCCACACCCTGTGAAACGGCATCTCTACCTCTGGATAGAACCGGATTACCCCAAAGGGACAAGCCATTGCACAGTTAATGCATACATATCCATCAAGTTTTAGACAACAATACAAAACCGGTGCCAATCATGACTGTTCCAGCGGTTTTATTCATCTTTCTCCGGGCAGCGCGGCTTTGAAACAGCCGCCTTGCCCGGGATGCGCTGAATGCATAAAACAGCATCACCAATCCCAGTATGGATGAAACCACCAGGGAAATGAGTGCAACGTCAAGTATGGAAAGATTGTCCAGGGCCACAAAGGTGGGTAAAAACCCAAGATAGAAGAGAATCACCTTGGGATTTCCCAGGGTAATGGAGAGTCCACCCAGAAAACTGTATTTCCCGGAATGACTTTTCAAGGTTGCCACATCCACCGTGTCCGGGGGTGTTCGCCACAATTTAATGCCCAGCCACACCAGATATCCACCGCCCAGATATTTCACCATTGAAAACAAGGCACCAAATGATTCTGCCATGGCGGAAAGGCCATAGATGGCAAACAAAAGAAAAATCAAATCTCCGGTGACAATACCCAGCACAACAGGAATGGCCTGCCGAAATCCATGTGCAAGGGCCTTGGACACCGTGGCAAACACCCCGGGCCCGGGTGTAATGGCCAAGATAAACATGGCGGCCGCCAATCCGGTAAAACTCAAAAAGGTCATGAGGTTTCTCCTGTTTTATGGTCAAATTTTGCTAATGTCGTTTTAAAATTTCGTAAAAGCGTAACCATCGTTTGCCCCTGTATGACAGTTATCCCATTCTGATTTTCAATCCAGCTTTTCATGCAGATTTCCTCGGACGTCATGTCAATGGCTGTTATTTCAAACCAGGCAGAGACGGTGTCTCCCAGGAAAACCGGATGCAGAAATTCCAACGTCTGTGATTTATAAATGGCACCAACTCCAGGTAGGTGCATCCCAACCATGGTTGAAAACAATGAGGCAGATAGCATCCCATGGGCAATGCGTTGACCAAAAAAAGTCTGCCCGGCAAAGGAATCGTCAACGTGCAGCGGATTTAAATCGCCCGTTATGGCAATAAAATGATCCAGGTCCGTCTGGGTTATTGTCTTTTTCAGAGAAGCTTTCTGGCCAATGGCAAGATCCTCAAAGGATGTCAATTGATATTTCATAGATTACCTTTCACTCAGCGGTCAAATTTTAAATCGGCATCACTCAGTCAGCTTGACACACAGTAACGGAGCAGGCAGAAGTGCGAGTTTTAACGCCCCAGGGTTGATGATTCTCTGTCCAGCCATCACAACTCAAGGTATGGCAATGGAGGGGATGGTTCTTAATCGATCCAGAAGAGAGCCCCTCATGGAACTCGACCCCAAGCTGAGAGGGGTTACCCTGACCCCGTTGACCACCCGGATCTGATGAGCATTCCTGCCAGCATCCCCATACCCCCACAAAGAATGAATCACATGGGGCTGCAAATCCACCTCCCCCAGATAAAGCATGATGTGGCCGTTGAGATGCAACAGGGTTGAACCCACTTTGGCCTTATCATGGATAATTTTACGTTTTTCAAGGGGATCAGTCTGTTCATCAAAGGCCCCGAGGGTCACCCCCACCTTTGCCTGGGCCGATGAATTTCTGGGCAGCCGAAGCCCCACCGTGGCAAAAACAGAATTTATAAATCGCGAGCAATCCTGTTCTCCATACATGCCGCCCCAGCCATAGGGTGCGTTCAAGCACTCAAATGCCTGGGTGATAATGTTTCTGGGGGTATAGGACAAAAATCCATTTGACACCTTTTCTGCACGCATATACCCCTTGTGGATCTGGAGTGTGCCATGGGCATTTATACCGGGAATGTTCACCTGAACCACATTATCGGCAAAGCCTGACATGCCAAGCCGGGTTCCCATGCGGGCATGATCCTGGTATCTGGTCAATCGGGAATCAAGATAAATATCTGCCTTGGCCCCGGTGACCACCACAAAAGAATCCGGCCGGTCAAAGGCCCGGGCCTGATCCCGGGAACAACCTGCCACCTTTTGTGCCTCCACCCAGCCAGCACTCAAGGGTGATAACACATACTGCCAGCGGCCGTCGGCACTGTCATGTAGAACCGCAAGGACAGTGCCAAGATCAAGTCCACTGTTCTGAAGCCGGTCAAATTCCAGATCATGGGAATCTGTATACATGCCCTGACGGGTGGGCAAGGTCCGCTGGTCTGTGTAAGTGGTGACAACGCCGTACCGCACCAAAATATCATCGGGAATTTTCTTTATATTCATTTGCCGGGCCATGTCATGGTAAAAGGCCTCGTCCGCCAGCCTGCCGTTTTTAAATTGCAAGATTTTTAGGCGCTGTTTTAAAAGTCTTTTTTCCATGGATCGGGCAAGGGCTTTCCCATCATACATGGGTTCTATCTCTGGAATATTCCGGGTCAATCCAAGATCTTTTTCCACATGACGATTAAATACATTAATCCCTTCAGGTTTCATTAAAATATCATCTGGATTGGGATGACGGCTGATCCAGAAGCCCGGTCGATTCATATCCCTGGTGATGCCGGGAAGGTGGGATGGAGCAGGGATATCGTTTTGTCGTATCCCCGCACATCCGGATATGACAACTATCAATACAAGGGCAGATAAGGTTACAATATTTTTTTTACAGTGCATGTCATATTCCAATTAACGACAAAGCCCACACCAATGCTGTGGGGATCAAGCCAAAATCATAATGATTCGTTCAGGCCCGGCAATAACTTCGGACAGTTGTTATAGAGTGCTTTATTCTAATTTCGGACAGCCTGGACAATTCATGGGCTATCGGAGTCAGAAATCAGCTCCAAAAACCTACCACCGAGTAAAAGAATCACCACGTATCAAGCGCTGCCATGGGACAAGGAAAGCTGATGATAGGCTTCAAGCCGTTTCTGAACCTTACCAAACACCGTCTCCTTGGGATATTTACAATCCCTATCCGCAATACCTGCCGGTATACCAGTGAGCAACTCAATACCTTCTTCAATATTATTTATTTTATAAATATGGAACCGCTCTTCCTTAATGGCCCGGAGCACGTCCTGTCTTAACACCAGGTTGTTTGCATTGGCTGCCGGAATCATCACGCCCTGGGTGTCCTGCCTGCCTTTTTTTGAACAGACATCAAAAAACCCTTCAATTTTTTCATTTACCCCGCCAATGGCCTGGATTTCGCCCTTCTGGTTTACCGAACCTGTGACTGCTATATCCTGGCGGATGGGAATACCTGAAAGACTTGACAGCACGGCGTACAATTCCGTTGAAGAGGCACTGTCTCCGTCAATGCCGTCATAGCTCTGTTCAAAGGTGATGGAGATACTAACGCTTAAGGGATAATTTTTCGCAAACATCCGCCCCAGATAGCCGGAAACGATCATCATGCCCTTGTCATGGGTCTCACCCGAAAGACTGGCCTCCCGTTCCACATTGATTATACCGGGTGTGCCCATATAAGATTCCGCTGTGATCCGGGTGGGTCGGCCAAAGGCAATTTCCCCCATGTCATAAACGGCCAGGGCATTGACCTGTCCGATCTCCTTTCCCACCACATCCATCAAGACAGAGTGATCATCAAACTGTTCAAGCATTTTGTCTTCGTAGAGGTTGTAGCGGAAACGATGCTGGGAAATCGCCTTTTGAACATGATCTGCGGATATGGTATCTGCCTTATCCTGTCTGGCCCAATAATCTGCCTCCTTGAGTGTGCCAAGGATCACCCCGAACCGGAGAGACAGTTTACGTTGGTCCGCCACAAGGCGTTTGGCATATTCAATGGCTGCCCACACCCCGTCCCGGGTAAAAGGGTTTAAATTATTTTTTTGGCAGGCCCCGGCGATGAACCTGGCATAGAGCAGAATCGTCTCATCCGTGCACCAAGCCTCATGATCAAAATCCGCCCGGACCTTGAAAATTTTGTTGAACCGGGAATCGGCAGTCTGGAGCATTTTGAACGGGGCATACCCGCCCACCAGGATCACTTTGAGATCTATTTTAACGGGCTCCGGCTTCAGTGACGGCATACCCTGGGCTGTCTGTTCCGGGCCATCCTCTATCCTGAGGGAACTGTTTCGAAGTGTTGTTTTCAAAGTTTCCCAGATGTAGGGGGATGTCAGAAGCGGTTCGATCTGGATGACCAGGTATCCACCATTGGCTCGCAACACTGATCCTGCCTGGACCATTGTAAAATCAGCCACAATGGACCCCATCACCGGTTTTTTTTCAATGGAGCCAAATAGATTCTTAAAGGTGGGATGGGATTCAAATACCACAGGGGCACCTTTTTCCCGACGGCGGTCCACCAGCACATTCACCTCGTATTTTTTAACGATGGCTTCGGCCATCCCATTGAATTTAGAACCGTTTTCACTGTCAGTTTCGGGATCTCTGCTACCGGGGAACATGGCAATATGCTGGATAATATCTTCCTTGACCCTTTCAAGGTAAGTCAGCACCTCCTGACATTCCTTGAAATAATGCCGAACAGGGTTGATCTGTTCTGAGATCAGACCCTCCAGTTCCTCTGATATTATTTTCTTGATGGTGAGTTTTATCTGTTCATTGCTTTTGTCGACCTCATGGACTCCCTCATTCAGGGCTGTGGTCACCTGGTGGGTGTTCTCTTCTATCTGTTTTATTTTTTCTGGATCAAACCCTTCATAGATTTCATCGGAAACCGGTTTCCCCGCTTCCACAGGTATGATCTGATAGCCTTCTTCGGTTTTGACAACGCCAAGGGATAAAGAGGTGGCAAGGGCTTCCACCTTTTCAAATATCTGGTTCTGGGTTTTGATCTGCTCCTGCCGAATTCTCCGCTGTTTCTCCTGGAAGGCATCACTTTTAAAAAGAAGCGGAATTTTCACCCTCAGCACCTGGATAATCCGCTTCATGTCCCTGCGGAACTGCAACGCCGTGCCCGGCGGTATTTCCATAACAATAGGACAATAGGTATCCTCAAAATTATTGACCATGCAAAGGTCCGGCGGGGTGTCAAACTGCACGGCATGGTTATTTAAAATACGCTGGAGAATGGTGGTTTTCCCGGTTCCCTCAAGGCCGGTGACAAAAATATTGTACTCACAGCCCTTCATGTTCAGGCCAAAGGCAATGGCTTCCACCGCCCGTCGCTGGCCAATCACCTGATCCAGGGGGGACAGTTCTGAAGTGTCGTTAAAGGGCATCTGGTCCGGAGTATATTCCATAATCAACATTTCTGGAAGAATTCTGTTTTTATGGTGCATTATTTTCTCCTTTTTTCTCCTTGAGAACATGAGATATCAGCTTAAGTTCCGTGGCCCAACCAATTTATGACCTTAAAAACTACCACTTATACCCATGCGTTGGCAACGCATTAATCTATGGATTTTCGGGTTTGATCACAATTTGACTTTCTGACTTAAGCATTATTAAACGGGGCCAAGCTTATTTTATTGGAACCTGCTTTTTTTCATAAATCACTTCTCCAAACGGATAAAAAGCGCAATAATGCAAAACTGACCCTATTTGCTCCAACCGTGAGGGTTAAAAATGGGATCATCAAGTTTACCAGATTGAGGGAATTTGGTTAATTCGTACCTATTAAAACAGAGGAGGAATCTATGTTCGGAAAAAAGACAAGCGACGGCTATACAGAAGTAATTCCTGGAATTAAAATCAAAACAATCTGTTATGGAAAACACACTTTAATGACGGAATTTATGTTGGAAAGGGATTCTCAACTCACTGAGCACAAGCATGAACATGAACAAACCGGATATTTAGTATCTGGAAAAATACGATTATTTATTGGGGAGGATTCAAAAGAGTTAAATCCAGGAGACAGCTGGAATATAGCATCGAATATAAAACATAAAGCAGAAATAATTGAAGATTCGGTGGCCATTGAAGTATTTTCACCATGCAGAGAGGATTATTTAAAATTCTTGAACACCGTTGACATCTGCGAATAGATAAAAAAGGGCGGCCCCGGACGACAGCCCCCCCAAATACGTTATAATCAGAGTGTTTTTATCTCTGTACAATATACTTGGCAGAATGAGTAATATAATACTATAAGCCAGCAATGGATAAATTCAACTTTCGGAGTTGACTTGTTGGGAAAAAATCAGGCTTGCACTTTTTTGTGAAACAAAGAATGGATTGAATGAAAAACTTTGATTTTTCCATTATTCGAAACCTCCGCAAAAAGTGGGGAATGACGGCTGAAACACTTGCAGTGCGGGCGAAGATGACCCGTGCCACAATAGTAAAGATTGAGTCAGGAAACGGCAATCCCACCATAGAGACGATCAATGCCATAAGCCGGGTATTCCATCTCACGGCCAGTGAACTGGTCTCTCTGGCGGAAAAAGCCAGTGTTGAAGTTGGGAAAACATCGCCGTATAAGGATAACGGTCTTAAGGGAATTCATATCTGTTTTCCTGATTTTGAATTTTATCACCTGAAGGCAGCGGCAGGCATTTGCAAGGTTTCTGAACCCGTTCTGCATGAAAATACCGCAGAGGTGTGTCTGGTAGTT
>CAKZLA010000525.1 GCA_937124525.1 uncultured Desulfobacterium sp.
CAGCGGGTGGCTCTTGCCCGGGTATTGGTTCTGGAGCCCAAAATTTTGTTAATGGATGAACCTTTTGCCGCCCTGGATGCTCAATCCAGGGAAAAAATGCAGAATCTTCTGCTTTCATTGTGGCAGGTGGTTGCCCACACTATTATTTTTGTGACCCATGATGTAAGAGAAGCAATCACATTATCCGACCGGGTCATGGTCATGGATAGACATCCAGGCCAATTTTGTGAGTCGGTCAGAATTGACCTGAAACGTCCCAGAATGCCGGATGAGAAAGGGTTCCTTGAATATTACCGTATGCTTCACACCTTGCTTTAATTGGAATTGTTTTAATAAAAAATCCCTGGTGTGTGCCTTTGTGCATGCATCAGGGATTTTTTTATAAATTACAAATTCTCTATGCGTTTAAAACTCAGGCACTCTTGTCCAGAGACCGGGAACGGTAGGCAACTATGTCTTCAATACTCAAAACAGGAAAATCATGGGCATCGGCAAAGTCGATAATCTGGGGCAGCTTTGCCATGGTCCCGTCGGGGTTGGTCAGCTCACAGAGAACCCCAGCCGGACATAGCCCTGCAAGGCGCATAAGGTCCACCGTTCCTTCGGTGTGCCCCCTTCGTTCAAAGACGCCGTTTTCCGAAGCCCGCAGGGGGAAAACATGACCCGGGCTGTGAATATCAGCGCAGGATGCATCTGGTGCCGCAGCACACCGGATGGTGGTGGCGCGATCCGCCGCAGATACCCCGGTTGTAACCCCGGTGGCCGCTTCAATGGAGACGGTGAATGCGGTTTGATACGCAGAGGTATTGGTGCCCACCATCTGGGGCAAACTCAGTTGCTCTACCTTTTCTGGGGGCAGGCAAAGACAGACAATGCCGCTGCATTCTCGAATGAGAATGGCCATCTGGGCCTCTGTGATGGCTTCGGCAGGAAAAATCAGATCGCCTTCATTTTCCCGGTCTTCGTCATCCACAAGCAGTACACCTTTGCCGGAGACAAGGGCATCAATGGCTCTGTTCACCCTTTCAACTGGACTTCCAAATTTTGAAATGGATACTTCATTCATGCGAAACTCCCTTTTATTATAAAAAATTCCATAATATCAGGGGAAAATGATGGGGGATGGAACCGCAATGATACTATCAAAGATGTCCCATTTAAAGCCGCAGCAACGCCGCAATACCGCCGCAGTTCCACACAGAACCGTGCCAGTAGCCTTTTATTCTCTCCCATCCGGACTTTAACCGTCGGCCCTGGAGTCTCACCAGATCTGCTGACCCTGCGTACATTGCAGGCGCTCGCGGGCTTATTTGATTTCATCAAAATCACCGCCGGTGGGGAATTGCACCCCGCCCTGAGAATTCAAAGGCAATATAGCTCAATAAAAAATGATGTCAATGATGAAATGCATTCCCGGGCTGATTTTTCATGGGTGGGGGATGGAAGGTCTCATCTTCACAAATGGTGATTAGTTTTTGTGGCATATCTTCAGACAGCCGCGCCCGCTCCATATCCCCAAAATTTCCAGCATTTGGTCCATTTGGCTGGAAATCTTTGGATGCGCACCATATGATGATGCAACAAATTTTGAAAGTTTGCATATCTCTAAAAAATTACAAACATTATGGATACTGCCACATTCCACTTTTGTAAACTCCAGATGAAGCGCATGGATAAGCAAATGCAAAAAATTGGCACCTGCCAGGCTCTCAAAAAATGCCACAAGAGCAGGGTCTTCATCAATTGTATTATGCCGACGTACCCAGTTTTTTGTTAGCGCATTATCTATTCTCAAACTGGGTATCTTTTGGGGCTGTCATGTGATATTTAAAGAATTTCTTTTGCGTAATGATCCGATTTTACGGAGTTCAATATGATCCTTATTGGACGTTAACCAGCCATTCTTAACCTATTTGCAGCCAGGCAAAAAAATGTTTTCAACCATTCGAGCCAAACTGTTTTTGATATTTTTCTCCCTGGGACTTCTACCTCTTTTAATCTCCATTTTTTTTGCCTATCACTCCATGGCCCAAACCATGACGATCCAGACCAATGAACAGCTCACCAAACTGCTTGATAAAACCGCAGAGCAGATTCAATTTTATTTTGAAGCCAGGGAAAAAGAAATTTCTCTTTTATCCAATTACCCATTTATACAGCTCTCTTTTCTTCAGTTTGAATTTGGTCAGCGCCTTGATACGGTGAGACGTCTTTTATCGGATTATGAGAAAAAAAATCGTTATTTTAACACCATTTATCTCATTGACCTCAATGGAAAGCGCATCCTGACCGAACCTGAAACGCAAAACAATGGGCCATCGTACTTAAGTGATCCAGCCGGGTGGACTTCCATGATTGATGCGAATCTTAAAACCACCTTTATTCCCGGCAAGGACGACGGTAAACCTGTGGTATTGATATCCAAACGGGTCTATGACTTTGAAAACAACCAGCTTCCCGTGGGGATGATTGTTTTTGATATTAATTTGCCATCCTTTACCCATTTTGTCTCTTCCCTGAAAATAGGGGAACGTGGATATGCCTGCCTGTGGGATCACCGGGGAAAGCTTATTTTTCATCCTGAAAAATCAATGGTGGAAGCTCTTGATTTTTCCGGTAAAGAAAGCCCCGGGCTGTCCATATTGATAAAAAGAATGGTTAATGGGGAAAAAGGTCGTGGAGATTATGAGCTTGATGGAATCAAAAAACGAATGATTTTTACCCAGTGCGAGGTTATGAACTGGCGGGTCGGCATTTCCCTTGAAAAATCAGAGCTGATGAAGGATATCATTACTTTACGTTATCGAATGCTTTCTTTTTTTGCCGTCATTGCTTTCTTAATTATCCTTGCTTCCTATGCCTTTGGCAAAAGTATTTCCACCCCCATCAGCCGTCTCATTGACGGTGTCCGGGCCATAGGGGACGGGAAATGGGATCATTTCATCATAGTTGACTCCGGCGATGAACTCAGTTCCCTGGCCGATGAATTTAATAAAATGAAATTACGCCTGAAAAAAAGTATCCAGGAAATCATGGATCTGAAAAGTTTCAATGAGGATGTTCTGAGAAGCGTCCCCAGCGGTATTATCACCATCAATAAAGATCTGGAGATTACCTCTTTCAATGCCAGTGCCGAACGTATCCTTCAAATGCAGGGCAATCACCTGAATGGGTTAGAACATCCGGAAACTTATTCTCAGTCCTCCCTTTCTTCCGGTGCGGATGAAATTCTCAAACGTTTAAGGGCCTGCGTGAAGAATAACATCATCATGACCAACAGGCATATAGAGCAAATTATCTGTAAGGAAGGGCAGGACGCTCCAGGTTTCATTGAATTGAACACCTCTGCCCTTAAAAATGTGGATGAAGAGACCGTGGGTGCCATCGCCGTGATCCGGGATATTACTCGGAAAAAAAGAATGGAGGCGGAGATGATCCGGGTGGATCGCCTGGCCTCCCTTGGAGAGCTCTCAGCGGGTATGGCCCATGAAATCCGAAATCCCCTTGCCGGCATGAAAACCGCCACCCAAATCCTTGCCAGAAGTGTGTCTGATGCCCCGGAAAAGGTCTTGATCCAGGGCATACTGCATGAAATTGATCGACTCAACAAAATCGTGACAGATCTGCTCAATTTTTCCAGACCCAAAAATCCCTTTCCCGCCAGTGTGGATCTTTCTGAAGTCATTGTAAGAACCCTTTCCCTTGTCTGGAAAAATATGAAACAGTCCAATGTCAGCCTGGTCAAAACCGTGGATCAGGATCTGCCCCGGGTGTCTGTGGACAGGGAACAGATTGAACAGGTGTTTTTAAATCTTCTGCTCAACGCCTTAAAAGCCATGCCCGGTGGTGGGACCTTGACTATCATCATCAAATTAAGAAAAAAAGAGGAAAGGCAGGAGATAATTGGAAGAAAAATTTCGTTAAAAACCCTGGCCCCGGTCATGCCGGAAAAACAGATTGAAGTGGTTTTTCAGGACACGGGTCATGGGATTAAGAAAGAAATTCTCTCCAAAATATTTAATCCTTTTTTCACCACCAATCCCGGGGGAACCGGCCTTGGCTTGTCCATTGTTCAGAAACTTCTGGAGAAGAACAGGGCAAAGATCAACATAGAAAGCAGAGAAAATGAAGGCACCCGGGTGACCCTGTTGTTCCCGATCATGGAACCGGAGGTTCCCCTTTGCCATGGAGAAACAGATGCAGGATAGAAGACTCTTGATTGTGGATGACGAGGATGTACTGCGTACCTCCCTTGAAACAAATTTTAAGATGGACGGTTTTAATGTAAAAACCGCGCAAACGGGCGAAGAGGCCATTGAGCTTGTGGATGATTTTGCTCCCATGGTGATCCTTCTGGATCTGAGACTGCCCAGTATGGATGGCATTTCAGTGTTAAAGCAGATCAGAAAAACAAACCTTGAGATCAATGTGGTTATCATGACCGCCTATGGTGATACCCAGACAACTGTGGAAGCCGTGAAATGCGGGGCCTATAATTTTATCAATAAGCCCTTTGAGCTCGAAGAGCTTGAAGCCCTGGTCCATAACGCCTTTGAAAACATTGAACTCAAACGGGAGGTCCATTACTTAAGGTATCGCCAGAAAAAATTTGAAAAATATGGTGACATTGTTGGAAAGAGCCGGGCCATGCAGGAAATTTACAGTCAGATTGATCGCATTGCAGACACAAAGGATACAACCGTGCTCATCCGGGGGGAAAGCGGCACCGGTAAAGAGCTGGTGGCCGGGGCCATTCACCATAAAAGCCGCAGGCATCGTCATCCCTTCATGGAGATCAACTGCTCTTCCCTTCCCGAAACCCTTTTGGAAAGTGAATTGTTCGGGCATGAGAAAGGCGCTTTCACCGATGCAAAGGTCATGAAAAAAGGGCTGTTTGAACTGGCGGATACGGGGACCCTTTTTCTGGACGAAATAGGGGAACTTCCCCTTTCCATACAGGTGAAACTTTTGGGCTTTCTGGAAAAAAAGCAATTCAAACGCCTGGGCAGTGGCCGGGACATTAAGGTGGATGTGCGCATTGTCACAGCTACCAACAGAAATCTTGAGCAGGCCATCTCCCAGGGGCTGTTCCGGGAAGATCTTTATTATAGATTAAATGTGGTCAGCCTTTTTATTCCGCCGTTAAGGGAGCGCAAAAGCGATATTCCGCTGCTTACCAGTTATTTTCTGGAACAATTTTGCAGGGAAATGGGTAAAAAAAAGATGGTTTTTTCCCGGGAAGCTCTGGACTTGCTGGCCGGGCATCAATGGCGTGGCAATGTGCGTGAACTTAAAAATGTGGTGGAGCGGGCCGTGATATTTGCCCGGCATTCCACCCTTGGACCTGAAAGCCTTGATGCGGAATTTTCCCAAAATAAGTTGGGATGTGCTCCCTCGGACATAGGGCCGTCAGCCCCATTTGGTAATGGGGAAAATTTTACCCAGGCCTTGGCACAAAAGGAGATGGACCTGATCACAACGGCCCTTGAGAAAACCGATAATAACAAGACAAAGGCTTCTGAAATCTTGGGTATCAGCCGTTTTGCACTGAACCGAAGACTCCAGAGGCTGGACGGGATGCGCCGACGATGAAGGGAATTGCCCATGCCGTTTTTCCAGAATCCTGTGGTTGTGCAAGCGTCCTTTATATGGCCTCAAAGCTACTTGACGTTTTTTTGAAAGACAGCCCCGCAAAACAGGAATCTTGCCCTGGAAAGTGTAAATCGAGAAATGAAAGATGCCGTTGTTCCACCTTTTTTTTGAGAGCATTGATAAAAGATCTGGTTCGCTTCACCCTCGTGGCTGTGTGTTTTTTCGTGTTTTGTCCCGATGTGCTGGCCCGGACAAAACCATATGACATTGCCATGATCACCTGGAGAAGTGAAACCCCGGCAGAGCAGGGATTTAAAGCCCGTCTTGCCAAAGGCCCTTACCCTGTAACATGTCATATGTACAATGCTGCTCAGGATATCAACAAGCTTGAGGACATCATCCACATCCTTCTTCAAACCCCTCCTGATCTTGTTTATGTTTTCGGTACCACAGCCACCCGGCAGGTGATGTCACGGATCAAGGATATCCCCATTGTGTTTAATGTGGTGACAAGGCCGGTAAAAGCCGGTATTATTGATAGTTGGGAACACTCAGGGAACAATACCACAGGGGTCAGCAGCATGGTACCCCTGAATTCTAAGCTCAAAGCCTTGAAAAAAGTGGTGGATTACAAAGTGCTTGCCGTGCTGTATAATCCCCTGGAACCCAATTCGTGCATACAAATGGAGATGCTTCATCGTTTGAGCGTCTGGATGAATTTTGAACTTAAAGCCTTTCCCATTACCCATGAAAGAGATGTGGATCGTGCCATTTCAAGCATGGGAAATCAAGTCCATGCCATATATTTTCCTTCTGATTCCAGGATTATTTCCCTGGGAAGAAAAATCATGCGCCAGGTGAATCACCTTAAAATTCCTTCCTTTGCTGCGGTGGAAAGCATGGTACTTGATGATGATGCGCTGATGGGACTTGTGCCGAACTACTATGATCTTGGAACCCTTGCCGCATTGAAAGCCATCAGAATTTTCAATGGCGAAAAACCAGGAGACATCCCCAGTTCCACCCTGAATTATTTTCGAATTTTAATTAATATGAAAACCGCCGGCAAAATTGGTGTGCAAATTCCCACCTCCCTTCTGATTATTTCAGATGTCATTGTGCGATAGGCTTTGATGTGTGCGAATACCGCACATATCATTGTTCGAAAAACGCTCTATCCCCATAATTCCAATTGCCTGAGTAATTCTTAATATACTGTTTATAAAGCATTTTATTTTTTAAATAGCCATTGGCATTGTTGTTGCTATCTTTGAACACCGAGTATCAATGAGTCTGTTGATTTAAAGGCTATTTCAGTCCGATTCAATTTTATTGCCACAAAATATGGTTGGTTAGCGGCTTAAATATAGATCATATAGACAGTGGTGGTGGCTGAAATATGGAAATCGCGACTTAATTAACAGACTCATCAATGGCGTTTAACACATCAAAAGGAGTTTTAAAAATGCTAATGAAATGCAGCGCATCCAGCGTATCTGATCCCCATGGTCACCCACGGTTATTTCCCTTGAAGTCTGCCGTAATTATGTGCCTGGCCCTTTTTTTTGTTTTCGCGGCAGGAATTTTTGACCGGGGGGAATGCAAGACATGGCGACTGAAATTTCAGATGGCCTGGCACACCCAGCACCCCCAATACAAGGCTTATATGGAGTTCACCAAAAGGGTGAAGGAAGCCACCAATGGTCAATTGAAATTCACCATTTTTCCGGCAAGCCAGCTCATCGGGAGAAATGAGGCCCTGGACGGGTTGAAAAACGGTACCATTGACATGCTGGCAAGCTGCGGTGCCTATTACCATGGAATGGTTCCAGAAGGTGATGTAGACTGGCTTCCCTATGTTTCTCTTAACAGACGAGCCACTTTCTGGGAATTGATGAACAATAAAGAGGGGGGAGAGGCGGGACGATTCCATGACATTATCTACGATTCGTATCTTAAAAAAGCCAATGCCGTGTGGTTGACCAATGTTATCTGTGGCAGTTCCGGCATCATTGGTCGGGGGGATACCCGGTATGATACTGTGGAGTCGTTAAAAGATATCAAACTCAGGGCCGCAGGCGGGGTCAGTACCCGGGTGGCAAAGGCATGGGGTGCCTGCCCGGTAACCATGGCAACGGGGGAAATCTATCCGGCTCTTCAGCGGGGAGTCGTGGATGCGCTTTTATTCTATGCCTATGGTCTCAAAGATTACAAGTTTTTTGAAGTGGCGAAAACCTTTACCCGGCCACCGGTTTTCACCTGGGCCGATGATCTCTGGATTAACAGTGCTTCCCTGGAACGCCTTCCCCAGGATTTAAGAGATACCCTTTTAAAGGTTGCCCATGACTGGGGTAAATGGGCCAGCTGTGAATACTGGCCAAATTATGAAGCAGAAAATGAAAAATGGTGTCTGGAAAACGGCGTTAAGTTTGTTGATTTTGACAGTGAAAACATCAAAAAATCCAAAGAGATGCTCAAAGTGGTCTGGGACTGGTACGCCAATGAGAGCAAGGGGTGTGGGGAACTTGTGGAGATCATCAAGGTGAAAGAGAAGGAATGGGATAAAAAATGATGAAAAAGATATCTCAGTTCAACAAGGTCATGGGCGAAATGGCTGGCTGGATTGTGGTGGCCATGATGCTCACCATCAGCTTTGATGTGGCCATGCGCTATCTGTTCAATGCCCCCACCACATGGAGTTTTGAGGTAAATCGCTACATGCTCATCATGGTGGTTTTTCTGGGCGGGCCCTGGACTCTTACGGCAGGGGGACATGTCAGTGTGGATCTTTTAACGGAAAGCATGGGCAGCAAAAGAAAATTGACGCTGGATATTGTTACTTCTGTCATGGCGTGTGCCTACATGGTCATGTTTACCTGGGAATCCATGGTTTTTACCTGGGATGCCTGGGAGAATGCCATTAGAAGTACGGAATATCTGGCCTGGCCCCTGTGGCCCATTCGGATGTTTCTATTTGTGGGAGGGGCTTTGCTGTCCATCCAATACATAATTAAAATAATTGAAGATACTGTTAAATTAAAGACCATTAAAGGAGCTGCCTGATATGGAGTGGTATATTGTACTTGCCATCCTTGTTATTTCGTTGACGCTTTTTCTTTTCATTGGGCTGCCCGTTGCATTTTCACTGGGATTTCTCAGTATGTTGAGTGCA
This sequence comes from uncultured Desulfobacterium sp., assembly GCA_937124525.1. The sequence goes on from CAKZLA010000525.1 coordinate 8,765, forward strand.
CTTGTGTTCTGGCCGGGCACCACCGGGCTCTATGGGGTGGCCCTGGCGGGGTATGGACATATGGGAAATTATACCCTTGTGTGTGTGCCTTTGTTTATTCTCATGGCCCAGCTGGTCATGCACAGCCGCATGGGCACGGACAGCTACGAGGTGGCCGACCGGTTTTTGCGTCAGCTTCCCGGGGGACTTGGCATGACCAGTGCGGTTTTTGGAGCCATATTTGGTGCCGTGTGCGGTGCCAGCACCGCCGGTACGGCCACCGTGGGGCTTTTGTCTCTGCCTGAAATGATGAAAAGAGGATATCAGTCGGGCATATCCGGGGCCATTGTGGCCTTTTCCGGGGCGCTTTCCATCCTGATTCCCCCCAGTGTTATTCTGATTCTCTATGGCACCCTTGCCAATGAATCCATTGGTGCTCTTTTTGCCGGCGGTATTATACCGGGTCTTTTGATGACCGTATTTTCCCTGATTTATATCTATGTGCGGGTCATGATGAATCCTGAAATTGCACCCAGGGATAATGTCCGTTATACATGGAAGGAAAAATTTTCATCCCTGTGGAAGGTGTGGTCTCTGCTTGTGGTTGTGCTAATGCTTCTGGGTACTATTTACTCCGGTGTTGCAACGCCCACCGAAGCCAGCGCCATTGCCTGTCTTTCCGTTTTTATCATTGCGCTTGTAAAACGGAGCCTGGATATTGAGACGGTGAGAACGGCGCTGATGCAGACGGTGAAAACCACGGCCATGATTGGCTGGATTATCATCGGTGCCACATCCTTTGGATATGTCATCATCTATTCCGGTTGTGCTGCCGAGCTCACCGACTGGGTGATTTCTCTACCGGTTCCAAGCACCGTGATTGTGATGATCCTGATGTTGGGCTTTCTTTTCATGGGCATGTTCCTTGATCCGGCAGCCATTGTCATGATGACCACGCCCATTATCCTGCCCATTCTTCTGGCCCTTGAAATCAATGTATTGTGGTTTGGTGTACTCATGGCCATTAATATGTGTGCGGGCAATATTTCACCGCCCATGGGGCTCAATCTTTACATTGTCAAGGGCTTGATGCCCAATGAAATCAAGCTTGGGGGGCTTTTTAAGGCAGCCGTACCTTTTATGGTGTTGGATATTGTCACCATCGCCCTTGTGATGATTTTTCCTGGTATTGTGACCTGGTTGCCAGCCTTAATGGTCTGATATGTGGAAGCTGACACTATAGCGACACTTTGACTTAAAAAATGAGTCCGAAATAACGGCGACCCGTCTAAAGCGGGACAATTTTCAGCCTTGCTGACTATGCATATCAAGGCTATTCAAGTCATTGATTTTATAGCCTGTCCCGGGTTAGGTGGGTAGCCTTCTGTGGTATTAAAATTAAACGAAAAATGTTGTGCTGAAGAGGTGTTAAACGTAAGTATTATGAGAAGTTGAAGTGTTATGATTGTTTTTTCCATTTCTATAATCCATTTTTTAAAGTGACGGTAACAGTAAACCCATGGCGCTTGCCATTGCAGGCACACACAGTTCCCTGGCAGGTTTCAATGCAGGTTTTGACAATGGCAAGTCCCAGGCCCACCCCGCCGTAATCCCGATTTCTTGAGGCTTCAGGCCGAAAAAACGGTTCAAACAATTGATCCAGCATGGTTTCAGGAACACCGGGACCGGCATCCCGGACAATCAGGGAAATTTTATCTTTTTCCTTTTCAGCGGAAATATAAACAGGCCCCGCGTTTCCTGCATACTTGGCGGCATTTCGAATCAGATTGGCAACGGCCCGGGTCAAAAGATCTGGAGCTGCCTTGACCCGGATGTCCGGGGCTATTTCATTGAAAATTATCAGGGTTCCGATGTTTTCCCGTTTTATTGTCTCCTCAACCAGAGGGCGTAAACTTACGATGTCCAATTGTACGCTTTTTTTGTTTATTTCTGCCCGGGAAAAGGCAAGCAGCTCGTTGACCAGCTGTCCCAGATGATCAACATCTTCAAGAACGTCCTTTACCCGGATCTGGTTTTCCCCAGTGGTCCGATGCTCCAGGATGGCTAACCCCATCTGAATGCGTGAAATAGGGGAGCCCAGCTCATGGGAGACATCCCCCAGAAATCGTCTTTGACCCGTTACAAATGCAGATAACCGTGAGGTCATGTGATTAATGGCCTTTGCCAGACGTCCGATTTCATCGGTGCGGGGTTCATGAATGGTGACATCAAAGTGACCTTTGGCAATTTCCTCTGCGGCAAGGGTCATGCGACCCAGGGGGTTTGTGATATTTCTGACCAGAGGGACCCATAACAACACCGAAATCAATAACACCGCCCCTGCAACCATCATCCAGGGCAGAGGATTAAAATAGAACCCGTTGCCCGTTATGGAATCAGAAGAGACCAGAAGCAGGCCAAGTTCCGGATGGGATGAGGGCTCCAGTAATAAAGGGATTTTAATGCCTGTCCAATAGCGTTTGGGATTCCGGGTTTTCATTATCAGATGGGGTTTTGCAGGCAAGGGTTCCAGGTACGGTGGCGGATTTTCCCCCATGGCGATATGGAGGGGGCGAGGTCTGAAATTATCATTTCTATTGTCAAATTCGTGTTTTTGTCCCATGCGTTGGGGATCAAAAAAAATATGGGAGGGGCCTTCTCCCGGGGGCGGTCCCATGGTCAGGGTTTTCCTTGCGTTTATGATGACTTCTTTGGGCGGTTTACCATTGGAGGCGCTGAAACAAGAGCCGTCTGCCAGTACCAGTGCAAAATTCACCTGCTGGGTTTCCTGATGTCTTGTGAGAATCTGATACCAGTTTTTCTGGGGGGTATTGTTCAGATCATGGGAAATCAACATACCAGCAGCTCTCAGGCGATGGGAGATCTGCTGTCCAAAAATAGTGTAAAAATTTACCTGGAGCTGAAAGGAAAAAAACATCGCTACCAAGGCAGCAGACAGAATCAGGTTCAAAAAAAACCAGGCTAAAATTTTTGTAAATAAAGAGGAAAATGGTTTTATCATTATAACTCCCGGGCCGGTATCGCCCCATGGCTTGAGTGATTTAATAAGTGATTCGGTTTCCAACTTTTGGCTTTCTTACAACCTTGGCCACTCTGGGTCAGGCTTGGCTTATGGGCATTATTCCTGGGAGTTCCAGGCTTGCATAAATTAGATATTATATCGATTTTCCACAACATATTGATTCTATTAAGAAAATGGTTTTTTAAAATTCAATATAATCAAATGCTTAGCCCAAATCGGTATAATGATTATTGGAGTTAATAAGGCTCATAAGCCAAGCCTGCCCCCCTTTGCCCGGGGTGTTTTTGCCCATGATCCGGCCAACATGGAAAATCCGGCCAATGTATTTGGGCAATGGGGAAGAATGCTTGAGGTCCCCTTCTGTAAATGGGGTTGAGATTCACCATGATCTGGGGGTTGAAGTATCATTAGCGATGGGGATGACAAGGCAACACTAATGCTTTTGCCGTCGACCTTTGATGGCGGGGTTGAATAAAGGCGTGGGGTAAAGCTTTATAAAAAAATACAGCATTAAAGTACCGACAACAGAGCCCCGGCGTTTATAAGAAAATGTGGTCATTAAATAGATACAATTCCAAGGTGGGTTTTATGTTATGGGTGCGTTACCCCTGGATCATTGAACATATACCCCACAGTGCGCACCGTTTGAATGAATCTGGGATTGCGAGGGCCTTCTCCGAGCTTGCGGCGCAAGGATGAGATGTGAACATCCACTGACCGATCAAACACATCATAGTTTCTGCCAGCCACAGCATCCAGTAGCTGATCCCTTGATAAAACCCGGGCAGGGGATTTTGCAAGGGTGATTAACAGATCATACTCCAGTGGGGTCAAGGGCAGTTGTTTTCCAGACAGGTATGCCGTTCGACCGTTGAGGTGAATTTCCAGATCTCCCACAATCAAGGTATTGTCCTGGACCCGGGATGCCGCTACTTTTTGTTCCAAAGGGCGATACCTTCGGGTGACCGCCCGGAGGCGTGCCAAAAGCTCCCGGGAGGAAAAAGTTTTGGGAAGATAATCATCCGCCCCCATCTCAAGACCCACAATTCTATCGGTTTCTTCACTCCTTGCGGTGAGCATTAAAACGGGGATATCTGATTGTTTGCGCAATTGTTTTAACATCTCAAATCCGTCCATTTTCGGCATCATGACATCCAGTATTACCGCGTGGAAGCCGCCGTTTTGGAGCATTTCAAGCCCTTTTATGCCGTCGTGGGCAGAGGCGACATCATAGCCCATGGGGGACAGGTAGTCCACCACAAGTCGGCACAATTTTTTGTCATCATCCACAATTAAAATTTGGGTTTTTGTGGAAATCGTTTCCCCATGATTCATGTTCCTTCACCCCTTCTTTATAACATACATGGCTGTAAGTAGCAGCCACGACGAAAGATCAAACCCTAATAATTACAGTCATTTATACGGAGTTTAATATAAACGACCATGTCGGTTTACCGACACAATAAATATTGAAAATGGTACTATGTCGCCCCCGGCAGCTACCCTGACCGGAACGGGAACGCAGGGGGTATTTTTAATCTCAACTTTACAAAATCTTTACAATTTTGTCCATGAACAACAAATTATCTTTACATGACTGGGTTATATTGTGAGCACAACAGAAGAGATATCACCTGGTGCTTCGTCCGGATCATCCGCCCCGAAATGGATCTGGAAAGAGATATCCAGCATATATGAACTATGAATAATCCCGCGTGACCTGAAGAATCTGACTCATGGATTCTTAACACCCAATGATCAAGTTTTTTATGTATTGACAAATATTAGTGAGGGGTCAGTAGGAGGGGGCGGGCTTGGCTTATGGACATTATTCCCAGGAATTTCTGATTTACATGAAGCGGTACGAATAAGGCCCATAAGCCAAGCCTGACCCCGTTCTTATAAAAGTAACGGTAAAAAACAAAAAAGGAGACAAGACATGGTTGGAAGTATTGGAAGCTCAAGTAATCTTGTTAACATGATTTCTGTAAGTTATCAAAATGAAGTCAGCGCCTCCCAGGAAACTGAACAGGCCCAAGGTGCAGCACCTCCACCGCCACCCCCACCAGAGCAGGGGGACGCAGCCTCGTTAAGTCAAGATCCCCTTGGCCTTTTTACCGCTGTGGATTCTGATACAGATAATGCTATTTCTTCGTCTGAATATGATTCTCTGCTCGAAGGGATAAAAGAGGTGACGGGTAATGAATTAACCAGCAGTTTTGAGGATTTTGATGTGGATGGCGATGGTGCGCTCAATGGCGCAGAATTGAAATCAGTTCTTGACGAAGCGGGGTTTGAGCCTCCGCTACCCCCTTCAGGTCAGGTGGCATCTGCCTATGAAGCCCATTCTGGAGAAGCATCAGAAGGTTCTGATGATAATCAGGATATGCTGGCACAATTGGTGGACTATTTGTCATCCCGGGAGGATGCTTTTGATATCACTGCGTGATAATATTTTTTAAAAAAGTTCAACCTGTACGGGTAGTAATTATCCGAAGCGTTTGGCAAGGCAAATAGATTAAAATTAACTTTCAGTTTGTATTGTTAGATTACAAATAGCGTGGGAATGCTGCTTCAAATCGAATCAGCAAAGTGCTACCTGTACAGGTTGAAAAATTTGGATAGACGTAAAGCGGTGCTGGGGTAATGCCCGTCGTTCGTTAACAAATTCATTAATCCGCTGGTAAGGAACATGGATCCCCTGGGATAATAATGAAGCACTCAAAGATACAGATGCTGCCATCCAGACCCCCCTTTCCCTTGAACTGGATGAAGATTCCTTGGACTCCTGGCCCCTGATCAGCCGGGTGATTGAACAGGCTGAATATCACAACATCTATCAGCAATGTTGTGAGACCATAGTGACAGATTGTTTTAATACCGAAAATATGCAGGCCCTTTATGACGACGTCCATAATATTAGTTATAATTATGTTATGATCAACCCCTCCAGGTCGAAGCAAGACAGAAGTCCCAGCAAATATTCTAATAGCTTGGATGATAATAAACTACCAAAGTAAAATTTTTTATAATGCAATATCAGCATATTAAACTGGACATGGTGGTAGTCTATTTTTGGAGAAGTCCCTAACCTGGACAAGCGAGAACCAAA
>CAKZLA010000526.1 GCA_937124525.1 uncultured Desulfobacterium sp.
AACCAAGGGGTGGATTCCACCGGTGAGGGAGATCTATCCCCTTATCATCGGCGGCATGTCCTTTGGAGCTCTTTCTCCCACCATGTGGGAAGGGTTGCAGATGGGGGTGGCGTATTTAAATGAAGAGTTGGGCATGCCCGTACGCATCTCCACGGGTGAGGGGGGGTGTCCTCCCCGGTTGCTCAAAAGTCGGTTTCTAAAATATGTGATTTTACAGATTGCCTCGGGGTATTTTGGCTGGGATGAGATCATCCATGCCATCCCCCACATGAAAGAAGATCCCTGTGCCATTGAGATTAAATATGGCCAGGGGGCAAAGCCCGGAGATGGTGGGCTTCTCATGTGGCATAAGGTGAACAAGCTCATTGCAGCCATCAGGGGGGTTCCCCAGGGGATCAGTCTGCCAAGTCCCCCCACCCACCAGACCCAGTACTCCATTGAGGAGTCCGTGGCCAAAATGATCATGTCCATGTCCATGGCATGGGGGTTCAGGGTGCCGGTGTATCCCAAGATATCTGCATCGTCCACCTCCCTTGCTGTGTTAAATAACCTCACCCGTAACGATTATGCTTCGGCTTTGGCCATTGATGGTGAGGATGGCGGCACCGGTGCTGCTTACTCCGTGTCCATGGATCACATGGGCCATCCCATTGCCTCTTGTCTGAGGGACAATTATCTTAATCTGGTTAAGATTGGTAAGCAAAATGAGATTCCCTTGTTTGCCGGCGGTGGCATCGGTAAGAACGGCAATATTGCGGCCAATGCAGCCTCTTTGATCATGATGGGTGCCAGTGGCGTTCAGATTGGTAAATATGTGATGCAGGCAGCTGCCGGATGTGTGGGCACGGAACGGGATCGATGTAATGTCTGCAATCTGGGGATCTGTCCCAAGGGGATCACCTCCCAGGACCCCCGGCTTTACAGACGTCTTGACCCTGAACATGTGGCCCAGCGCGTTGTGGATCTCTTTGTCTCCTTTGATATGGAATTAAAAAAGATTGTTGCGCCCCTGGGACGATCCACGTCCCTTCCCATTGGTATGTCCGATGCCCTTGGCATCAACGATTATGAGGCGGCCCAGCGTCTGAATATCCAGTATGTGGTTTAGGAGGTGAAGATATGGAAAATATAAAGTATAAAATCGTTTCTGGAAAAGATGACGAAAAACGGGTTCCCTCCCGTATCCTTGAGGAGATGGTACGAAAGGAAGTAAAGCATGGTCACCGGGCCATTGAAGTGGATGCCTTTGGCCAGCATGGCATTGGTGGGCGCCTGTGGCAGGAGGGTGACGAACCCATAAGAATTCGTATCCGGGGCCAGGCAGGTCAACGGGCGGGCTCTCTGGGATATCCCCACACCCAAATTGAAATCCTGGGCCCGGTATCCGATGATGTGGGCTGGCTCAATGCCGGGGCCCAGATTACAGTCCATGGCAACGCGTCAAATGGTGTCATGAACGGTGGTGCCCAGGGCAAGGTCTACATAGGTGGGAACATTGGGGCCCGGGGTATGACCATGACCAAACGAAATCCTCGGTTTGATCCACCGGAACTCTGGATTCTGGGCTCCTGCGGCGATTATTTTGGAGAGTTCATGGCCGGCGGCATTGCCGTTGTGTGTGGCTTTGATAAAAATTCCCATGAAAACACACTGGGATATCGTCCCCTGGTGGGCATGGTGGGGGGCAAGGTTTTTTTCCGGGGAGATGCCTCGGACTATAGTAAAAAGGATGCCCGACTGGTCTCCATTTCCGACGAGGACTGGGACTGGCTGTGCACCAACCTTTCCATCTTTTTGGAAAATGTGGAAAAACAGGAGTTGTTTGACAGCCTTTCCAAACGATCTGAATGGCAACTGTTAAAAGCCAGGGGCCCCATGGACAAAATGGCGGGGTCCGACTCCCTTTCCATGGCGGCATTCCGCCAGGATGTATGGGATAGAGAGTTGGGCCGGGGGGGACTCATTGGCGATCTCCAGCAGTTGGATCGGGGGACCATCCCTTTGATCACCAAGGGGGAGTTGCGGCGCATGGTGCCGGTGTGGGAACATGCGGTGTACAAAGCCCCCTGCCAGGCCAATTGCCCCACAGGAATTCCCGTGCAGGAGCGGTGGCATCTGGTTCGTAACGGCCTCATTGACGAGGCTACGTCCATGGGGTTGAACTATACTCCGTTTCCGGCCACAGTGTGCGGATACCTTTGCCCCAGCCCCTGCATGGCTTCGTGTACCAAGAATCTTCAGTACATGACCCCGGTGGATGTGCGCATACTGGGGCAGGCCGGTGAACATACCGAGCTGCCGGAAGTGCTTCCTTCTTCGGGTAAAAAGGTGGCTGTCATCGGTGCTGGACCCGGGGGCATTTCTGCGGCGTGGCATCTTACCCTGAAGGGGCATGGGGTGGCATTGCTGGATGAATCCACCGGCATTGGTGGAAAAATTGCTTCAGTGATTCCAGATTCCAGGATTCCAAGACAAACCCTGGAAAATGAATTGGACCGTGTGAAACGCCTTGTGCCGGATATCCGTTTGGAACAGAAAATAACGGCCAAAGAGTTTAAAAAAATCAAAAAAGAATTTGATTATGTGGTGGTGGCGGCCGGTGCCAGAAAACCAAGAATGCTGCCTGTTCCCGGCATAGAGCTTGCTGTTTCCGCCAATGATTTTCTGGCAGCAGCCAAGACCGACACTGTATCTCCGGGTAAAAAGGTGGTGATCATAGGTGCCGGTAATGTGGGATGTGATGTGGCCACCGAAGCCCATCGATTGGGGGCAGAAGTTATTTCCCTTATTGATGTGCAGAAACCAGCGGCATTTGGTAAGGAAAAAGAGGATGCCGAGGCCGTGGGAGCCACCTTTCAATGGCCATGTTTTACAAAGGAAATCACAGAAAAAGGGGTGCTCCTGGACGATGGGGAACTCCTTGAAGCAGATACGGTGGTGGTGTCCATTGGAGATGCACCGGATACCGCATTTCTTGGCAAGGGCATTGCCACAAGAAACGGATTTCTTTCGGTGAACAGTTTCAACCAAACTTCGAATGAGACCATTTTTGCATTGGGAGACATTGTGGGTCCGGGACTTATCACCAATGCCATTGGGGATGGAAAACGGGTGGCCGAAGCCATTGACAGTATTATCTCCGGTAAAGCCCTTTTGCCCATGGATACACGGCCGGAGATCGATAAAAGCCGGGTGAGTCTGGAATATTTCGATCCCATGGTTAAATCCTTTGATTCTCTCCATCAATGTGGCGATGAGTGTGCCTCCTGTGGGCGTTGTCGGGATTGTAGCATTTGTGTCAATGTCTGCCCCGAGGCGGCCATTGAACGGGTGGAAGATGAAGGTGGTGGCTTTGAGTATAAGGTGGACCCGGATCGATGTATCGGGTGTGGCTTCTGCGTGGGGGCCTGCCCCTGCGGTATCTGGAATCTGGTGCCCAACACGCCCATGTGATCTGGTGTGGGCAGATCTAATTTTACATCTTAGGTTTGCCCACAACGAAAATTGAAACTCTTATGATTTAAGGCTGTTGGACGGAGTTTCATATAAACGACCATGGCAAGATCCCTTGCCACAACAAAAACTGAAAAAGTAAGGTGTTTTAACACCCAGTACACAGTACCTGCTTTTTCATATAAAAAAAACAAGTGGAAATAAGGACTATGAAAGCGTTATTGGCTCTTGAGGATGGCAGGACATTTCCCTGTCGAAGTTTTACAGGTGCAGGAGAGGCCCGGGGTGAAGTGGTGTTTAACACCAGTATGACCGGCTACCAGGAAATCCTCACCGATCCATCCTACCATGGACAGATGGTGACCATGACTTGCCCCATGATGGGTAACTATGGGGTGTGCCCCGAAGATGCGGAGTCCGATAGAATCCAGGCATCTGCATTGATTGTCCGGGAGTATGTGGATATCCCCAGCAATTGGCGATCCACGGGGACCCTGGCAGATTACCTTAAAAAAGAAGGGGTGCTGGGCATTGAAGACCTTGATACAAGGGCGCTGACGCGACATATCCGAAATGCCGGAGCCATGCGTGCGGTGATTTCCACCACAGACCTTGACCCTGCTTCACTTGTGGAAAAAGCAAAATTGGTGCCCCCCATGGAAGGCTGCAATCTGGTGGACCGGGTAACCACAAAAAACCCCTATTTCTGGCGGGAAAATCGACCTGATTACATGAACGACTGCACCCTTCTGGATGCGTCCATGTGGCGTCACAGGGGAGAGCGACATTCTGTGGTGGCCCTTGATTTTGGTATCAAGTATAATATTATTCGGTGCCTTGAAAAAGCGGGCTGTGAAGTGCTTGTGGTCCCTGCAGCCACCCCTGCAGCCACCATTCGAGGCCTGGAGCCCGATGGTATATTTCTATCCAACGGTCCTGGAGATCCTGAACCTGTGGGCTATGCCGTTGACATCATCCGGGATCTTCTGGGATACCGTCCCATGTTCGGCATCTGCCTTGGCATGCAACTTTTGGGACTTGCCATGGGTGCTAAAACCCATAAGATAAAATTTGGTCATCGAGGCGGAAATCAACCGGTGAAGAATTTTGCCACAGGAAAGGTGGAGATCACCTCCCAGAACCATGGGTTTGCCGTGGATCTGAACACATTGGGAGAAAAGGGGGCCACCATGACCCACATTAATCTCAATGAGGATTCCCTGGAAGGCATTACAAATGATTCTCTCAAGGCCTTTGCAGTGCAGTATCATCCCGAAGCCTCCCCCGGACCCCACGATGCTGCCTACCTTTTTAACCAGTTTGCCGAGATGATGGATAAGTAAAAATGCCAAAACGTACAGATATTAAAAAGATTCTCATTATTGGAGCAGGCCCCATCATCATCAGTCAGGCCTGCGAGTTTGATTACTCCGGCACCCAGGCGTGCAAGGCCCTGAAGGAAGAGGGCTATGAGGTGGTGCTGATTAATTCCAACCCGGCCACCATCATGACGGACCCTGACACCGCTGACCGGGTTTACATTGAACCTGTGACCCCGGAGACAGTGGCCAAGGTCATTGAAAAGGAGCGTCCCGATGCCCTTTTACCCACCCTGGGGGGGCAGACAGGGTTAAACACCGCCATTGAAGCAGCCAAGATGGGGGTGCTGGAAAAATACAATGTGGAGATGATCGGTGCGTCGGTGGAGGCCATTAATAAGGCCGAAGACCGGGAGTTGTTCCGGGATGCCATGAACAAAATAGGCCTCAGAATTCCCAGAAGCGGCTTTGCCACCAACATGCACGAGGTGGAACAGGTGGCCCAAGAGATCGGATTTCCCATCATTGTGCGACCCAGCTTCACCCTGGGGGGCACCGGCGGCGGTGTGGCTTACAACCCCGAGGAGCTTGCCATCATGGCCAAAAGCGGGCTGGATGCAAGCTTCATCACCCAGGTAATGTTGGAAGAGTCCGTCCTTGGGTGGAAAGAGTACGAGCTGGAGGTCATGCGGGACCATGCCGGCAATGTGGTGATAATCTGTTCCATTGAGAACATTGATGCCATGGGGGTCCACACCGGTGATTCCATCACCGTGGCCCCGGCCCAGACCCTTTCTGACAAAGAGTACCAGCAGCTTCGGGATGCCTCCATTGCCATCATGCAGGAGATCGGGGTGGACACCGGGGGCAGTAATGTTCAGTTTGCCATCAACCCCGCAGATGGTGAACTGATCATTGTGGAGATGAATCCCCGGGTGTCCAGAAGTTCGGCCCTGGCCTCCAAGGCCACGGGGTTTCCCATTGCCAAGATTGCGGCCAAGCTTGCCGTGGGCTTTACCCTGGATGAAATAGAGAACGATATCACCGGCGAGACCCTTGCCTGCTTTGAGCCATCCATTGATTATGTGGTCATAAAAATCCCCCGATGGACCTTTGAAAAATTTCCGGAAACCGATGATATCTTAACCACGGCCATGAAATCCGTGGGGGAAACCATGGCCATTGGCAGAACCTTTAAAGAGGCCTTTCAAAAGGGGATTCGCTCCCTGGAGATCGACCGATTCGGTTTTGGCGGCGATGGAAAAGATCCCCTGCCGGGTACCGTGTCCAAGACCGAACTTGAGTACAAACTTGCCACCCCCAATTCCCAGCGAATGTTTTTCATCAAGCACGCCATGGAAAATGGCATGGCCCTGGAAACCATCAATTCCCTCACCGGCATTGATCCCTGGTTTCTTTACCAGATGAAGCAGATTGTGGAATTTGAAAAACGCATCAGTCTTGCCGGTAAAGATATTTCCCAGGAGATCCTGGAAAAGGCCAAACGCATGGGGTTTTCCGACCGGCAGCTGGCCCATCTAACCGGTCTTTCCGAGGATAAGGTCGAACTTTTGCGTAAAAAACTTGGCATCGTGCCTGTTTATAAGCTGGTGGACACCTGTGCTGCTGAATTCCGGGCCAGCACCCCCTATTACTATTCCACCTATGAGAAGGAGTGTGAAGCAAGGGTGTCGGACCGGAAAAAAGTGATGATTCTCGGTGGCGGTCCCAACCGCATAGGCCAGGGCATTGAGTTTGATTATTGCTGTGTCCAGGCCTCCTTTGCCCTGAGAGAAGAAGGGGTGGAGAGCATCATGGTCAACAGTAATCCTGAAACGGTGAGTACTGATTATGACACCTCGGACAAGCTTTATTTTGAACCCCTGACCCGGGAAGATGTGCTTCACATTGTTGAAAAGGAAAAACCCGACGGTGTCATTGTTCAATTTGGCGGCCAGACCCCGCTGAATTTGGCCACTGCCCTTAAAAAGGCCGGGGTTCCCATAATCGGTACCACGCCGGAGAGCATTGATATGGCCGAAGACAGGGATCTGTTCCAGGCCATGTTGAAAAAGCTTGACATTGCCCAGCCCGCCAATGGCATTGCCGTTAACATTGACGAGGCAAGAGAAATTGCCGAAAAAATCGGCTACCCCGTCATGGTGAGACCCTCCTTTGTCCTGGGCGGTCGAGCCATGAAGATCGTATTTGATCCTGCGGAACTGGAGGGGTATTTTAACCTTGCTGTGTCTGCATCACCAGACCATCCTGTGCTTATAGATCAGTTTCTGGAGGATGCCTTTGAATTGGATGTGGATGCCATCTCAGATGGTGAAATCACCGTTATTGGTGGCATGATGGAGCACATTGAGGAGGCTGGCATTCATTCTGGGGATTCGGCTTGTGTGCTGCCGCCCTATAGTATTGCCCAGGAACACATAGATGAGATGACAAGGGCCACCACAGCACTGGCAAAGGAACTCAACGTGGTGGGGTTGATGAACATCCAGTTTGGTATCATGGATGGCAAAGTCTATGTCATTGAGGTCAATCCCCGGGCGTCCCGCACCGTTCCTTTTGTGAGCAAGGCCACCGGCGTGCCCCTGGCAAAGCTCGCCACCAAGGTGATGCTGGGGAAAACCCTGGCAGAACTGGGATTTACCAAACAGGTGATCCCCTGTCATTATTCTGTTAAAGAGGCGGTGTTACCCTTTGACAGGTTTGCCAAGGTCGACCCTGTTTTGGGACCTGAGATGAAATCCACCGGGGAGGTTATGGGTATTGATAAAGACCTGGGGGCCGCCGTTGCCAAGGCCCAGCTGGGTGCCGGACAGAATCTTCCTGTGGAAGGGAATGTGTTCATCAGTGTCCGGGACAGCGACAAGATGGCGGCCCTTTCCGTGGCAAAAGATTTCTATGACATGGGATTCAAACTTCTGGCCACCCGGGGAACCGCCATGTTTTTAGAAGATAATTCCATTCCTGCAAAGGTGGTGGAAAAGGTCTCCACCGGCCGTCCCCATGTGGTGGATGCGGTTAAGAACAGTGAGATTCAGCTGATTCTCAATACCGGGGCCAACAGTCAGACCAAGCGGGATGGCTATGAAATTCGACGGGCAGCCATTCGGTTTAAAATCCCCTATGCAACCACCACCGATGGTGCCAAAACCATCTGCGAGGCAATCAAGGCCCTTAAAAGAGAGCCCCTTACTGTCATAGCCATCCAGGACTACCATATGCAAGGCGGTAATTTATGATGATTGAAAGCGAAAGACCCAGAGACGAGTGTGGAGTATTTGGTCTGTACAGGCATCCTGAGGCTGCCCAGCTGACCTATTTTGGTCTTTATGCCCTGCAGCACCGGGGCCAGGAGAGTGCGGGTATTTCTGTGGCCCGGGACAAGGATAAAATTTATTCCCACAAGGGAATGGGCCTGGTCCATGATATTTTTGAAACAGAGGATTTAAAAAAAATTGAAGGGGGGGGCGGCAGTGCCATTGGGCATGTCCGGTATTCCACCACCGGAGATTCCAATCTCACCAATGCCCAGCCCTTTGTGGTGCAGCACCGGGGAAGGGCCTATGCAGTTGCCCACAATGGAAACCTGGTGAATGCCCATATCTTGAAGGAGGAGCTTGAGGAAAGCGGTTCCATTTTTCAGACCACCATGGACAGTGAGGTGTTCCTTCATCTGTTCATCAAAAATCTGAAACAGGGCGATGTGGTGACAGCCATCCAAAAGGCCGTGGCCAAAATTAAAGGGGCCTATTCCTTTATTCTGCTCACCTGTAAAGGGGAGGTGATTGGCGTTAAAGATCCCAACAGTTTTCGCCCCCTGGCCCTGGGAAAACTCAACGGACACTATGTGCTGGCCTCTGAAACCTGTGCTTTTGACTTGGTGCAGGCAGAGTTTGTCCGGGAACTTGAGCCCGGGGAAATCGTCATCATCAATGAAGACGGGGTGACCAGCATCATGCCGGAAACCCCCATTTTGAAAAAATCTCTTTGTATTTTTGAATACATCTATTTTTCACGGCCTGACAGCACCATTTATGGTAAAAACGTCTATCAGATGAGAAAGGCCCATGGGAAACGTCTGGCCCAGGAAGCACCGGTGGATGCCGATATGGTCATGCCCTTTCCCGATTCCGGCAACTATTCTGCCATTGGCTATGCCGAAGAGTCGGGCATTCCCTTTGAAATGGCCATGATTCGAAACCATTATGTGGGCCGCAGTTTTATACAGCCCACCCAGGGCATGCGGGATTTTGCCGTAAGGGTAAAACTCAACCCTGTGCGGGAGCTCATCCGGAACAAGGAGATCATCATCATTGAGGATTCCATCATCCGGGGCACCACAGCCAAAACAAGGGTAAAGGCCCTGCGGGACCTGGGGGCCAAAAAGGTGCACATGCGCATCTCCTGCCCTCCCCATCGTTTTCCCTGTTATTATGGCATCGACTTTTCCACCAAGGGTGAGCTTGTGGCCGCCTCTAAAACAGAGGAAGAGTTAAGGAAATTTCTGGAGCTGGATTCCCTGCATTATCTCTCCATTGAGGGTATGCTGGAGGCCAGCGGTGTTGAAAACCCGGAAAATAATTTTTGTAAGGCTTGCTTTGACGGCTCTTATCCTGTGGACTTTGATCCTAATCTGTCCAAGCAGTGCATGGGGTAATATCGTTGTGCTTATGAAATTTGTTTGATATGCAAAACCCCTTGGATTTTAATATCCAAGGGGTTTTATTTTTGTGATATGCCATTTTCTATTTTTGTTGTGAGCAGGTCAGTATCTCAATACGGTCTGCCCGTGGCAGTTTATAAGAAACTCCGTCCAATGATTTGTAATAACTGTAGTTTAGATATTTGTTGTGGGCAGGCCAGATCTCAATACAGTCTGCCCGTGGCAGTTATATGAAAGTCCCAGCAAACCAAGATGGAATACAAGGTTTAAGAACGTAGCGTAGGGGCAGAATCTATTTTTGCCCCATGTTATGGGTAAAGCAAGAGGGATTTTCAATGTTCGTTGGCCTTTATAAAAAAATTCCATTGTGGAGCTAATGTAATATGAATAAAAAAACCGTTGCCTTTTCAAAGGATTCTTCCAACCTTTTTTTTCATCTTCTCACCAAATGTAATCTCTCCTGTAAACATTGCTATATCAATCGAAAAGAGCATGGTGAAAATACTTTGCCCATTGAGACCATCAAAAGATGGCTCAATCTCTTTTCCGAAAAATGTGAAACCATCAATGTGATTTTCCTGGGGGGGGAGCCCACCTTGCATCCGGATCTTTCCCTGGCTGTGAAGGAGGCTGGACGTCTGGGATTTAAATCCATCACCATTGATACCAACGGGTATTTGTTTCATGATATTTTACACAGGGTGACCCCGGGTGAGGTGGATTTCATCAGTTTTTCCCTGGACGGTGCCACCCCTGCTACCAACGATGCCATCCGGGGAAAAGGGTGCTACAATCAAGTGGTAAAGGGGGTAAAACAGGCCGTGGAGTCAGGGTTTTCCACCTCCATGATCTACACGGTGAGCGGGGATAATATCCACGAACTTCACCTAATGCCAGATTTGATAAAGGGTTGGGGGCTTGAACGGTTTTTCATCCAGGTCATCGGCATCCGTGGGGAATCTGCGGACACCAACAATGGTCTCCAGGTCTCCATGCAACAATGGCTTAATGTGGTACCAGGGGTGGCCGAAGCCATGGCACAACAGGGAATTACTGTTACCTATCCCCGGGTATTTTTAAATGACACAGAAGAGTTTCAATGTGCAGGCCTTGTGGCGGACAACTATTTTATTTTTCCCAATGGACGCATCTATCGCTGTCCTTTGTGTGAGGATTTTCCCCTGCACAGCTTTACCATTGATGATAATGCCATTGTTTCCACAGGGAAAATAAATGAGACAGATCTGTTTGCTCTTACCATCCCCGAAGGATGCGTCATGAATAAGATGATTCAGCCAGGAAATATTGCGTACAATGAAGATGGTACCCCCTGCAAACGCATTGCCTGCTGTATGCTTAAGGAAGAAATTGCCTTTCCTTGATATTTTGCCACCTTTCATATCACCCCAAAAGAACTTTACTTTACACGTTTGGGGGTTGGTCATAAGGTGGGCCACCATACGGAGACTGAAAATATGCTATAGTCAATTGTTTGTAATTACTGATTTTATTTTTGGATCAAAAAAAATCACTTCAAAGTGGCCCATCTTATGACCAAGCCCATTCAAACAAAAGATGTGTGTTTTGTGATAAAAAGCATTTTTGAAGGGGTGGGAGAGAATCTTGATGCCAATGAATAGCGATGTGCACACACCTGGAATTCTCACCGGGGAAGAGGCGATGTCATTAAACTTTATAAGTGCCTCCTCACCCTATCACCTCCGGAGATATTTCCGTCAGGGATTGCGGTCTCATATATTTGAAGTCCTGGATGCCAACGATGTTTTAAAAGAGACCCAAGGAGAGAGTCTGGGAGGAATAAAATGGTTCCCCAGAGCTGTCCCCAGATGGATGTTACGGATATTGAGAACCCGGTTTTCCCACCTTGACCAGGTCCTTGATGAGGTAAATAAGTATACCATGATTTTAAAATTCCTGGGGCCTGAACTCATGGCGGTTTCCCAGGAGTTCATTGTTGAATATCGTGCCCCTGCTGGCCCTGAAATACTTTTATGCGGGCTCCAGGAGTATGTTAAAGGAGAGATGCTTGATCCATGGAATTTCCAGGGAGATAGCCCCCTTGCTCCCTTTGTTCCAGTATCTTTTCCCGGGGAATCATTTAAAAAAAAATGGGTCAAAAAGATCCTTGGATCCATTGAACTTTTTGTTGAACAGACAAAAAAAATGATCCGGGATGAGGGCTACATCCCCGACCTTGCCGGTAATGGTAATTTACTTATTACGGCCCGGGGTGATTTAAAACTTGTGGATATCAACAATATTATTGAAGTTCATTATAATGAGATAATTTTCCTTGATGATAGAAAATATCCAGCCTGTGATAAATCCGTGGAGGTTCTTGCCCTTCTGGAGCAAAAGGTGTTGAAAAATGAAAATTTTATGGATGAGAAATTGTACCGCCACTTTTTCACCCCGGAGAGGAGGAAGCGGGTAAGGCAGCTTGAAGAAAAATTTTACAAATTGACTTTCCGGGAGAAACAGTTTATTTAGTCTGGATAATTATAGTTTCAGATGTCATGATGGATCGATGGAATATCTGCCGATTCCTGCATGAGTAGGGAATCCTGTGAAAGTCAGGAGCGGACCCGCCGCTGTAACTGGTGAATTTTTTGTTTAAGGCTTTTGTCTAAAAATAACCGATGTTGTTTTAAGGGCGGGTAAGCACGGACATTAAAATTACACCGGAAGTCAGAAAACCTCCCTGAAACAAGTGACCTGGGAATGTGCACGCGGTTGGACAGGGTCACTGCACCAAATTGAGGATACAATACGGCATCCCCATATCGATGTGAATATCGATATGGGTTTTTTTTTGCCTATTGCTTAGAGGGAGCTTTTTTGTTGTGAACTGGATTCAGCCGTGCCTGACTGCAAGGAGAACAGAGATACTTGTCAGTCTCTTTTCCGTGTTTCTTTTCGGCCTTGTGGTGCTGTCCGCCTCCCTTGGCTACATGGAAATTGAATTTTTCGATGTATTAAAAATTATCATGGCCCAATTACCTGGCCAGGAATACCTGGCAGGCTCCATTTCCGAGGCTTCCCGGGTCATTGTGATGGATGTTCGCCTTCCACGGATATTGACCTGTGCCGCCGTGGGGGGGGGGCTTGCCCTGTCCGGGGTTATTTTCCAGGGAATTTTGTTAAACCCCCTGGCAGATCCTTATACACTGGGGGTGTCTGCCGGAGCTGCCTTTGGTGCCTGTTTTGCTATTTTGCTGAATCTGGGGGCAGCCTTTGTCTCTGTTCCTCTGTTTGCCTTTGCCGGGGCCTGTTTGACCCTCTTTTTTGTGATTTTCCTTTCCTACACCGGCAAAAATTCGGCTTCCGTTCTCTCTTCCAACAGCCTTATCCTTTCCGGTATTATTGTGGCAGCCATTTTATCTGCGGGCATCAGCTTTTTAAAGTACACGGCGGATGAACAGGTTTCCATTATTATTTTTTGGCTTATGGGTAGTTTTGCGTCCAAGACTTGGCTGGATGTGGGGGTGACGCTGCTGTGCCTCGTCCTGGGGCTGGTGGTCTCCATGGTGTTTGCCAGGGATTTAAATCTCATCTCATTGGGAGAGAGGTCCGCCGCAAGTCTTGGGGTGGATGCCCGCAAGGTGACGCTGGTACTTCTGGTGACAGGCTCCATGCTGGCGGCTGTGTCTGTGTCTGTGTCTGGAATTATCGGGTTTGTGGGGCTTCTGGTACCTCATATGGTACGACTTTTCACCGGGCCGGACAATCGGCGTTTGATTCCCGTTTCCCTGTTAGCCGGGGCTTTGTTGCTGCTGGGGGCAGACACCATCACCCGGGCTATTTTACCCCATGAGATTCCCATTGGTATCTTAACGGCCCTTATCGGCGGGCCGGTGTTCTGCTGGATATTCAAGCGAGGGGCCATTCGGTAGATGACAATGGAAAAAGAAATTACATCCACCACCCCGGAAATCTTTCTTGATAATGTCTCCTTTTCCTATGATCAGGAAATGGTGCTCAAGGAGATATCACTTGCCTTTGAGCCGGGTCAATTTTATTCCATCCTGGGTCCCAACGGGTGTGGAAAAACCACGCTTTTAGATCTTCTCATCGGCCATATGAAGTCAGACAGTGGCGGTGTTTTTTTAAGGGGAAAGCCGCTTGCTGCATGGTCCAGAAAAGAGATTGCCCGCACCATTTCTCTGGTATCTCAAAATTATAATATTAACTTTCCCTTCACCGTGGAAGAGGTGGTTATGATGGGCAGGCATCCCTGGATTTCACGGTTTTCACAGCCCGATGAAGGGGATATGGAAAGGGTTAGGTCCGTAATGGCGCGTACGGGCACTGATGTCTTCCGTGACAGGAAAATTACGGCCCTGAGCGGTGGAGAGCGCCAACGATGTGTTTTTGCCAGGGCACTTTGCCAGGATACCCCCATTCTTTTCCTGGACGAAGCATTTTCCAACATGGATATCAGCCACTCCCTGCGTCTTTTAAATCTTGTAAAAGAAGAGGTGAGAAAGCATAACCGGACGGTGATTTCCGTATTCCACGACATTAATCTTGCCTCCATCTGGTCTGATCAGTTGATTTTCATGAAGCAGGGCAGGGTGGCGGCATCCGGACCCACGGCCAAGGTGATGGATGCGGCCATCATAGAAGAGGTCTTCCAGGTGAAAAGCCACGTGGCATACAATGAATACTCCCAGGCCAGACAGGCCTGTTTTAAGGCGGATTGATATGGGCATTTTATTAGAAAATAAAGCATTCGAGTACCCACAGCATAGTCCCCGGCGGGCAATGGGACTGGCCCATTGGGAGCCAAAGGCGATGAGCCCATTTGCCCTGCCGGGCGTTAAGAAGTACAGACTGTTTGAGGACGGTGCCCGTGGCAGTTATATGAAAAAGCAGGTGCTGGGTTTTGCCTCCATTTTTTTTTTGATTCTCCTCTGTTGTCAATTTGTCCATGTGGATTTTGCCAGGGCTGCTGAAATCCTGGATGCCGGAGGGAAAAAAGTGCTATTTGACCATCCGTTTCAGCGGATCATCTCCCTGTATGGTGCCCACACAGAAAATCTTTTTTATCTGGGGCTTGACCAGGAGATCATTGGGGTTTCTAAAAATGAATCATACCCCGGGGCAGCAAAGAAAAAAGAGTGGTTTTCATACCATGATGATCCAGAGAAGTTCCTGGTGGCCAATCCGGATCTTGTTTTGGTACGCCCCATGGTTGAGCGGGGATATCCCGGCTTGATTAATCGGCTACGAAGATCGGGTATTACTGTGGTTTCCCTGCAACCATCCACGGTGGATGGGCTTTATCAATATTGGATGGCCCTGGGAACCCTGACGGGTAAAGAGGGCAGGGCGGAAAAAATGATCAGGGAATTTAAGACCCGGGTGGCCCACTTTTCACAATTAACCCAGGATGTGGAAAAAAAGAAACATGTCTACTTT
>CAKZLA010000527.1 GCA_937124525.1 uncultured Desulfobacterium sp.
CATGGCGAAGGGTACGAGTTCAAATCTGGGATAATTTTGTATATGCACGGCAATGGTGGTGACCACATTTCCGGGGATACCGTTCATCATGACATGTATTTTTTCCATGGTGTTCATTCCTTATTTATGTAAGAGCCTGCTTAAAAATCCAGGCTCTAAGCGTGGATCTGAATTCGGTCAGTTGAGCAGTTATTGGGGTTGGCCATAACATGGGCCATCTTGTGATAAAATTTTAATTGTAAAAAATAAACCCTGTTATTACGGTATCTTATGGCGAGTGAAATTTTATTTCCCGTATAGTGGCCAGCTTATGACCAACCCCCAGTTTTTTATTAAAATACCGACAGTAAAGTAAAGCCTCCGACGTTCCCGGTCAGGGCAGCCTTTTGGGGCGGCATTGTGCCATTTGTTTTGTGGCTCCAAGGGCCAGGGCAATGGTTTTTTTCAGCAGTTCGCCATCTGGAATGTCAACGCTATGGATGGCCATGGCAAGGGTCTCCAGGGCAGGGCGGATAAAGGGTTTAAACCAGGTTTTTCCCCGGTTTTTGCTTAGATGGCTGAAAGCTCCCAGAATTTGAAAATTACGGGTCAGGGCACAATAATAATACCCCTTTTTAAATTGGTTTTCATCAAATCCCGTACGATGATTCATAGCCTTTGCGCAATGATCCAGCAGTGTTTCTTTCATGGTCGTGTCAAGGTCAACATAGGGGTCAATGAGTAAAGATGCCACATCGTACTGCATGGGGCCTGTTCGTGCTGACTGGAAATCAATGATCCTGAGACGATCCTGGGTGACCATTATGTTTCTGGACTGCATATCCCGGTGCATGAGGCCGGACACGGCATTGTCCAGACATTGCCCGGCAATGAAATCAAACTGGGGGAAAAGGCTATCAAAGTCAATGTCCAGACCCAAATATCCCCTTAAAAATGCATCCACAAAATATCGACACTCATTTTCAAGGATCAGTTCCCGGGAGTAGCTTGGGGTCTGGTAAGTCCAGCGGGGGTTAAAGCCCTGGTCCCCGCCCATGGAAAAATCAATGATAAGGTCGCAGGCAGTTCTATACCATTTGAGAATTTTTTCTGGATCATTGGTGGCAAGGATGACCTTCTGGAGGTGAACATCCCCCAGATCTTCCAGTATTACCAGGCCGGAAAAAAGATCGTATCCCAATATCTTTGGTACTGGAATCTGTTGTTCATAAAGGTGGGTGCCGATGTGGATAAAGGCATCTATTTCCCGGGGGGAGGGCGGTGTCTGGCCCATGCCCAGTGCGTCAATTCCATGGTCGGCCACCACATAGGTAGTGTCATCATGGGTAAGCCTGAACCATTTTCGGTCGGACCCGTCCCCGGCAAGGGGGGTGATGGTGATATGCTCACAGATATCTGTGGTTTGGGTGAAAGCTGGCAGAACACCGGAGCCATGACCACCAGGGTCGACACATGCAGTCATGAAAAGTTGCCGGAGCCCGGCATCCAGATAGGCTGCCGGTGTTCCCACATCCTGCCAGTAGAAATGATTCATTACACAGGCTTTTACCATATTCCCCCCAGTGCAGAGGGTTTTATATAGATCAATACTGCTGAAAATTTTTTCTTCTGGCATGTAATTAAATATGCTGGGGGACAGGACCTGGATACCGGTAAAAGCCAAAAGCTCTACAGGGGCCAGAGATGGTGCATTAACCCCGGGAAAACCAGTGATAAAGTCCTCGCTGTTAATCTGCACCCCATTAAATCGCTGATCATCGTGGAGTACAAGGGTGGCTGGCCAATTGCCTTTTTTATGAAAATTCCACACTTTTGTCAGGTCAAGATCCGTTATAATATCTGAATTGATGACCCAGAAATCAGATTCTTCCATAATATCCCGCACATTTTTGATGGCTCCCCCGGTGTCCAGAAGGGTGGGCTCATAACGGACATGCACCGGGATGGGAAATCCTTTTGCCTGGATAAAAGTGTCAACCTGCCCATGGAGGTGGTGGGTATTGATCACGATTTCATCGCACCCCGCATGGATAAGTCTCTCAATGGTTATCTCCACAAGGGGTATCCCTGCCAGGGTAAAAAGCGGCTTAGGGCGTTGTGTGGTATGGGGGAGCAGGCGGGTGCCCAGCCCTGCGGCCAGAATCAGTGCTTTCATGGGATTACACCATCAGTATGGCCAGAAAATCTTCAATGATTTTTTTGTATTTTACAATGGCCTCATTGTCTTCTGTGCCGTTTACCTCATTGTTCATGAAAAATGAGGTGGCATTGATGTAGTTGATTTTGGACAGGGATTCCTTAAGAAAAATATCCTGGCGTTTGTACATTTTAAGTCCCGTGGCCTGGATTTTTTTGATGCGATCCTTGGCATCATGTTTGCCCGCAGGATATTTTTCAAAATAGAGCAGGGCTACTTTGTAAGATTCCATAAAGGGTTTTAGAAACACAGAAAAAGACCGGAGTTGTCTAAAGCCCTCCGAGGTGAGGTTAAAGGTGTCAGAAAAGTCGGGGTGGGGAACCACAACCCCCTCCTCCATAAAGGCTTTAATACTGTCCGAGATGTGTTCGTTACAGGTTTTTTCATCGTCAAAGGAGAACTCATCAATGAAGAAATCCTGGAGAAATCCATAGGTTTTGTGCAGATCCGTTGAGGAAAATTGAAATCGATCTGTCTTGAGAATTGCCAGGGCTGTATAGGCAGCAGGGATAAAAAAAGCAATGGCATTGTTTTTGTAGTAATCCAGAATGGGGCGCTTGTTGTCTTTCACAAAAAAACGGGTGTTTTCAGTGATTTCATCCTCTTCATCATCGGCCAGTTCAATGAATTTTCTGGAAACAAAATTTTGCAGTACCCGGTCCAATGCCCGGTCGGGATCAATGGTCAGGGTGTCGGCAAGTTCGGCGTTGCAGAAGGTGAGCATGTTCATGTAAGCGTTCACCCGGAACATCAGCTCTTTTTTGGAAAAGCGGCCTGCAGGAGAGTTGAGTATCCCGCTTGCAATGATGCCATGGGGGGTAATGATGGTGGTGTTGTTGATGGCATTGATCAGTTTATATCCCATGCTCTGGCATAATTTTTTATGCTGATCTTCCCCCATGAATCGTTGAAATTCATCCTTTTCCCGGAGATAGTTATTGAGAGAGATGGGCTCGTGGAATTTTATATAGACTTTGCCGTATTTCTTCTTTAAAAATTTTCTGGCCTTGATGAGCTGGGACAGATTTTCCGACTCTTTCTTACCGCCCTCAATCTCATGGAGGTAGGCATCTTCTTCCAATACCCGGTCATAGCCCACATAGGCGGGTATGAATATAAGATCTTCACAGGCCTGGTTACGGTGGGCCTTGATGAGCATGCTTAAAAAGCCCAATTTAGGAGATAATAGTTTGCCGGTGCGACTTCTTCCTCCTTCAATGAAAAATTCCATGTTAAAGCCCTCAGAAAGGAGTTTTTCAACGTATGCCGCAAAGATACGGGAGTACAGCGGAGCGCCCTTGAATGTCCGTCGGAGAAAAAAGGCCCCCCCACTTCGGAAAATAGGCCCCAGGGGCCAGAAGGAGAGGTTTTTGCCTGCAGCGATGTGGGGGCAGGGCATGTTGTTTTTAAACATGAGATAGGAGAGCAAAAGATAATCCAGATGGCTTTTGTGGCAGGGGGCAAGGATCACCGGTGCTTTTTTTGATTCTTCCCGGATACGGTCAAGGCCGTCCTGGTCCACCACCACCCCTTCAAAAATATTATTAAAGGCCCAGGTTAAAATTTTTTCAAGGATGTAAATAACCGGAAGACTGTAGCTTGCTGCGATCTCCTTAATATAGCTGGCCGCCTTTTTATGGGTGGCCATCAGGGGTTTTTCATTTTGCTCAGAATGCGTCTTCATGAACTCTTGAAGGGTTTTCTGGGTCAGAATATCCTCGGTGATCTCTGCCCTGGTCTTGAGCACCGGGCCGGTGAAGCTTTGTTTCTGGCGATTCAAGAGATCCATCAAATGAGTTCGCAGGCTGTAGGCCTGGAAATCCTCGTCAATATTTTTGATGTCCGGTCGGTTTAAAAATTCTTTGAGATTAACGGGGTCTGAAATTTCAATGCATATTTTATCCGGCTTCTGGAACATGGCAGCCAGGCGTTTGAGCCGTCCTGGTTTCTCATTGCTTCCCAGCAGGATGTCAAACAGCGAAGAGGTTGTTCGAATGGGTTTTAAGCTGTATATGATGGTCTGGGGAACCAGTAACAGGGGTCTGTCATTGTTTTTCTGAAAATGGATGAGGTGAAGCAGGGGGCTGGGTTGAGAAAGGATGAATCGTTTATAAAAGCTTTTGCTCTCCACCAGATGAATAAAGCCGGATCGCCCCCTGGAGAACTCATCAAAGAAATACCCGGATACATAGGGATCTTTAAAAGAAAATGTGCGGATAAGAGAATCCAGCTGGGTGATAAAAATTTTAAACAGACGTTTGACAGGCAGAAGAAAGAAAAACGCGGTATCGAAAATAATTTCAGGGTAAGGAAGGGCATTTTTTTCAAAGATGGTTCTATAAAATAAAAAATCAATGAGGCTTTTATACTTGCTGACGTAAATGACGGTGCCTGTTTCATTGAGATGGCCTAACTTTGCGGCTTTTTTCTTATCCAGCCCAATTCTGGAAAACAGTCGGTCAAAGAAAAAAGGAGAAAGGAGGCCTTTGTTGCCTGGATAAAAACAGGCAAAATAACCGGACCGGTTGTCAAGTACTGCGGTGATTTTACGGCGATAGAATTTCTTGACAGCTTGGGTGGTGGCACTGAATATTGAAAATGGTCTCATTATTGTTTCCTTAAATTCCATGGAATGCCATGGTCTGCTTCCATTTTTATCTGACGCTTGATACAGAAAAATTTTTTTATCATAAGCCCCGATCCCATGGCAACAAAATAATTACCATCTAAAAATTGCCTTGATTTACTTGTTTTCATATGCTAATTGATTGATCTTAATTGACGTGTAATGGGTGAGTTTAATAATTAGTTGTGATTTTATATAGTTATTTTGAATTTTGCAATCATTAACATGGTAAGGAGGATTATTTAATGAAGACTTTGATTGGTGGTGCAGTTGCCGTTCTGTTGGGTATTATTGGTATTGCTGTTTGGTTTGGTGCATTTCTGCAGATTCTTGCCGGTGCCATTCCTCCGGTCCTTTTGCTGGGCGGCGGACTTGCCCTCTACCTCGGTTTTGATGAGCTGAAGGATAGCTGGAAAAAAAATGATGGTGACGATGCACCCGAAGCCGACGATAAAGACAGGATTGCCGAATTAGAAAAAGAGTTGGCAGACCTTAAAAAATAGGTATTTGATCTACCCCAGGAACAACAGCTGTTTTGTCTGTTGTTCCTGTGTTTTTACCCCCTCTCCCCCTTTGTTTCCATCCCCCCCAGCGCATAACCTTCATACACTTCATTATTTATAGATGATCTGCCTCAAAGTCGCGTGGCATGGATTTTTCGGCTACCCGCTTAAACCGGGATGTTTTCAAGACTTCTTATGTGGAGAAGTTGCTTGCAGTTCCTCAATTTAAGGGTTCCCCAAAAGCTTGATTTTAAAGGCTGTCCTGCCTTAAGTGGGTAGCCGATTTTTCTTAACTTGGGGGCTGCCGGACATGGCCATTATTCATAAATATGATATTCTTGTTTTGTGTTTTTAAATTCCGCCAGGTCCATGTGCCAGGATTCTTCCAATTTATTCATTTTTTCTTGTTTTTCAATGCGCTTTTTTAAGTCTTCACTGCCAAGGATAAGATCAATGGGCGATTTATGGAATTCATATTCATAGGGGGGCTCTTTCCATTGAAAGTCCGCTTTGTGATGTTTAAGAATTTGTTGTAGAAGAAGCAATGAGGTTCGGTAGGGTTTAAACTTCAGGGTATCTGTAACATGGATCTGGAATCCCCGGCAACCTTGTCCTGCCCATTTCCCAGAGGTGGGCTCAAAGCAGATGGGACGAAGGATCGCGCCGGAAATATCCCGGGAAATTTCCTTGAGAATGGGGGACGGATCAATGAACGGGGCACCCAGGAATTCAAAAGGTTGGGTGGTGCCCCTTCCTTCGGACAGGTTGGTGCCTTCAAATATAACCTGTCCCGGGTAAACCACAGCAGATTCCGGTGTGGGAAGATTGGGGGAGGGTGCCACCCAGTAAAGACCTGTATCTTTAAAAAACATCTTCCGTTCCCATCCCTGCATGGGGATCACTGTGACATCGGCATGGATCTTATGTTTCCGGTTGAAAAAAAGGGCAAGTTCCCCCATGGTTAACCCATGACGCATGGGCAGGGGAAAGCGGCCCACAAAAGAGCGGCAAGAGTCAGAAAGAATATTGCCCTCCACGGCAATCCCCCCCAGGGGATTGGGCCGATCCAGGATAAACACTTTTTTACCGTGTTGTGCGGCAGCTTCCAGGCAATATGACATGGTGTACATGAACGTGTAGACCCGGGTGCCCACATCCTGAAGGTCAATGATTAGTATATCAATATGATCCATCATTTCTTTGGTGGGAACTCGGGTGTCGCTGTAGAGACTGAAAATCGGGATGTTTAATTCCGGGTCCATGCCATGATCCGATTCGATCATGTTGTCTTGTTTCTCAGCATAAAAACCATGCTGGGGCGAAAAAAGAGCCTTTAATTGTCCGGGGAGTTGGGTATGAATAATCCGTGAGGCGTGGGCAAAGCTGCCGTCCACCGATGCTGGGTTGGCCAAGAGTCCCAGGTTTTTCTCCTTGAATTCTGTGGGGTGATCTGTTTTAAGCGATTCAAGGCCTGTCCTGATGGGTGTATGTGTCATGTGCATCTCCTTTTTAGAATGCACTTAGCATAGATATTGACAAAATATCAAATCCAAACTAATCAGAGGGGAAGCTGGCAGACCGGGGGCGGTATAATACCATTTTTATTATTCGTTGTATCGGCAGGCAGATATGGCCGTTATATCAAAAAGAAGAGGAGAGTATCAGGTTCCATGAAATTAAATATTCCTGAGTATATCAGTTCCATAAATCCCTATGAACCGGGCAGGCCCATTGAGGCAATAGAACGGGAATATGGGATTAAAAATTCCGTTAAACTGGCATCCAACGAAAATCCTCTGGGGCCATCCCCTAAAGCCGTGGCTGCTGTTAAAGAACACCTTGCCAATATGCATCGGTATCCCGACGGCAGTGGCCACGTATTGACCGGCATGCTTGCAAAAAAATATGGCGTAAATTCGAAAAATGTGGTCATCGGCAATGGATCTGATGATATCATTGCTTTGCTGGCCCAGGGGTTTCTGGGGCGAGGAGATGAGGCCTTGATGCCGCTGCCCTCCTTTTTAATGTATGAAATATCGGTGAAGGTGGCAGGCGGTGTGCCGGTCATGATACCCTTAAAGGGGCTTGATATTGACCTGGATGCAATTTTATCCGCTATCACCCCCCGCACCACCATGATTTTTCTCACCAATCCCAACAATCCCACGGGCAGTCACATCACAAAAGATGTCTTGACAGATTTCATGAAGGGGGTGCCGGAAAATGTATTGGTGATTGTGGATGAGGCATATATTGAGTTTGCCAGGGACAAGGCCATTTTTGATGCCCTGGCATCGCCCCTTGAAGATCCCAGAATCATCTCTTTGAGAACTTTTTCCAAGGCCTATGGCCTTGCCGGTTTTCGGGTGGGATATGGTATCATGGATAGCAGCATTGCAGGGATTCTCCACCGGGTCCGTCAGCCCTTTAATGTCAATTCCTTGGCCCAGGTGGCAGCAGCAGCGGCCCTGGATGACCACGAGTTTCTCAACCAAAGTATCAAAACCATGCACCAGGGCATTGATTTTCTCCAGGAACAACTGGCAGGGATGGGCATACAATCCTTCCCCACCCAGGGGAATTTCTTTTTGCTGGATGTCAGGATGGATGCCGGGGTGGTGTTTCAAAAAATGCTGGCACAAGGGGTTATTGTTCGATCCATGAAATCTTACGGGTTTAAAACCTATCTGAGAATAAGCGCAGGGCTTGAGGAGGAAAACCGGCGGTTTCTTTTTGTGCTGGAGCAGTTGCTGTCAGAGGGTGGGGCAATGGTATGACAAAGCGACTTATCACCATAGATGGTCCTGCCGGTGCTGGCAAAACAAGTGTTAGTCGGGAACTTGCAAGGCGTCTTAACTGCATCTATGTGGATACCGGGGCCTTGTACCGCGGGGTGGCCCTGGAAGTGAAACGGGGTTCCATTGACTGGGAACAAGATGCTGTGCTTGAATCTTTCTTAACCGGGATATCCCTGTCTTTTGCCATGGATGGCGACGAACCGGTGCTGACCAGCTCTGGAGAAAATATCTCTTCTTTGATACGTACCCCAGAGATATCCATGATGGCTTCAGCTATCTCTGCAAGGCCATGTGTCAGAAAGGCCCTGTTGGGTTTGCAGCATGCCATTGCAGAAAAAAATGACACTGTGTTTGAAGGGAGGGACATGGGAACCGTGGTGTTTCCCCATGCGGATTATAAATTTTTTCTCTTTGCTGATCTGGATACCCGGGCCCTGCGACGCTTTAAGGAAAACCAGGTCCCGGTGCAGGATCTATCTGAAGTTAAAAAAATGATGGGCAGTCGGGATGCCAATGACGTCAGCCGGGAAATTGCCCCTTTAAAGCCAGCTGAGGATGCTATTTTAATTGATTCCACCCATCTGTCCCTGGAAGAGGTGGTTCAGATGATTGTGTCAAAAATTGCCCCATAAGTGGATATGGATGTGATTCAGCAATTTCAATTTAAAAATAATTTTTTGTATTGTTTTTCTCCTGGCGTTCTGATATTTATAATAGATTATACCTTTTAAAGAAAAGGTATAAAATTTGTCTATGGGGGATTAACATTAATGAATAACATTGCTGAAACAAACGAGAACAACGAAATGAATGAAGAATTAGAAACTGCTGAAGAATTAGAGGCGTCCGTGGCATCTGAACCCGATCTGACCGATGAAGAGACGTCCGTGGCATCTGAACCCGATTTGACCGAGGAAGAGACGCCCGTGGCGTCTGAGCCCGTTCTGACCGGGGAAGAGACCATGGAAGAGTTGATGGGTATTTATGAAGAGAGCTTCAAGCGCTTCGAAGAGGGCCAGGTTGTAACAGGTACCATTATTGCTGTGGACAGAGATCATGTCTTGGTGGATGTGGGTTACAAGTCTGAAGGGCAGATCTCAATTCACGAGTTCAGAGACGAGGAAGGCAATGTCGATGTCAACCTGAATGATCGGGTTGAGGTAATGGTTGAAGTCTGGGACGAAGAAGAAGAGACGGTTATTTTGTCCAAGGAAAAAGCCGCCAAGGTTAAAGTTTGGGACGCCATCCGGGACATCTATGAAGAAGATAGCACCATTGAAGGCATTATCACAAGCCGTGTCAAGGGCGGTTTTTCCGTTGACATTGGGCTGCCAGCCTTCCTTCCGGGTTCACAGGCCGATCTTCGACCCATCCGGAACATGGATGAAATGGTGGGACAGACCTATACATTCAAGGTTCTGAAATATAACAGAAAAAGAAGCAACATTGTTCTTTCACGACGGGTTATCCTTGAGAAGATTCGTGAAGAGGCCAGGGCCAACACCCTCAGCTCCATTGAGAGTGGAAAGGTCATGGAAGGTGTGGTTAAGAATATCACAGAATATGGTGTCTTTGTTGATCTTGGCGGTGTGGATGGACTCCTTCACATCACCGACATTTCCTGGGGCCGTGTGAAACATCCCTCTGAGTTGTTTTCTGTGGGGGATAATATCAACGTGAAAATTCTTTCCTATGACATGGAGAAAGAGCGGGTATCTCTGGGTATGAAACAGTTGACACCTGATCCCTGGACCATGGCCCAGGAAAAATATCCTGTGGGTTCCAAGGTTCTTGGAAAGGTTGTGAGCCTCACCGATTATGGTGCCTTTGTGGAACTGGAGGAGGGTGTTGAAGGTCTGATCCATGTGTCTGAGATGTCCTGGACCCGCAAGATTCGCCACCCATCCAAGATGGTTTCCGTGGGTGAAGAGGTGGAAGCGGTTGTTCTTGATCTCAAGCCAGACAACAGAAGAATTTCCCTTGGTATCAAACAAACCGTTGAGAACCCCTGGGAAGTCATCAGTGACAAATACCCTGTGGGGACCGTCATTGAAGGAAAAATTAAAAATATCACAGATTTTGGTCTTTTCATCGGTATTGATGATGACATTGACGGTCTGGTTCATATTTCTGACATTTCCTGGACCAAACGCATTAAGCATCCTTCAGAGGTTTACAAGAAGGGCGATGTGATCCAGGCAGTGGTGCTTGACATTGACAAGGGAAGTGAGAGATTCTCCCTTGGTATCAAGCAGACCCAGCCAGATCCCTGGGAAACTGTGGAGCAGCGATATGAGGTTGGAACTGAGATTTCCGGCGTGATCACCAACATCACAGATTTCGGTGTCTTTGTGGAGCTGGAAGAGGGAATTGAAGGGCTTGTCCATGTGTCTGAAATCAGCAAGGAAAAAATCAA
>CAKZLA010000528.1 GCA_937124525.1 uncultured Desulfobacterium sp.
TTCATCACAAAAAAAATCATCTACGGCGGTGGACCCTATAATTGTAATGCATTCTTCCAGGCGGTCCATGCACACAGGGCAAAGAGAGAGATGATTTAAACTCCTTTTTTTTGCCGTGGCAAGCCCACCGGGCAGCGCCATTCCAAACAGTTCATTTTCTTCAAGATGGATCTCATCAGCCATCACTATTTTTTTATGGTCATACCAGGTGGTGATATAATTCCTGAGCACATCGTTATTTTCCATTTTATGCCACTCCATTTCTTTTCAAACATTTTTTAACAGACATTTCAGCCTCACTTTGTCTGTTTCTAATTGTTTCAATGGAACAGTTGAAATCCACAGACAGTTGCTCCAGCGTTTTTTCCAGTCTATACCTTGAAATCAAAATCAATCGGCTATCCGGTCTGCCTATATTTTCGATGCACTTGGAGATAATTTCCAAAATTTCTTTTTCTTCCAATAGCGTTTCAGCACTTTTGGGTTTAAATTCAAGCCCATTCACCAAGGCCCCATTTATGAAATCATCCCTCATGGCTTCGCTGTTGATGGAAACGATTTTTGACTTTAACGCCTCCAGCTTAACCACTTTTTCCATTTTCCACCCCAGGTTCCCGGCTATTTCAAAATCGGATTTCCCCTTTTCTCTCTCATTGTGCAAATATGTCATTTCTTGATATTTTTTCTGTGGCACATGAATAAGAGCGCCTTTCATTCTCAACAGGGAAATCATCTCTCCTTTAATAAACTTAAACGCATATTGAACAAAGCTCCCCTTTGACGGATCATAGCTTTTTTTGGCTTTTATGCATCCTATGACTCCCTGGTGGTACAGCTCCTCCTTTGTGAGAAGCCTTTCAGAAACATGGGTTTCAAAATGTGGCAAGTATTTAAATGCCACGAATTTTGCAATTTTCTTCACCATTTGAAGATCTTGGTTTGATATCTCTCTATTTTCCAACATGGATTGTTTCCTTTGCCATGAAAATGCATTTACTTTTCATGGGTTCGGGGATGGGGAGGGATGTGAAATCCGGCCATGAGCGTTTAGCTCTTTTTTAGAAGAACTCAAAGGGTTATAAAATCTATACGCGAGTTAAGTGCATACCCCAGTAAAACAAACTGAAATAATAGGGGGAGCAGAACCCTCTTTTCAGTTTAGCAAAAGTTGCGGGCTGCCCCCATTTTTATGTATCAAAACATCAAATTAAGTAAATTATTGGCATAGTTTATGGGGACAAGAAAACTGATTCCGGGTTTATAGTCACCTATTTTAATATTTTCAATCTTCCCGCCGATTTGAATTGTTTTTGATTCGACGGATGTAGCGACCGCTACTGCCACACCAACAACCTTACCCTGATCATTAATTGCCGGCCCGCCGCTGTTGCCCCCATGAATCAGGGCCGAGGTCTGAATTTTTCCGTTATGCCTGTCAAATCCGCTTACCATGCCGGGGGTGATGGAATGGGTGTATTCAAGGCGTACCGGCGTACCGATAATATAGAGCGTTTCCCCGACATTTATTGAAGAGGCATTGCCGATTTCGGCAACCGGAAAATTTTCACCTTTTATCTTTAGCAGAGCAAGATCAATGTCCGGATCTCCCTTAATGACCTGAGCCTTATGGGAACGGCCGTCAGCGGTGATAACTTCAATTGAAATGAGGCTTGCATATTTACCGAATTTTTTTACGTTGATCACATGGTCATTGGTCAAGATATAGCCGTTACTTTTGATCAAAAATCCTGAACCATGTCCCACATATGTTTCCTGTATTTTCAGGACAATGGTCACCACCGCCGGATCGACTTTTTTGAAAACCTGGGGGGCGGTAAGTTGTTTGCCATTAGATGATTTCGACCCCTGAGTCATGTCTGAGGATAAGACCGATTCCCCGGCAATGCCCTCAAGGGTGTCAAAATTAAGGGTTTCGGCAAATGAATGACATGGAAACACGATGCAAATGAAAACAAAAACAACATATCGATTAAACGGTGATATTGGCATATATTTTATCATTGCTCCTCACTATCCTTATCCCTCACATTGATTGATGTCTGACCCGAAATATGAAACAGCCTGATGCCATAAGACCGAAGGGTCTCAACGGCTGGTTTTAAAATAACGGCCCCAACCGCCCAGATCGAAACACGTAGTCAGGGCCGGATTCTCTATTACTCCCTTACTCACGAAAATAGTATATAGAATTGAGAATATCCTTCATGGTCAGGATGTTTGATTTCAACCCTATGCATCTGACGCCTCCATTCTTTTCAGCAGCTTTTGGGCTTCTTTTTTAATGTTGTTGGCGATCTTTAGATCAAGCTCAATGACGGTGGCGATACCCTTTATGTTGTCGATCACGTTACCGGCGTTGAACCGCAGCCTTGCAAGTCTTAAAGGGATGTAAACGGCCTTGGCCTCTTTATTTTTCACGGAATCCGTCAACGCTTTCAATTCGTCCGGAAGTCCGGTCAGGGCGCCGGGTAACTTGGCAATGGCAACACCGGTCAGGGTTAACGCGCCGGTCAGCATTTCCTGCATTCCTGTGCAGGCGTCAATCACGTTGGTCAGTATTGCTTTCTTCTCTTCGTCTGTGTCTTTTTCGCCTGTGCCTGTAGAAGAACGGTCACCTGCGTTGGCCAACGCCGTAAAAAAACTGTTTTTTGCATCTTCAAGATCTTCTTTCTTTTCTTGCAATGACTGTCTAAGTACACTAATTTCATCATCGCACCCTTTTTTAGTGGAAGGAAGGTCACGCCCCCGTGGTTTTTCTCCCTTGCTAATAGCGTCCTTTGCTTTTTCAAGAACAGAGATCCTCTCGGATCTTTCGGCGACTTCTTGTTTTAATTTATTCATCTCATCATAAAGTTCACTGAGATTATCTTCTTCTGTATTTTCGATTATGCTGAAAAATGCTTCCTTCACCCCTTTATATCTCTTTCCAAATCCGCCTTCGAAGGCAATAGGTTTCAGTTTACCTACCCTTTTCTTTATCCCATCATTATCGCACTTTTGATTGATAAAAATACTTTTGGCGGAACTGGCAACTACAGCACCAATTTCACTGGCATCCATATCGAGCAAGCTTTTTCTGGTAACAGAGACATCTTCATCAGAAGTACCGTTATATTCCACATGATAATAAAAACCATTGATCAGTGTCTTTTCACCATTTTTATAGCACGACCCTGATTGGCTGTATAAATCAGGAGGGAGCCTGTAGAGAATGTTTTGTACCTGAACAACATTGGCCTTGACCGGGGACACGAGTCCGCCATGGGCAGCATAGGCGCCATCCAGAGCTAAGGCCGGGATCATCGCCTGGAGATCATCCTTGGAAAATCCAGTGACGCGCTGGGGCCAGTCTGTCGTAGCAGTGATGTGCATCTCTTCCAGAATCAGATTTGAAAGCCTGGCGGCAGCCGCGGCCGTGTTCATCCGGTCAAGCACCAGCTCCATGCTCGGCTTTTCCATTACGCTGCCCCCAATTTCCCCAAAACTGGTGATGGCGCTTTTCATGGAGCATCCCCCCATAATAAATGAGGCAAAAACGAAAAAAACAAACGGGTTCAATAGATTCTTCTTTTTAGTTTTCATACACTGTTCTCCTGTGAAATTAGTAAATAATTTTTAATCTGTGAAACAACAAACCGTCACACAAACGCAACTGTTATTTTGGATATAGCTTAGGGGCTTGGTCCTAACTTCGCCCAGTGGATATGCACCAAACAGTTAACAATTAAATATTATGCTAAAATCCAGCTACTTAACGGCTATTATCTGATGGGTGCTGGCCAAAGAGGGCCAACTTAGAACCAAGCCCTAGCTTAGAATAAGGGGGTATCGTCTGAACCGCCATCTTCATCTTCGATTATTTGTTTTGATTCCTCCATAAGTTTGTGCATATCCCAATTGCGCAAAAATTTCCCCCGGGTCCTACTGTAGAGTTCATTTCCCGGATCCAGTTTCAAGGCTCTACAATAGTTTTTTTCAGCGTTTTCATAGTCTTTTTGCACTTCATAGGCAATACCGAGATTGTAATGGGCAGCGGCGTTTTCTTTATCCTTTCTGATGATATCTTCCCAATTCTCTATCGCCAGGTCCCAGTTACCTCCTTTAGCATTTGTCACGCCATCTTTTACGTCTGATCGAGACGTATCAAATCCACGAAACTCTCTCTTTGTAATGGGAACAATTTGTTTGGCAAATTGTTCAGCGAGCCTTCCAGCCAGCATGTTTTCCAGTTCAAGCACTTCTTTTAGTCTAAGACCGCGCTCAACAGAATCTCCGGCAACACCGTATATGGTATCTGGTGCCTCAATTTTTCCGTCTTTCGTTTGAAGTTGAAATTCAATATTGGCCGATACGCGCCGCCACCGTTTCCCACCGTCATAGCCATCCTTGACTTGGTAATTCAGAACTTTGAAAAACAACTTTGGGTGGTTGCCTGAAGTGTCATTTTCACAATTGCCGATTCGGTAAGTCTTGGTACGTAAAAATTTCTTTTGCACCGTGGTTATTACTTTTGAAGACAATTCTTCGTTCGTTCTTTCAGAGTTATCACAAACAAAAACATATCTTTGCATATGTTCATCTTGGTCTGTATAAATCTTGGTTATGTCAACTTCCGGCTTTCCGAACACCATGATATTCACTCCTGCGGGTGGGCTTGTGCTTACGCAGGATGAGAAAAAGAATGCGGCAGAAACAATCCATCCCGCTGCCAGAACATCTTTCAGTTTCATACAAAAATCCTCCTTTACAATACAAATGGTTAAACAACATTTATTTGATGAAACCGTAAAAAGTCCGCTTTTGGTAAATTTCATTTTTAATCTACTGAAATGATTAATAGCGATTTTGTCACTTTCGCCTTTTTACGGGGCCATCTTATTTCAGACAAAGACACACGGAATCAGTTATCGTAAAAGAACCCGACTTCCAATGGTAATTATGAATCCAGTCATGATCATTTAGGGCATCTCAATCTACCACAACCTCACCCGCCCCCTCTCTGACCAAAGAAGCAATGTCATCTTCTAACTTCTGAATAGTTACCTTTATATTCACTCCTTCTAATAGTATGTTCAAGTCACCAACGAATTCTGGCAATTTTTTATAGATACCCATGGTAACGGGAATTGTCAGAGGATTTCTTCCTTGTCTCTGGACATCCTCTTTGATGTCCTTGATGTCATTATCGCGAAGACTCAGCGCTTTAATGGATTGAATGATCCTGTCTTCTTCTTTATCTTCAAAGCCGGTGAAAACGAGTTGATATTCCCGGTTCAAAAAACGATCTGGATTTTTTCTGAGCTTATTGACAATAATTTTTGCTGATTGGCGACCGGCTCCTCTACACGCTTTGCCAATTGCAAAATTGATATCGTCATTGATATTTACTTCGAATGCTTGACGGATC
Source organism: uncultured Desulfobacterium sp. (assembly GCA_937124525.1). The sequence continues at coordinate 5,429 of CAKZLA010000528.1, forward strand.
GTAATGATTTGCTCTTTTGTTTCAGCATAGTACATCGTTGCATCGGAATATACTAAATTTTTTTTTCCACTCAATTTTTCCGTTAATTTCAGTTCTACCAGAAAATCTGCTGTTTTCCCGTTCTCTTTTTTTAAGTGTATAAATCCCACATCATTGAAATACTTGGCCGCCGCCGCTTCTGCCGCCTCCCTTGCTCTTTGGATTGCGCGGGTAGATATGATGCCCTGGTCATCGCCTGTCAATTCAAGTGATGTGGCCCTCACCTCAATGGTCGGGGCGGAATAGCCAGGACTGACATGATGACACAACAGGCATCCGGTCAGAATCAAAAGAAATAAAACCTGTTTCATATGAACTGCTCCCATATGCCAAAAAGGGTTATTTGTTTTTAAACCGCTTGTTGATTTCAGAGGCCACTGATTCGCAGACGGCATTGGTGAGTTTGGGTAATGCATCGAATATCATATTGTCTTTATCAAATTGACTCATCGTCTTTGAATATTTCAAACCAATTCTCCCATTTTTTGTTGACACAGATGTCTTTAAATCAGTGCTAAGGGCTCTTATTGTAAGGTTTAATCGCAAGTCTTCGACATAATCGTTTTCTCCCCTGTCAATCGAAAGGCTTTGGAAAATCCGCAGTTTTGCTTTCTGTTTGTCAAAAGAGATTTTGTACCCATGCTTTGTAAAAAAACCATTAATCAACTCCGATGATTTATCCAGAAACTGTTTGTCGTTGCCACTCAAAAGCGCCCTGTTTTCAGGCTGAATCGTGATCCATAGATTATCATCCAGCCCTGTCGTGGGGGTCTCGTCTTCAAAAAAAGTCTCTTCCATTAAATCAGCGGGAATATCCCGCTGCTGAACCTCAAAAAAGGCAGATGTTTCCTGGCCACCCGAGTCAGTTAAGGTGAGAAGAAACCGCATTTGCGCCCCCGCCTTTTCATAGGTTCCGGTCAATGAGGCCGGGGATATTTCAGGGGAGATAGCGGCGGATCTGAATAGTGGTGAGCGGGAAAGAGCGGTGACAATATATTCTCGGAAAAACTCCCCCAACTCCAACGGCTTCTCCCCATAACGACCTGGACTTAGGGGTTCCACAGAAACAGACAAATGGTGCTCACTGCCATGATAATTTTCCTCTAAAATATTGATAAGCGTATTTGCGACTCTGGAAAAATCCGGTTCAAACCATTCTTTCTCAACTCCTGTATTGGATATGTTTCCGGATACTGCAATATCTTCACTGGCGAATTGGCCCATTTTTCTCAATCTGATGGTAACTTTCAGATGATTTTTTCCAGGGGTATACTTTCCGAAATTCCCGAACAGGCGTAAGGGTTCCTCTCCGATCTCCTGGACGGTGACCCTGGCGCCATGTCTGGTTATTGCAGTGGCAAGGGCTTCACTCAAATAACGCGAAAACAGCAGGTTCAAGCGGGAGTCCAGCTCCAAAAAATTATTTTCACTGATCTGGATTTTTTTCCCATCCAAATCAATCACCCTATCCAGTTTCTCAGCTAATTGTGCCGCCAGATCATCAATATTCTCCGCTTGCAGGAATAACTCTGCACCGGAGGAGAACAAAGGTTTTTCAGGGGCCACCTTGCCTGGAATGTGGCCTGCGCATGACAGCAACATAAAAGGCAAGGCAGACAAAAAAATAAAAAGCAGAATTGATTTTGCAATTCCTCTTCTCATCTTTCCAGGCCTGGCTGTTTCCAGGCCCGGCAGAATCGAAAAACAATATAGGTAAATAGGTAGAAGGAAAACTGAGAAAAAAATATTTTTTACAATAGCGTTAGTGATTTTCATAATACCATCCATAGAGAACGCAGAAGGAGTAGTAGCCATGCCTGATTCCCCTGTCACCTCACCTCTGTCTATCCGTGGGGCTGAATGAAGCTAAAATGGGGAAATCAGTAATTGCGAACTCCTTTATAACTGGCGGACATGTCAAAAGAGGAGACTAATTAAAACCATCCCCTGCTAAATTGTTGCCTTGATTTTTATATGGGTTATGACGGCCGGACATCTCTCGGTCACGAACCAGTTCCCGGTCAATAACAAATTGAATCACTTGGCGGTTCGCTGTCCCCTGTCTGATACCTCTGAGCAGATTGACCTCGTCTGGGGTATACCTGTAGGGCACGCCACCAATCACCGTTTCTCCGCCCTGTGCAAGAATATCATGAATTCGCTTTATGACATTTGCCCTCAGATGTGTATGGGTTGTTCCATCGATTTTTACTATCCAGGTTGCAAAACCCTTTTGTGCGCTGCGGGGGTTTGGATTGGAACCATATTCCTCGGCAGAGGTAACTCCGGTGGTGGTTTTCAACACCTTGTCAAATATTTCTAAAAGTTCATAATCAGTTATGCCTTCCAGCCTCACCATTATCTGTCGTTTATATTTTTCAATATTTCTATCCAGTGCGCTGCCACCTTGTGTGTCCCCCCATTTATCACTGCCAGCTGTTATTTTTCTTACTACTTCATAACCGACTTCCTTTTCGAGATTGGCAATCGCTCTTTTTCTGCTTCGCTCGGTCAGTTCAAAAGGTTTCTCAATACCGATCACCGAATTGCCTGCGCTATCATACCCCTTGCATAGGAGACTACCATCTGCGGCATAATAGCCATCACCCGTTTTGTTAATATCCATTTCCAGCCAAAGAATCAAAGCCACATCTGCTGAATATTTCTTGCACAGATCCGTAGCCATAAGAGCTGAGTGCTGCTTGCTTCTATCCACCCATTTGTTGAATTCTTTCTCAAGGGCTTCACTGGCAAACGGATCTACAACATCATAACCTTTATCGTTCAATTTATTGTTTATCGGAATCATTGTCCTTATGTAATGCTGTCTGGCGACCCCGCTATCTGTTATGTTTCTCCCGGATTCCACATAAAACGGCAAAACAACAATCCTCGTAGACGCAGCCCGAGCCTGGGCCGTGATCCCCATGATAAACAGCAGTAACAGAACATAACTGAAAGCTTTTTTTGAAATCATTGAATACACCTTTCCTTGACAACATCTCATAATAACCTCCTTGAAATTGTTTGATGGTATTAAAGGGTCTTAAAATGATTGCTATTTTTATTAATAAAATCTAATATTTATATCTCAATTGTCCTTTTGGTGTTTTTAAATATAACACCTTGAAATAATTAATATTTTTGAAATTTCTTTCAATATCCTTCTATTAATAAAATTTTTTTATAATCTCTTA
>CAKZLA010000529.1 GCA_937124525.1 uncultured Desulfobacterium sp.
GATGACGGGCCAATCCATTGGTAAGTTATTTGCCGGCGGTCTGGTGGCAGGGGGATTGATCGTTACTGCATTTATTTTATACATCCTCATCCGGGCCTATATCCAGCCAGACCTTTGCCCTGCCATGGAAGAAACAGCGCCCCTCATTGAGAAGGTCCGGGCTCTGAAATCTGTGGCACTTCCGGTGCTGATCATTCTTTCCATTCTCGGGTCTCTTTTCTTTGGCATTGCCACTCCCACCGAGGCATCTTCAGTGGGGGCACTGGCTGTGCTGATATGCGTGATCATCCGGGGCGAATGTAATTTACAATTTCTCAAGGATGTCTCCTATCAGACGGCCAGCATCACTGGGATGATTCTCTGGATCATGTTCGGGGCAGGTGGATTTGTCGCGATTTACAGTGGCGGCGGGGGGATCTATTTTGTCCAGAGCATGCTCATGGGATTTGATGTAAGTCCTCTTGTCATGATTGTCACTCTCCAGTTGACAATCTTGATACTGGGAATGTTTCTCGACCCCATGGGAATCATTTTACTGTGCATGCCGATTTTCTATCCGGTTGTGAAGAATCTGGGCTTTGATCCGATTTGGTACGGCGTTGTTTTTAATATAGCCTTATGCATCGGCTATATAACGCCACCGTTCGGGTACAACCTCTTTTATCTTAAATCCCTCAGCCCGGCAACCTCGATGAGCACCATTTTTAGAAGTGTGCTGCCGTTTATCACCATCATGATGACGGCTCTGTTAGTTATGATGCTGTTCCCTTCGATTATCCTCTGGCTACCCCAGGTCATGTTTCCTGCTTAAAACGAGTCATAGGATGATCCATTCGGAGAGTGGGGATGTCAATTGAGTAACTAAAGAACCCTCGACATTTATTGTTTACACGTGCCGGTGGTTCATCTGTCCAATAAATCATTATTTAAGCATCACGGGAGAAAATTTATGTGCATGGATATCTTTGATTTAAAAGGTAAAGTGGCCATGATTACCGGAAGCTCCAAGGGACTGGGCGAAGCTGCGGCTGTTGCACTTGCCAAAGCCGGTGCCGATGTGGCCGTCTGCGGGCGGAACAATGTTGACATTGATCGAGTCGTCGATCGACCGAAATCAATGGGATGCAATGCAGCTGGGTTCATCGTTGAGGTCAGCAGTGGAGAAGCCGTTCGCAAGGGTGTCTCAGCTATAATGGATTATTTTGGTAATATCGACATTCTGGTCAATAATGCTGGAACGAATTATAGGGTTCCGGTTGTCGACTACCCGGAAAAAGAGTGGGACCGAGTCCTCAATACCAATTTGAAAGGTTACTACCTGGTTGCCCAGGCGGTGGCACCTCAGATGATCAAGCGTGGTTATGGCAAGGTCATAAACATTAGTTCCATTCTCGGTCGAGTCGCGCTTCCAAATCAATTGGCATATGCATCGGCAAAGGGCGGGGTGGAGCAGATGACCATGGTAATGGCCCTGGAGTGGGCCAAACTCGGAGTACAGGTCAATGCTATTGCCCCGACCTATTTCGAAACGGAAATGGTCAAACAAATACAGGATGATAAAGATCGGTTTGACTTTATCAATCAGCGTACCCCTATGGGACGATGGGGAAAACTGGAGGAAATCGAGGGAATCGTAATCTTTCTGGCTAGTTCGGCATCGAATTTCATTACGGGTCAAAGCATCGCCATTGACGGCGGATGGACCATCGCATAACCCTTCGGATATAATTTTTTATTTAACCACCAACATATTATTAATTAAATCCGCAGTCCTAAGGAGAAATAAATGTCCTCGTATTATGATAGCAAGCCCTGGATAAAAACGTATCCGGAGTGGTTTACACCGACTCTGTCTCAGTCAAGGGAGAGTGTCCTGGACAAGTTCAGGCGTGTTGCTGCAAGTTTTCCGCAAAATCCTTGCATCTATTATTTCGATAGCGATTACAGCTATGCCCAGATTGAAAAGATGGCCGTTGCTCTGGCTGCTGCCCTGGCAGATCTCGGGATTGTTCAGGGAGATCGAGTCATGTTTGTGTTACAAAATGTTCCCCAAGCAGTCATCGCCTCCCTGGCTGTATGGATGCGAGGTGGGATCGTGGTGCCGGTCAACCCCATGTACACAACAAGAGACATTGCACATCTTTTAGAGGATAGTGGGGCGCGTTTGATTATCTGCGAGGAGACTTTGTTTGAAAAGACGATTCAAACCGCAGCTGGCAACCGGAGGGTCATCACTACTTCTCCACTTGATCTTCTGAGAGGCGGAGATGATATTCCGAATCAGCTCAAAAATATCACCAAAGAACACATTGCCGGCACTCTGGATTTAATGACCTTGATACGGGACAACACCGATCGAGTTATTGAGGAGGTCTCCATTGTTCCCGAAGACTTGGCATACCTGGTTTACACTTCAGGTACCACCGGCCCACCAAAAGGGGCCATGATTTCCCATGCCAATATTGATCACAATTGTCACGTGTATGAGTCAGCTGTCCGTATGGACCCGTCAGATGTAGTACTCGGGATTGCACCCATGTTTCATATAACCGGCATTGTAGCCCATCAGGCCATTGCCTTTCATTTGGGCATCCCACTGGTCCTTTTCAATCGCTTTGATGCCCAGGAGGTTCTAAGGCTCATCGAAAAATATCGGGTGACATTCACTGTGGCGTCCATAACGGTTTATGTTGCCTTGCTAAATCATCCAGATGTCAAATCATTTGATATTTCCCATTTTCGTAAAGCTTACAGTGGTGGTGCTCCGGTTTCACCCAGCACGGTCAAAAAATTTCAGGATGTAATGGGATTGACCATTTATAATGTCTACGGATTGACCGAGAGTTCATCACCAGCCACCATTAGCCCCCTTGGCCAGAATGGACCGGTGGACGAAGAATCCGGGGCACTTTCTGTCGGCCTTATTGTTCCTGGTGTTGAGGCCTGGGTGGTTGATGTAAAAAAACCGGAAAAAATTCTTGCTCCTGGAGAAGAAGGCGAACTGGTTCTGCGAGGGCCCAATATTATCAAAGGTTATTGGCAAAAATCTGAAGAGACAGCAAATGCCATCCGCGACGGCCATTTTTTCACTGGTGATGTTGCAAAAATTGATGAGCAGGGATGGTGCTACATTGTGGATCGTAAAAAAGATTTGATAAATGTTTCGGGATTCAAGGTCTGGCCCAGGGATGTTGAGGATGTAATATATCAACATCCCGGTGTCAAGGAAGCCGCGGTGGTAGGAGTACCGGACAGTTACCGTGGTGAGACGGTAAAGGCGTTTGTCTCATTGAGTGAAAATTACCTGGAGAAAACCACAGTAGATGAGTTAATTGCCTTTTGCAAAGAACGCTTGGCAGCGTATAAGTACCCCCGCATCATTGAAATTATTGATGAGATTCCAAAAACAGCCACCGGAAAAGTGCTTCGTCGGGAACTGAAAAATCAATAAATTTTTTGATACCGTTTCATAATAAAATTTTACTGAATCCGGTTAAAGTAACCAGGTAAAGGAGATACTGGGCGTATTTCCGTTTTGTTGATGTTCAGGCCGAAGTCGTAATCCTGGAAGACTTTTTTTATATGAAACTCCGTCCAAAATGCTGGAATTATGGGAGTTTCAACTTTCGTTGTGGCAGATGCTTACTGCCATGTATGTTTATATGACAGAGTAGGCATGTCTAACATCACTTTCATGCTTTGTTGTGGCAGAACCCGGATCCCAAATTCCGGTCCGTCCGTGGCGGTTGTTGAAACTATCTACATTGTAAGACCCAATCTTGCTGAAATCAACAATGGTGAAATCATCGTGGGCAAGAAAAAATGGGATGCACTGCCGCCCCACCTTCGGGCGATCATTGAAGAATGTACCTGTTCTGCGGGCGTTGATTTCCTGAAATGGACTGGGTATAATGACATTATTGACATTAAAGCCTGGAACGATAAAAAAATGGGTGAAATGAGTACTCTGGACCAAGACAGCGTTGCCCAGATGCGAAAATTTTCCATAGAAGTTGTGGATGAATATTCTAAAAAAGACCCGAAATATTGCACCAAAGCCGGAGAATTACTTAAAACCCTTATGAAAATGACCGGAAGAATATAGCACAGATTATTTGACGACCTCGCTTTGCTGGGGGTCGTCAAGTATTATCAAAATCAATAGACATTATATCTGTTTTTATAATTTATTGATTTGATTAAGAATTTTATTTTTATGAAATTCAATAAAGTCAATCACCTAAGCAAAGATCGGGTAAGTTCTCAATAAGTCCGGGCATTCAGGGAATCCTTTTGAATAGCACCCGGCGTTTAAAGGGTAACCAGGCTTTCCTGCTCCGAGCTATTGAGAACTTACAGGATCGGTATAAAGTCTAATATTTATGGACTTATCTGAATTTACATGGCTGTCGTCTGGCAATGGCTGGAGATTATGATTATGCCCGCAATGAGCTCGAAGAGGATGAGATGAAAATTAAAACCGGTATCGAATATATGGATAGTCTCAAGCAACTTAATCCAGTAATTTATTATATGGGAAAAAAGATAAAAGATGTGACAGAGCATCCGGCCACAGCCCCTCATGTACGTGCTGCAGCCATGACCTATGCCATTGCAGTACAGGATGAATATAAAGATTTAGCCACCGCCACCTCTCATCTTACGGGAAGGACCATCGGCCGTTTTACTCATGTTCACCAGAGTGTGGAAGATTTAATAAAAAAAGTAAAATTGCTCCGGCTCCTGGGCCAGAAAACCGGTACCTGCTTTCAACGGTGCGTGGGTTTTGACGGCATCAACGCCGTCTATTCCACGGTTTACGAGATTGATCAAAAGTACAAAACCAACTATATGGAACGGTTTAAAAAATGGTTGATCAGAATACAGGACGAAAATCTTATGGTGGTTGGTGCCATGACAGACCCCAAAGGAGATCGTTCCAAGGGTCCGGCAGAGCAGAAAGATCCGGATCAATACCTTCACATAGTAGAACGCAGAGAGAACGGTATTGTAATAAGGGGTGCCAAATTGCATATGACAGGTGCGGTGAACTCCCACGAAATTTTGATAATGCCCACCACTGCCATGAATGAGTCGTCTAAAGATTATGCCTTTATCTGTTCTGTTCCCATTGATGCCCCCGGTATCATCATGATATTCGGTAGACAGGCCAATGACAGTCGCCGTGACATGAACGAGTCCATTGATGTAGGTAAACCTTCCTTCGGAGTTGTTGGCGGAGAGGCGGTTATTGTTTTTGAAGATGTTTTTGTGCCCTGGGAAAATGTTTTCATGGATGGTGAGACGGATTTCACAGGTTTGGTTGTTCATCGGTTTGCTGCCCATCATCGTGCCAATTATGGTGCCTGTAAGACCGGTTTAATGGATGTGCTCACCGGAGCTGTCACCTACCTGGCACATAGTCAGGGAACTGCCAAGGGCTCCCACGTACGGGATAAAGTCACAGAAATGATTCACTTGAGTGAAACCCTTTACAGCTCTTCAATTGCCTGTTCAGCAGAAGGGGTCCCGACTTCTTCTGGGGCATATATGGTTGACACCATGCTTGCCAATGTTTGCAAACATAATGTCACTCGCTTTCACTTTGAGGTGGCCCGTCTTGCTGTGGATCTGGCTGGTGGGTTTATTGCTACATTGCCCAGTGAACATGACCTGCAGAGTGAAGAGGTGGGGCACCTTGTAAAAAAATATTTTTTAGGTGTTGAGGGGATTCCTGTGGAGGACCGGATTAAAATCGGTCGACTGATTGAAGCCATGACCGGTGGTACTGCCATGGTGGAATCCATGCATGGTGCAGGCTCCCCCCAGGCCCAGCGCATCATGATTTTCCGGGAAGGCCAGTTGAATAAAAAAATGAAGCTTGCCAAAGCTTTGGCAGGAATTCCCCAGAGAAAAAAATTTTATCACCACAATAGTGCAAGATCTGACAGAAACATCATTTTTTAGGGCTTGGCTCTAAGTTCGGCCACTTTTGACACAAATCCGTGATGAGCCCTCTTTTTTTGAGACCCAACTTTTAAAACTTTATCATTAATTATTTGGGGAAAAAATATGAACGAATTTTTGAATATTTCTATGTCACTGGTAGACGCAGTCAGAAACAGACGTTCTGTGCGCGGCTTTTTAGACAAGCAAGTCCCAGAAACAATTATTCGCCAAACCTTTGAGCTGGCCCAACTCTCACCGTCAAACAGCAATATTCAACCCTGGCAAGTTTTTGTTGCTTCTGGAAACATATGCCATAGTATTCGAGAAGAACTATACACGCTTGTAAAGAAAGGTGAGTCTATCCATCCTGACTTTAATTATCCCACGAAATTCGAAGACGTCTATCGAAAACGACAGGTCGATTGTGGTATGACATTATATAAGGAAATGGGGATTGCCAGGGAAGACAAGGGTGGCAGAACCCAGGCATTGCTACGCAATTTTAAATTTTTTAATGCTCCTCATATGGCTTTCGTATGTATGAAAAAACAGTTTCCCCAATCTGTAGCCGTGGACGTGGGCATATATGCCCAAACACTGATGCTGGCATTCACAGCACAGGGAATCAGCACCTGTGCCATGGGCTCAATGCGTGAACACCCCCAGGTTACAAGAAAGGTCTTCAACATTGATAAGGATGTGGGCATTCTTTTTGGAATTGCCTTTGGATACGAGGATACATCAGTACCGGCCAACAACACCAGAATGAAACGTGCTCCCATGGAGGAGTGTGTTACATTTATGAGTTAATACCAAACCGCGGGTAAATGGCCTCAGGGATGTTGGCATTCCATCAATCAGCAGTTCAGAGAACTGCTGAGTCCTTCACAATCGAGGTCTTCCCGGCAGTTGTATTTTACAGGGTTGGTAACAACATGGGCCACTTTGAACCGATTTTTTTCGATCTAAAAAGAAAGGGCTAACTTATGGTGTTTGTGCCATGATCCTTATTAGGCTTGTTCAGTGCGATTGCGTCCATTGTCCTTGGCCGCATAAAGTGCCCCATCTACGCGCCTTGTGAAATCGGACACGGTCTCATCTTCCCCCAGCTGTGTGATCCCGAAACTCGCGGTAACGAAGATCTTTTGATCATTGTGAACCACACTGTTGTCGGTTTCGATGTTCCGGCGAATTTTTTCTGCCACGGTGTGGGCCTGCTCCAGATTGCAGTCGGTGAGCAGTATCAAAAATTCCTCGCCTCCCCATCGACAAAGAATATCAGAATCCCGGATATGGCGTTTTGCCGTCTGGGTGACGGCCTTGAGGGTGAGGTCACCGGTGGCATGTCCATATGTGTCATTTACCTTTTTGAACCGATCAATATCAAACATGATGGCAGATAACTGGGTGCCCCGACGTTTTGCCTGTTTGACGCACTGGTTAAACAACATATCAAATACCTGGCGATTTGCGGCCCCGGTGAGTTTGTCCGTGGTTGCCATCTCTTCCAGTCGTCGCTGATACCCCCCGATGGTGAGGTTGGCCAACAGGAGAACAATGGCGGTGACAACAAGGCTGAGGGTAAGATTTACCATCAGGGTGTTTAAAATGCGTGATTCGGCAGGATCATCGTCCTGCATCACCAGGAGGTACCACTCAAACTGGGGGACCAGGCGGCTGTTCACATAGATGGTCTTTCCATTGTCTGCATAGGTTAATGCATTGCTGGGTGAGGTGAGAATCTGGGTGGCATGTTTTGATAGCCCCGGAACCTTGCGGATATTATCCGGGCCGTTATAGCTTAAACCGTGGAGGGCCACCTGTCCTTCCGGGTCAATGAAGTAGATTTCCCGACCATATCGATTCTGATAGCTGTCGATCAAATCTCGTACGGCATTGACGGCAAGGCCCACCCCGGTGGCGCCGATGTAGCGACCGGCATAATCAAACACCCGGTAGTTGATGAAGATCACCATGGAATTTTTGTCGGCGGTATCTGTGTCCACGTTGACTTCGTAGGGTTCCCGCATTTTTTGTACCCGGAAATACCAGGCATCCTGGGGATCGGTTTCACTCACTGTTTTCAGGGTTCCGGAGGTGTGATAATACCGTCTGGTTTTTTCCGACACAAAAAAACAGGTGACGGTGCCATACTGGAGTTGAATTTCCTTGAGATATCGAATAATTGCGGTATCATCCTGTTCTCCAGCCATGGTCCAATCCCGGAGAAAGGTGTCCTGGGCCATGAGTGAGGAGATGAACACGGGGCGAAGCAGGTCCCGCTGAATCTCTGAATAGATGTTGTCGCTGGTCAGCGGCAGAGTGGTTTCGGAGATTTGCTGGGATAGAGAATCATGGGCCACATAATAGCTGATCAGGCAGGTGGTCACAAATCCAGATAGCAGTAGAACTGTCAAAATTCCCACAAAACGCATTTTGCTGTTTTTCACAGAAACCTCTTTTAAATATATTTGTTAACAACCCCCTTATGAGGCCGGTCTTCTCTCCTGGGAAAAATAAAATTTATTTTATCTGAATCATTGATAAACGCAAGGATGAAACGTGAAGATAAGGTTTTTCAGCCTGGTTCTGTGAGAACGGGGTCCGTTAATTGTCTATGCATCAAGGAATTCTCCCCGATATATATATAAAATGGGATCATTCGATTAAGAGATCTGGAGATGAAATTGGGTAGCCCATTGGGCAAAGCGCTGTCCATGGCCAGGTTCTATCTTTGACAGGGAGGCAATGATTTTTTCCACCGTCCCTTCAGCGCCTGCCTTGTCTGGGCTTTTGGAATAGAATTTATCTGCCACACAGATGATTTTTTCTTCCAGGGTCACCGGCACCATGTCCCGGTGGGGAAGGGGCAGATGGTTGGATGTGATATTGCCCAGGGTGATGCCGGCTCCGGTGTGCCGTTCCGATACCAGCCCGTGGCGGGGAAATCCCATATCCTCCAGCAGCTGTCGACCCAGAAAACCATGGCAGACATAGGGATGGCTGCCCCTGCAATGGATGCCAGGGGCATGGGTCATAAAAATGCCAATGTCATGGAGCATGGCCGCCTCCTGGATGAAGGCCGTATCCGGATGCAGATGGCTTACGTTGTGGGCGATTTCAAGACTTTTTTCCGTGACAAGCTCGGCATGGCGCATGAACAGATCATGTAAATCCGTACCCGGTGGGTAATGTGCATTGATAATTTCCTGGGGGTCCATTATATCTTGCCGGAAAGCAGCACCCCTTCAATGAATTGATCCAGATCCCCGTCCATCACCCGATCCACGTCCCCCACCTCAAAGTTGGTGCGGTGATCCTTCACCATGCGGTAGGGGTGCATGACATAGGAACGGATCTGGTTGCCCCAGGCGATTTCATCCTTGCCGTCGTGGAGATCCTGCATTTTTTGGTTCTGTTTCTCTTTTTCAATCTGATAGAGCCTTGATTTTAACACCTTCATGGCGATCTCTTTGTTTCGGTGCTGGGAGGATTCCTGCTGGCACTGGGCCACCACCCCCGTGGGAAGATGGGTGATCCTGACGGCACTGCTGGTCTTATTGACATGCTGTCCCCCGGCACCGCTGGCCCGGTAGACGTCAACCCGCAGATCCCCCTCATCAATATCAATCTGGATATCATCCTTTAACTCGGGGTAGACAAACACCGAGGCAAAGGAGGTGTGGCGTTTTCCACTGGCGTTAAAGGGAGAGATGCGCACCAGACGGTGCACCCCGGATTCCACCTTCATAAACCCATAGCAGTTGGTGCCGGACACACTTAAGGTGGCCCCTTTTAAACCGGCCTCATCCCCTGGTTGGTAATCAATGATCTGTAACTTGTATCCCTTTTTGGAAATCCAGCGGGTGTACATGCGGAAGAGTTTTTCCGCCCAATCCTGGGAGTCCGTACCACCCGCCCCGGCATTGATGGATACAATGGCATTTCTGGCATCATCCACATCATTTAACATGATATCAATGGAAAAGGTTTTGATCTTTTTTCCAAGGCGTTTGAGCTGGGACTCCACCTCTTTTTCCACTTCCTTGTCCTTTTCTTCCCGGGCAAGTTCAAGTAGGGTTTCCGCATCTTCTATTTCCGTATAAATCCCTTGCCACGCATCAATGAGATCGGATATTCGTGTCCGCTCTTTTAACAGTTCCGTGGCCTTGTCATTGTCGTTCCAAAAATCTTCCCTGGCAATGAAACTTTCCAGTTCTCTTAACCTGTTTTCCTTTATAGGGAGGTCAAAGATACTCCTTGAGCTGCTCTGCTTTTTCATAAAAAGAGGAAATGGTCTGTTTCGTTTCTAAGGACATGGGGTTCTCCTGTGGGTTTTTCTTTTAATTGAGTTCATAAATTATGACGCCAGCTCTGATTACACAGGCCTGATTCTGATTTTCAATAGGCCATTATTTATCACAAAAGGGGGCTCCATTGCAACAAAACAGATGGCCTTCCAGCAATTCTAATTTTGGATGTTCGGGATGATTCTTATGTCTCCGGGATCAAGTTTTGTCGTGGCAGGCCGGGTCCAGAATACAGTCTGCCTGTGGGAGTTATCTGGAAATTTCGAAATTAAAATGATGATATGGAAATATTCTATACCATGATCGGGAATCATTGTTATTATCATTTTGACATGAAATTCTAATGCCTTATGATTTCTTTCATGGAAATAAAATATATACATGAAAAGGGTTCCGGCCGGATAAATGAAGATACGCTCCATCTGGGAAAAGAGCTGTTCGGTGTCTTTGATGGTGCCACAAGCCTTAATACCTCCTTATTTCAGCAAGGACTCACCGGGGGGAGAATTGCCGCTGATACGGCATGTCAAGTGTTTGCCAAAAACAGCTATCCCCTGGTAGAGCTGGCAAAGAGGGCCAACCGACAAATATATGATGCCATGATAGCCCAGGGACTTAATTGCAGCAGTCGGGACCAGCTATGGAGTACCAGTGCTGCCGTGGTCAGGATAAAAAATAATTTTGTGGAATGGCTTCAATCCGGAGATTCCTTTGTGCTTTTCCTGTACCGTGACGGGTCATACAATGTACCGGTGAAGATTCCAGATCATGATTATGAGACACTTTCCATGTGGAAGGAAGTGGCCTGGAAGAGTAAGGTGAACATCAGCTGTGCATTGGCGGGTCAAATTAAAAAAACCCGCATGGAAATGAATCGTTCCTATGGGGTCCTCAATGGAGAGCCCTCAGGGGAAGGCTTTCTTCATTGGGGAAAAGAACCCCTGGCCCCGTTGGAAGAAATTTTATTGTTCACAGATGGTTTGTCCCTTCCCACGGAGATACCCACCAGAACCCGTCAATTTGATGGTCTGGTGTCCCATTATCGCAGCCTTGGGCTGGAAGGGCTTAAAACCCATATCCGTCATCTTGAAGCAAAAGATCCCCAATGTCGCAGATTCCCCCGTTTTAAATGTCATGATGACATCGCAGCCATTTCCATTCGTCCCATTGCCTCTGGTTTTCCCAGGGATTACATGATTTGAGATTGTGCACTTTTAAGGGCTTTTTGATAGACTTTTTCCACCCTGATGAACACCTGTTTCCAGGTGTGGGATTTTGTCAGTTCCGGGCTCATTTTTAAATTGTGTGTGGGATTATTAATGACTTGGCTTATGGCATCGGTCAAGGCTTTTTCAAGACGTTTATCAAGAAGATTCATGTCTTTTTCAAAGGGCCGATCCACTGTCTCAAGCAGGGGAAGCTTCACCCAGGATATCATAGGGGAGCTTGTGTGACCCAGTACCTCCCGTGTACCGGGAAGGGTGGTGGTGATAACCCTGCAACCGCAGGCAAGTGCCTCCATGAGTACCAGGGGAACGCCTTCAAAAAAAGAAGGCAGTACAAAAATATGGGTATCACGCATCAATTGGGCCAACTCCTGGTGGGGCAAAGGACCATGAATCACCACCCGGTTCCCCAGATCCCGGGCCCGTTGAAGACACATCTCTTTCTCAGGACCGGAGCCATCTCCGGCCAAATGAAGTCTCCAGGGTAGATGCCTCTGTTTTTTCAATACCGTTAACAGCCATGGCAGCCCCTTGGCCTGGCAAAGTTTGCCAGCATAAAGAAGCTCCACACTTTTTGTGGATGGTTTGGGACCCGGATGGAAAAGGACGTCGTTAAACCCGATACCCACCACATCAATGTTCCGGGAATCCACCTGGTACAGTGTGGTAATTTCCTGCTTTTGATGGTGGCTCAGGGCCATGATTCTGTTGATTTTTCTACACCTGTTTTTAGTATGCCCGGTGAGATCTCCGCAGTTGGCATACTGGCGCAGGCAGGTCCCATGGCAGGTGGTGACCATGGGAATATCCGGTGCCACCCCACAGGCCGTGGCCGTCATGATCCAGAGGTGATGGCTATGAATTATGTCCGGTTTGAATTGTTTGACAGCCCTTTTAATGGTCTTTTTAAATGTATTTTCGTACTGACAGACCTGGCTAACGGTCATTTGAGAAAATACGGTGCTGGAGTAAGGCATCACATCGCTCATGCCGGGCAGGGCAAAGGGCAGAGCCGGGGTGTTGAATTTGACAAAAAGAGTGTTTTCCCGGGGAATAAGATGGCTGGTCAGGGAAAAATCGCCCTGAACACCCGCCACCAGGTAATTTTGATGCCCATTTTCTGCGGCACAGGAAAGAAGTGCCTGGAGATATTTGCCACTTCCGGTGAAGTCTGGCGTTTGACTGATGAGATGAAGAATTTTCATGGAATATATATACTGAAATTTCTCTTTTTTGAAACCTAAAAGTTTTATCAACGCACCAGAGCGTCTGTTAGGAATTCGTTTTTCTTGACTTTTTAGCTGTTTTTTGATTACTTCTGACTTTTTAGTACACTATTTTATGATGTGAGTTCAGAACTACTTGAACGGTTAAAAAAGGCAGATAAAATTCTTTGAAAACAGGTTCCATAAAGCTTGCTTCTCCAAAAGGCAAAATATATCAGACCCCCGAAGGTATAATATTATGGGGAGGGGTTCTTCTGACGGTGGCGCTTATGGCCATGATTGCCTGGTTTGCTGTGACAGATCCCCCCAAGGCCGGGAATTTACTGCTGGCCTTTCTGGCACACATTTTCGGAGGGCGGGCTGCGGGTATCGGGCTGTGCTTTATGGCGGGGTTTAACCTTGGCTGGACCTTATTGTATAACTTCTATCTTGAAATTCTTATCGTTTGTTTGGCCTATTCCGTGTTTATTCTTTCCATGAGCAATCATATTAAATTTAAATGGGTGATGCATGTTTCCGTTGCCATGAAAAATAAAGCGGAAAAGCATAAGGATAAAATAGAAAAATATGGATGGATTGGCCTGTTTCTTTTTGTCATGATACCCCTTCCGGTGACAGGACCGGTGACCGGTTCCATTATAGGATATTTGCTTAATATCCATGTGGGACGAAATTTCAGTGCCGTGTTTCTCGGCACCTTTGCTGCCATCCTATCCTGGGTTATTTTTTTTGATTTTTTGGAACAGCATGTTCATGTGATTCAATATGTCATCATGGGCATTATTTTCATTGTGTTGCTTTCCCACCTTAAGACCATCAAACGTTGGCTTGCCTGAGACTTGAGGATCAAGTTTTACCCCAAAAGCCACAAACCTGTTTCCACCATGCGAATAAAATTGTAGTCAGGAGACAGAACCACGCGAACAGATCCCCATGCTTGGTATAAAAACTCATCAAATTAACACAGGGAACCGCCTGGGTCAGGGTGGTTTTTTCAAAAAGAGCGCTGGTGCCTGTAATTTTGCCCCTGGGATCAATAAAGCCACTAATGCCTGTGTTGGCGGCCCTTGCAACACTTCTTCTGTTTTCAACGGCCCGGAATACGGCCATGGAAAAATGCTGCAAGGGGGCAGATGTTCGACCAAACCAGGCGTCATTGGTCATGGTTACCAGCAGATTTGCCCCATTTTTCACCACGGTTGAAGCAAGTTCAGGAAAAATAATTTCAAAGCAGATGAGTATCCCGGCGCGATTTTTTTTAAATGCCAGGGGCTTGGCACCTGTTGGTCCCGGTGAAAAATCACCTGCCTGGGAGGTCAGTTTGTCCAGAAAGGTTAAATACTTTCCAAAGGGAACGTACTCACCAAAGGGAACCAGGTGGCTTTTGTCATAGAATTCATTGACGGTGGCCCGGGGGGTGAGCATATATGCCCGGTTGAAAAATTGAAAATCATCCTCCCCCAAAAGAGAAAAGGCCGGGCTGCCAATGAGAAACCATGCATTGCACTGACGTATACACGCATCCACCCCATCGGATATCTCCTTGTCCCAGGTATAGTAAAAGGGCAATGCCGTTTCCGGCCATATGATAAGATCCCTTGCCTGGCCCGGAACAGACGTCTGGGAGAGTTGACAATAGGTTGATACAGTTTCAGTTTTATAGGCTTCATCCCATTTTTCTGCCTGGGGAATATTGCCCTGGATAACCGAAATAATTGGTTTCGGGGATTGGGCCATGGTCGTTTCCATGGTTGCAAGTCTTCCATGTCCATAGATCATTATTCCCATTATCGCAAGAATAAGCACCCCCCCCCAGACACCCAAAGCAGTTGCCTGGACCCTTCTGGTTTTAGAAGGGGCTTTTCTGGTTTTAAAAAGATGCCATGCCATGGCCAGGGTGATATTGACCATTACAATGATGAACGAAATGCCGTAAACACCGGTGATGTCGGCGATCTGGATCAGATTTATGTTCAGATACTGGGAATATCCTGCCAGGCCCCAGGGAAACCCGGTGAATAATTTTGCCCTTATAAATTCAAGTGCCACCCACGCAAGAGACGCTTTTAACGGCAGTAAGGTAGGGATTTTTTTATGGGAATAATCTCTGGAAATGATCAGGCAAAACAGACCCGGGTAAAGGGCCAGGTAGAACACCATTAAAAGAAGCACAGGCAGTGCCAGCAAAATGGGTAAATTTCCATAAATACGAAGGGTGGGCAGTATCCAGTAAATCAAAGATAAAAAATGCATCATGCCCATGGCCAGTCCCATCCTGAAGGCCTGGCCAGGGGCTGCCCCCCTTATGGATACCACAAGGGGAATCAGTGCTCCCCATGCCAGCCAGTCCCACTGGGTGCCAGGAAAGGCAAGGGTCATGAGATAACCGCTCATCAGTGCTGGAAAATATCGCACCAGTAATTCCGGAAGAGATCGGAGAAAATTCATGGATGGGTTAGGCCTGTTGCCTTTCTTTTGCTTGTACGGGGTTGTCATGGGAAGGATCAGGATGATCAGATAAGGGGATATTGTCTGTGGGAAGTATGATGGTGAATATGGCGCCACCATGGGGTACATTGCCTGCTTGAAGTATCCCACCGTGCTCATGAATTGAGTCAGAACAGATGGTCAAGCCCACGCCCATGCCCAGTTTCTTCTTTGTTGTGAAAAAGGGGATAAATAAATTGGGCAGCACATTTTCTTTAATTCCGGGGCCGTTGTCTTGGAATTGAATGACAATTGTCTTCTGGTGACAGCGGGTCTGAATCTTAATTTCAGGTGTTCTGGGTTTTCCTTTTTCAGCAGGGGCATCATCGGCCATGGCCTCCAGGGAATTGTTGATGAAATTGATGAATACGTGGCTGAGCAGTTGGGAAGACGCCAATATATGTGGTATGCCGGGTTCAAGGTCCAAGTGAATGGTCCCCCCTGCCTTTGCCACTTGTGTGTTAAAAAGAGAGAGGGTATTGGAAATGAGTTGATTAATATTAATATGGGATTTCTCAAGTCCGCTGGGGCGGTTCAGGTCCATGAGATTCTTTACGGTTTTTTTGATGGATTGAAGTCCTGTGTCAATACTTTCAAGCTCTTCCAGGGTTTCACTGTCCTTTGGTACTTCTTCTTTCATTAGTTCCACCAGGGAAAAAATGCCCTGGAGCGGTGAGTTGATCTCATGGGCAACGGTGGTGGCAAGCTGTCCGGCGGCGGCAAATCGTTCTGTTTTTGCCAGCCGCTTATTCATCTCCATCAACTTGCTGGTGCGTTCCCTGACAGCCTCCTCAAGTTCATCACTTAATATGGTGATTTCCTGGAGACGATGGGTCATTTGGTTGAAGTTCCGGGCAAGTTCACCCAGTTCATCGTTGGATTCCACCTCTATAATGGTTTTCAGATCCCCCTGTCCCACCCGCCTGGTGCCATCAGTCAGACTTTTAAGGGGACGGGTCAGGCTATGGGTCAGTATCATTAATGCCACTGCCATGACCATGGCTCCCAACAATCCGGTGATCCATACTAAGGGTTTTATGCGCTGGGCTGCACCGAAAAATTCTTTCAGGGGATCTGTGGCAATGATAAACCATTCCCAGGGTTCAAAATAACCATAAAAGGCAAGATTATAGCCTTTGTCTGAGAGATAGGTAACGGTTCCCCTTTGTTTTCTTAATTGTTGGAACCAGGTTTCACCTGCCACATTATACCCCACCAGGGAGAGATTCGGGTTGAAAACAATGCGGCCCTGTTTATCCACGGCAAAGATATATCCCTGTTTTCCCACCCCAATGCTGCTGATCTCTTTTTCCGCATCCATTTTGGCTTTTAAAACGCTGGCCGGGATGCTCTCCAGATCGTATTTTTTTAAATTATCATTTTGCTGTTCAGCAATATGAATGGCTTCGGATAAGCGAGTTTCAAGCCATGTGGTTGCCAGGTTTGTCAGGGCCTTTGAGGTGAAATGGGAGTGGATAAGACCGATAATGATCAGCAGAAGGAGACCCATGGGCAGAAGTGTCAGGAGAATTTTATAATAAATTTTCATTGTATTGTTTTTTCTCCCCTTATGCTCTCGTCAGTTATAGGTTTTCATTGTTGTCAACAAATAATCCATTTAGCTAAAAGCAAAAACGTAAATATTGGGTTGATAATGTAAATATTTGGCAAGTTCCCCATATTCGCCTAAGGTTGGGACTGCGTAGCATACTAATGCTATGTGAGCAGGCCAAACTTAGGTGAAGATGGGGCTCTGGCAGAATATTTACGCAAAAACGCTACATGTCGTATAAAGAACAATAGCTTACGACGCATGATGTCTGCTGATGGGCAGAGAAATCTGTCTGTCAATCAAAGCCCTGGGCGACAAGTTGTACTTGAATAGTAAAAACATACCGTTGCAGGGGTGTCAATCTTTATTCAATCATTGCCAATTGAGGAATGATGGCGCAAATGGGAGATCGCTCATAATGCCAATTGCTTGGGCTTCATCAATTGTCAAGAGTGGATGATGTTTGTGATTAAGAGCCTTTTCAAAAAGTCAACCCCCCCAAAAGCAAGAGTGCAGGGTATTGTAGATATTTTGCAAGAACGTGTTTCTGCAATTAGCTGATATTATTGCCATCTCATTGGGAGAGCCTGTTTAAAATTCAGGATCTAAGTCTTAGAATAAAAAAAGGGTTTGCAGAAAAAATCTGCAAACCCTTGAATTCTTATGGTAAGCACGAGCAGGCTCGAACTGCTGACTTCTACCGTGTCGATGTGATAAGCGACTGTTTTCATTATATTTGAAATTTATTGTGACCACCTGTAAGCCTTTATTTGCAATCCTCTCCTGCCTTTTTGTTTTTTTCTATTTTTGCCCACTTTTTTTGAACCGGTCTCTATTTGGTCACCATTTGCGACGCATTGCGTCAGCTGAAATTCTCAATATCAGGAAAGCCCATAGCCGTGTATTGGAAAAGGCCCTGGGGCCACCACCGAAACAGCGTAAATTCAGGAAGACTAAGAACCCAGAGAAGCAGACAATGCAACTACCCGTTGAATATCGGGTTGGCTCTGCCATTGGATCAGCAATCAGACAGGCCAGGGCAACCGGTCAGAAATCGAGGCCGGAAAAGTTCTAGCACACTCGCATGTTTTTGCCACAAGCGTTACACCATCTTTTAGAGATCCCATTACAAAGCACCTAACCTGGACAAGCCAGAACCAAAAAGGTTTTTTGGTTTTCTTGCCCAAATAACACGAAAATAAGAGATAAGGCTCTAATGAGTCACAGGTGGAGGTGGTACGCCTGGGCATCACGGGTGCAGGAATTGAAATGGTGACACGGGATTTTATCCGGGCTTACACGGCGCAGACCGCCATGGTGGGGGAAGGCTTGTACAGACCATTAAAAGCTAATCAGCTCTTTTGCAACGCTTCAACTATTTGACAATATATGTGTATTTCAGGGTACACAAAACCATGTTGTTAATATATGTATATATGCTATAGCTTCATCGGGCATCATTTTGAATGAATTTTTTACCCATTATGACAAAAGGCAACACTTTGACAATGATATGAATAATTCTGGCCTGAAAATTTATTCTGGTGACATTGTTGCCGGCGCTTTGCTGATGGAGGAAAGCCGTAAAATTGCAGCCCTTTTACTTGGGAGAGACCACCCGGGAAGATGGCATCAGGCCATTGTCATTGACAATATTCTCCAGAAAAGAAGTCCGAAATCAGCAAAAAGGCAGGCCCACCTGATCCGGGCAAGGCTGGCCCTGATGTCCAGGGATCTCTGGAACATCATTGTTGAAGGTTCTTCTGAAACCACATCCCAGGCCCTTCTGGCCGCATCCATCAGGCACAGCCGTTTGGTGGGTGATTTTATGGACACCGTTCTCCGTCTTCATTGGCGCACCTTTAATAGACATATCACTCCTGCAGACTGGAAAGACCACCTGGATGCATGTGAACAGATCGACCCGCGTGTGGCATCATGGAAACCCTCAACCCGGGACAAGCTCCGGCAGGTGGTGTTCAGGATGCTGGCTGAATCCAGATACATTGACAACACTCGAACCTGCAGGCTCATGCCTGTATCCCTGGTCCCAGACCTCAGAAAATATCTTGTTAATCATAATGAGTCATACGTGCTGCAGTGTATGGACATCTGTTAAGGCAGTAAGGATTTGAAATGCCCCTATTCAAAGACCGTTTAAATAAGATCATGGATCGCCTGACATCCGATGAACTGCTGTCCAATTCAGGACTCGGCAATGAAATCGGATTTTATATTTTTGACTATCCCCCAGAGTATGAACTGGAAATGAGAGAACATATAAGGTTTATCCTCGGCCACCTCCCCAAAGAAAAGCCCAACATCCGTGTCCGGAACATCAACCTGTTTGAGCTTATTCTGCAATACTTGGAAACCCGGAAGCTCCTGGATCGCGTGATGGATATCCAGAAAAAGAAAGGAGATGCGGCGGTTTTGAAGGCCCTTAAAGGCCCCCTGGATGCAAAAAAGGTCGCTGCCGTCTTTGTCGATGCTGCCAGGCCCGGGGAACAGGATTTGGTCCTGTTATCCGGCGTGGGCAGTGCATATCCCATGCTCAGGAGCCACAATCTTTTGAACAACCTCCACCATGTGATGGGGGACACCCCGCTTGTCATGTTCTATCCCGGGGTCTTTACCGGGCAGGGACTCAGCCTGTTTGGTAAGCTCAAAGAATCAAATTATTACAGGGCATTTCAACTGGTTGCGCATTGATGTGACCCTGTGACGGTTATGCCCGTAAAAATGGCACCCGTATCATGATGTAAAGGAAAACTGACGATGCAGATTCAATCTATATTCAAAAAGGACATCTCACGCCCCATTAACGGCGTTGTAAAAGCAGATCAGCTGGATGAATCCGTTGTCTGGCAGGAACTGGACGAATATGTCGTGACCCGGGAGCTGGACCAACATTGCAGGGGATTCATGTCCGCCTATCTGGCCGCCATGGACACTCCCAATGATCCTGTTATTGCCAACCGGATGGCAGTGTGGATTTCCGGTTTTTTCGGGTCGGGTAAATCCCATTTCCTGAAAATTCTGTCCTACCTGCTGGGAAACAAATATGCTGTTCACCCCGATACCGCTGCCCGGAAAAAAGCAGTGGAATTTTTTTCAGACAAGATCAAGGATCCCATGCTGCTGGCTGATATCAAACGGACAGAGCAGTTTTCAGCGGACGTTATCCTGTTCAACATCGACAGCCGTGCGGATGCTTCCGATAACAGGAGGGGGGCCATTCTTTCAGTATTCTGGCGGCTTTTTAATGAGCATCTCGGTTTCAGCCCGGAATCGCTTCCCCTTGCCGAGATCGAGAGGTACCTTTCAAAAAAGGGGCAGTATGAGGCTTTCAAGGAGAAGTTCAAACAGATTTACGGTTTGGCCTGGGAGGATGAGCGGGATGCCTATACCCTGCTCCAGGATGAAATCGTTGAGGCTCTCTCCATTGTTCTTGACACAACACCGGAGGCAGCCCAGGACTGGTTTGAAAAAAATGAAGATGATTTTTCCCAGACAGTGGAGCGGTTTGCAAAACAGGTGAAAGCCTACCTGGACACCAAACCTTCCCATCACCGGGTAATTTTTCTGGTGGATGAAATCGGCCAGTTCATCGGTAGTGATACCCACCTGATGCTGAATCTCCAGACCATTGTGGAAGATCTGGGCAGGATCTGCGGGGGCCGGGCCTGGGTGGTGGTCACCTCCCAGGAGGACATTGATGCGGTTCTCGGGGATATCAAATCCGCCAAGGCCAATGATTTTTCCAAGATCCAGGGCCGGTTCAATACGCGCCTGTCCCTGTCCAGCGCCAACACCGATGAGGTGATCCAGGCCCGGCTTTTGGAAAAGCATGACAAC
Source organism: uncultured Desulfobacterium sp. (assembly GCA_937124525.1). Next base: position 20,609 of record CAKZLA010000529.1, read on the forward strand.
GCCGCATCCGAACTGACCCATCTGTTCGACCAAAAGGGAGATATCCTTAAAAGTCAGCTCGGCTTTACCCATGACACCGCTACCCTGAATCTTTTTTCAACACCACAGGATTTTATCAACAACTATCCCTTTATCCCTTACCACTTCCAGCTGGTCCAGAAAATCTTTGAATCCATTCGAAAAGCCGGAGCCACCGGTCTTCACCTGAGCCGGGGGGAGCGTTCCATGCTGGATGCTTTCCAGTCCGCAGCCATTAATATCGCCCATCGGTCCATCAACGCGCTGGTCCCCCTCCATGAGTTTTTTCCCTGCATTGAGAGTTTCCTGGACACTTCGGTAAAAAGAAGCATTGAGCAGGCAAAGGTCAATAATGGCTTGCAGGTTCCATTCGATATCCAGATTCTCCAGACCCTTTTTCTCATCCGGTACGTGGACATCATCAAACCCAATGTGGATAATCTGGTGACCCTTTCCATTAATCAGGTGGACGCGGACAGAATTGTTTTGAAACAAAATATCGATGAAGCCCTGGTGCGCCTTGAAAAAGAAAATCTCATCAGCCGGAATGGGGATCTTTACTTTTTCCTGACCAATGAGGAGCGGGAAGTCTCCCGGGAGATAAAGAGCATAGAAATTTCATCCCATGCTGAAACGGACCTTCTGGGTACGATTATTTTTGAAGATATTTTAAAAGGTAAAACAAAACATAAATACCTTCCTTATAAAAGGGATTATGCCTTCAACCGGATCTGTGACGACAAACCCTGGGGTAAAAAGCTGGAGCATGACCTGACCCTTGAGATCATCAGCCCCATGCATGATCAGTATGTCGTATTAAATGTCGGCCAGTGCACCATGCACAGCCTTAATACCGAGGGGACGGTTCTGGTTCGGCTGGACAATGATCAGAATCTTTTCACGGATATCCGCACCTTTATTCAGACGGAAAAATACATCAAGGACAAGAGCGATGCGGCGGCGTCCACCAGCCTCAAGCAGATTCTGAGAGACAGGGCCGATGAAAACAGGGAAAGAAAAAACCGGCTGATTTCCAAAGTGGACGATCTCATCCAGGGGGCTGATTTCTATACCCTTGGAAAGTCTTACACCCCTAAAGTCTCCGGTAACTCAACCCGTGTCATTGAAAGCATGTTGGAACACGTTATCCAGAATATTTTTAGCAAATACAGCTATCTTTCCCAGGCCCATGACGATCCGGTCAAAGAGATCAAACAGATACTGCTTTCTGACAATATCTCCCAGCAGCAGCTCCTGGATTTTGCCCAGGAAACGCCCCATGATGTCAAAGAAATCGTCACCTATATCCAGCTCAAAGCCGCCACCCACAAAACCGTGGTTCTCAATGAACTGGTCAGCCATTTTTCCCGACGTCCCTATGGATGGCCCGAATTCCAGGTGGTGGTCCTCATCGCAAAGATTTTTATGGCCGGGACCATCCAGCTGCTCCATGAAAAGGATCGGTTACAGCCAAAGGATGCCATCCCTTTCCTGACCAAGACCTCCCAGTGGAAGCATGTCCAGATTTTGGAAAAGCCTGCTCTGTCATCGGGTGACCTGAAAAAGGCACAGCAACTGGGAAAAGATCTTTTCGGAACCCTGGCCCCGGACGGTCAGGACAAAATCAGCGATTACATCAAATCCGGACTGAACCAATGGACAGTCCCACTGGAAAAATACCGGACACTTGCAGATACCGGTAATTATCCTGGGAAAAAAGAGATAGAAAGCTGCCTGAAAATCACCGACATTATTCTGGATATTCAGGATGCATATGAAGTGATAAAGGCCTTTATCCAGAATAAAGAAGACCTTTTGGATGCCCAGGAAGATTTTCTGGATCTGAAAGATTTTTATACCCATCAGCAGGGTACTTGGGAGATCCTCCTGGCAGCCATGTTGAGATTTAAAACCAACGAAGTTGAAATTAATAAGGATGCAGGTGCCAAAAAAGCTTTCAACAAATTAAGCCAGATTGTCGCTTCACAAAGACCTTATAATGAGCTCAAAAATGTCAGTGAGCTGATTTCAACAGTGGAAAGAATCAATACGCAAAAGGTGCAAGCCCATCAGGTAGCCGTCATAAATGAAATTGATGAAAAAGTCGCATGTCTGTTGGATCTGCTGGATGATAACAGTGCGGATGATGACTTCAGGAACAAAACCCTATATCCTCTTCAGATCTGTAAAAAAAAGATTGCCGATGAAAAAAGCATTCCCCAGATTGCATACAGCGTAAAAGAGGTCCAGGAAAAATATGAAAGTGCACTGGATGCCATTGAAGAGGCATTCAGGCCGGATGATGATGTCAAAGAAATTAAAAACATAAAGCTTTCAAATCTCAATAAAAAGCCATATCTTGATAAAGAAGAAGATGTGGAGGTGTTTGTTGACCGGGTAAAAAGTGAGCTGCTTGAAGCGGTCAGGAAACAATTTCGGGTCAGGGTTCAGTAATAATACAAGATGGGCTGATCTCCTGTGTGTATTTCAGCAGATCAATTATCTGAGAGGCAAAAGATGAGAATAAAACAGCTAAGAGTTGACAACTTTAAATCCCTGGTTGATTTTGAGTTGCCCCTTTCAAAATTCAACTGCATCGTGGGGTTAAATGGAGCAGGTAAATCCACTGTATTGCAGTTTTTTGATTTTTTGTCTCAGCAGGTAAGGGGAGGGATGAAAGAATGGTTAAAAAAAAGGCACTGGCAATCTTCCGATATTAATTCCAAGTTGACCAAAAAGCATAATGTGAATTTTGAAATTATGCTCAATGACTCCGAAAAGAATGACGTGCTCTGGTCGGCAAGTTTTAATAGAAGAACGCTGAGCTGCACTTCGGAAAAAGTCTACTACGATCATAAATTGATTTTGAAGGTTGAAGATGGACATTATTTAACTTCAAAAATGAAAATGTCGGCGCCTATTCCCTTTGAATACCAGGGCTCGCTGATGTCTCAAATTAAGGATTCCCAACTTCCAACCGAGGTGTTGGCACTTAAAAAATTTATTGAACGAGTTCATGCCCTGGATCTCCTGGCACCGGAATTGTTGCGACAAAAATCAAGAGAAACAGTGGATACTATCGGTTTAGGTGGAGAAAGGCTGTCTGCGTTTTTATATGATATGGATGAAGATAAAAAGGAAAAGATTCTTGAAGCAATGACCAGCTGCTACCCGAGTTTGAAAGCTATTGAAATTACGGCAATGCGTCCTGGTTGGAAAAAAATGACTTTTGAAGAAGAGTTTTACAAGATGTCTTTAAAAACGGAAGCCAGACATGTTGCAGATGGATTTCTTCGATTGTTAGCTATTTTTGCTCAATTGTCAAAGAGACAAAATATTTTTTTGTTGGATGAGATAGAAAATGGCATTAATCCAGAGCTTATCGAATTTTTAATGGATTTTCTTGTTGGAGCTCCTCCTCAAATAGTTGTAACGACTCATAGCCCTATGATTTTAAATTATATTGAAGACCATATTGCTATTGAAGGTGTTGTCTATCTTTACAAGGATAAAACAGGAAAAACCCAGGCTGTCCGATTGTTTGATATTCCCTCCATGCGTGAAAAGTTAACTGTTATGGGGCCTGGAGAAGTTTATGAAGATACATTGCTG
>CAKZLA010000530.1 GCA_937124525.1 uncultured Desulfobacterium sp.
GTTTACGGGAAATCTGCCTTGCAAGCGCTGGGGCTGTGGCAGGATCTGGCGCCACATGTTGCCCAGACCGATAATGTCCGCGCGGCACTGGCTTTGGTCGCGACTGGCGAAGCGCCCTATGGCATTGTCTATGCAACCGATGCGGTGGCCGAAGACAATGTTGCCGTGATTGGTGCGTTCCCGGCTGACACCTATCCACCGATCATCTATCCCCTGGCCCTGATTTTATTTACCATGTTTGTGGGACTCTATCCGGCCATCCATGCCGCCGGGATATCCCCTTCAAATGCCATGAAAAAATAAAAATCCAACATGCTCGGAAAAAACGAGGCACAAAATGTCAGACATTATCATCAATGCGGAGAATCTGAAAAAAACCTATAAAACCGGAATGGTGGAGGTGCGCGCCCTTGTTGGGGTTAATTTCAAGGTCAAGCGCAAGGAGTTTACAGCCGTTGCTGGGCCATCCGGGTCTGGGAAAACCACCCTCCTGAACCTTATCAGTGGCCTGGATACCCCCACCTCGGGCAGCGTTCAATTAAATGAAAAAGAGATCAGCCGGATGAGCGGTGCCGAGCTGGGGGATTTTCGGCGGGACCACATCGGTTTTATCTTCCAGTCCTACAATCTGATTCCGGTTTTGACGGTTACAGAGAACATTGAATATATCATGCTTCTCCAGGGCGTGGAGAAAAAAGAACGCCACCGCCGGGTGATAAAAATACTCAACGAGGTGGGGCTTGAGGGCATGGAAAATCGTAAACCCATTGAACTGTCCGGTGGCCAGCAGCAGCGGGTTGCCATTGCCAGAGCCATTGTAAGCAGACCCGATATTATCCTGGCAGATGAACCCACAGCCAATTTGGATTCAAAAACAGGCAGCGACCTTCTGGAAATCATGCAAAAGCTCAACGAAAAATGGGGGATGACCTTTGTCTTTTCCACCCATGATCACATGATCATGGACCATGCCAAACGGCTGGTCAGTATCCATGATGGACGTATCGAAAAAGATGAGATACGGTAACTCGATAGTATAGGACTTTACAATTTTTGATACAGAACAAATCCCATGCAATTATGACCTGAAATAAAATATCGAGCCAGATAGAAGCCCGCCCAAAGGGCGCTAATTCAATGATCCCGTTTCTGGCGTTTCATCACAACACCGGCCATTTGAACAAGTTCAGGGATCAACGGTGTCAGACCAGTCCCCTCCACCGTGGGCCGGTGTTGAAACAAACTCCGAGGGAAAGTCAACATGAAACATCCTATACGGATATGGGCCTTGATGATGTCTGTTCTTCTTATGCCCCCCGTCCCCCTGCTCCATGGCAATGAGACCCCACCGCCGCCGTCACTGACCGGCTATCTCAAATCCACAATAATGGTTCAGCAATTTGCACCCAATACGGTTCTACCACCCCTGAAAGATGACAAAACCTACAGCATGCTTCAGAGTCAATTGCGGGTGCGACTGTTCCATGAGCCCTCCGATACTTTCTCATTTGAAACCGCCTATGCCATATCACCCACGGCAACCGCTCCTTCTCTCATTGCAGCCCAGGGCTTCATCAATCCCCGGGAAAACGCCTATCGCATGTATGACTTTGACGACAAACTCCAGGAGAACACCCCCAGGGATCTGTCGTTGTTCCAGAATCTGGATCGATGTAACATCAATTTTTTCTTTCCATCTGCCGACCTTTATTTAGGTCGCCAGGCCATTGCCTTTGGCAGCGGGAAATTTATTAATCCCACGGATATTTTTTCCCCCTTTCTGTTTCAGGATCTCAACAAGGAGCACAAAACCGGTGTGGATGCCCTGCGATTAACACTGCCCACCGGAGATCTCAATGAGATTGACCTGGGAGTGGTCCTTGGAAAAGACGGAAAAATGGACAACAACGCCGTTTTTATCCGCACACGTATCTATTTTTTAAATACGGATTTTTCCTTTATGGTCATGGATTTTAAGAATAATCTGATGCTGGGATTTGACATGACCCGGTCCATATCGCAGGCGGGGTTCTGGCTGGAAGCGGCCCATGTCTTTGCCGGTCAATTTGATCACCCCATTAAAGACGAGGATTATTTCCGTCTGGTCAGCGGGTTTGATTTCAATTTTCCTGATAACACATATTTCTTTGTGGAATACCACTATAACTCCCCTGGAACAAAGGCAGAAGACGACTATATCACCCATACCACAGACACCATCAATCCATTTACGGGTAACACGACATTAAAAACCGCCTATGCCGACGGCGGAACTTACCTCATGGGAAAACATTACCTCATTCCCGGAATTACCTATGAATTTACCCCGCTTTTTTCCGGCACCCTGCACAGCCTGATAAACCTCACAGATCTTTCGACTTACATGGGGGTCAGTGTGGAGTACAGTTTAAGGCAGGATTTTTTCCTGGAAACAGGGGGATTTCTGGCCCTGGGGGATCAAGCTGACATGGAAGGGGCCACATTGACCCCACATTCAGAATTCGGTCTTTATTCCAATATGATCTATGCCGGCCTTCGTGTCTACTTCTGACCGAGCATCCCATTCTGTCGGACCCACTCCGAACTTGATTCTTCTCCAGCCATTTTATGTCAGCGGCAGGAAAAACACATGAGCCATCAAAATCATAGACATTGCCTATGTCCTTGTAAAGAAGAATAGAAATTCGGTATTTGACCTCACCTTTGATTCCTTATAGATGTTAAAATTTATATTCATACCATAATCAAACCATCACTTTTTTCAAAGGAGTCCATTCATGTTACGACGTTTATTATTGATTACACTATTGGTTCTCTTGATGTACGCCCCTGCATCAACGGCGGCAGATGTCGAAGCAAAAACCGGAACCGGAATGCACATCTGGTTTGACACAGGGGGACCGGTGGGTGGTACATACAACACGGTGGTGTACAATGGGGCAAAAGCCGCAGCCAATGACATCGGTGCCAAAATCACCTTTGTCTATTCCGACTGGAGCCCGGAAAAAATGATAGAAAATTTCAAAAAAGCCATTGCCGCCAAGCCCACCGGCATTGTGGTCATGGGGCATCCAGGCGATGCCGCATACATGCCCTTTATTAAGGAAGCACGTCAGGCCGGTATACGGGTGACCGCAGTGGATACACCGCTGCCAAAAAACCAGGCACAATTCCACGCCCAGGGATTTGGATATGTCGGTCCAGACGCTTATAACCAGGGCGTGAGCATGGCCAAAGAATGCATGATGCGATTCGGCCTTAAAAAAGGGGACCGGGCCTTTGTGTGGGGGTTGAAACGGCTGCCCACCCGGGGCCTTCGTGCAACGGCCATTCTGGATGTGTTTGACAAAGAGGGCATAACAGTGGATTATCTTGAAATTTCACCGGAAGTGGACAAGGATCCCTCCCTTGGAGCACCCATAATCACTGGCTATCTGGCATCGCATCCGGATTGCAAAGCCATGGTCATTGATCATGGTGCACTCACCGCACAAATGGAAAATTTCCTGAGAACGGCCGGTGTAGCGCCTGATGGTGTTGATGTGGCTGGCTTCTCTCTCTCCCCGGCCACGGCCACAGCCATTGAAAAAGGATATGTTGATCTCATCGGCGATGCCCAGCCTTTCTTATTGGGATACTTTTCCGTACTTCAGATTGCCCTGACTGAAAAATACGGTTTTTCCGGGCTGACCATTGACACAGGGGGCGGATTTGTTGATGCTGACAACCTGTCACTCATTGCACCCCTGGCCAAAAAAGGGCTTCGATAACCGTATACCTTATGACTCCCCTTATTGAGCTTTCTCAAATTACCAAGTCCTATGGCCATGTCTCCGCCTTAAAGGGCATTGACATGACACTCCATGAAAACGAAATTCTCGGCATCATTGGCGACAATGGTGCCGGGAAATCCACCCTGATCAAAATCCTTTCCGGGGTTGAAAAATTTGATTCAGGCCAGATGTTTTTCTCAGGCAGACCGATCTTATCTCCCACCTTTTCCGTAAGTACCGCACGAAAAATGGGCATTGAAACCGTGTTTCAGGATAAATCCCTGGGTGAATCCCAGTCCATCTGGCGTAACTTTTTCATGGGCCGTCACCGGAAAAACGCACTGGGTTTTATTCGTGTGCGACATGAAAAAAAAGAGGCCATGCGGGTACTCACAAAAATCCTTGGAATGGATGGTGTCGGTATATCCCCGGAGGTACCGGTATCGGTTCTTTCCGGTGGTGAAAGGCAAGGCCTTGCCATTGGCAGGGCCATGTATTTTGATGCCCGGGTGGTCATTATGGATGAGCCCACCACCGCCCTTGCCGTGAGAGAGGTGGGCAAGGTGCTGGGCTTTGTTAAAACACTGAAAAAAAGAGGCAAATCCGGTATTTTTATCTCCCACAACCTGCACCATGTCCATGAAGTGGCAGATCGATTCCTGTTTATCCAACACGGTAAGGTTATGTCTGAGGTGCATCGAAAAGATGCCTCACCAGAGATTCTTATCGAAACATTGATGAAGTGTTCCTGACATGCCACCTTTACCCGATTTCATAAAATTCAATTCCCTGCAGTGGGCAATTTCCATTATTTTTATTATTCTGCTGTTGTCCTTTATGGCGCTTGCCCCCCATACCTTTCTGCACTCCAGAATTTATATTGCCTATCTTTCCACCATCCCCTTTGCCGGAATGATCGCCGTTGCCATGACCCTTGTGGTGATCACAGGAGAAATAGACCTCTCCTTTCCATCGGTGATGGCCGCATGTGGATTTGCCCATGCAACCATCTATACAGCCACCGGCAGCCCTGCACTGGGGCTCCTGGCGGCCATGGCAACAGGGGCCGTGGCCGGGGCTCTCAATGGCCTTTTAGTGGTGGGCTTCGGGGTGCCGTCCATAATTGCAACCATCGGCACCCAATTTTTCTGGCGGGGGCTCACCATTTTGCTGGCAGGCGGCCTGGCCCTTAACATGGCTGAAATCAGGGACACTGCCTTTTATTTTGTGATGGTGGGGCGATGGTTTGGCTGGCTTCCGGCCCAGGCCGTGTGGTTTTTCCTGCTTACGGCCTTTTCCTGGCTTCTCTTGAACCGCCATGTTTTTGGCGACCACATCCGGTTCTGTGGAGACAATGCAGCTGCAGCAAGGATGATGGGAATTCCTGTTGCCCGGGTCCGGGTTGGCGTCTTTGTGTTCATGGGTATGGTAACAGGGCTTTCCGGAACCATGGTATGTATGGAAATGGCCAGTTGGTGGCCCACCCAGGGAGAAGGATATATGCTGCTGGTTTTTGCAGCGGTATTTGTGGGGGGCACCTCTGTTTTTGGTGGAAAGGGAACCATTTACGGCACACTCATCGGTGCTGTCATCATCGGCATGATCGAGGCCGGAATTATCAGCTGTGGACTGTCCGGACTCTGGACGCGCATGGTCTATGGCATCGTCATTATGGTTTCCGTTTCCTGCCACGCTGCTTTAACAAAATATTCAAAAGGATAAGTATGAAAACCACACACCCGGAAGTCCTTGAAGCCATCAAACCCTTTGGTCGACTGTCTGAACTCTGCCTGGCATATCTTGCAGAAGCACCGGAGCAGGGGATAAAGGTGGCCGGCATTTATTGCACGTTTGCACCGGAAGAAATCGTTCGAGCCGCCGGTATGATCCCCGTTTCTTTGTGCGGGAAAGATGAAAGACCTATTTCAGCGGCGGAAAAAGACCTGCCAGCAGCTCTCTGCCCGTTGATCAAATCCAGCTATGGCTTTGCCATCTCCGACACCTGTCCCTATTTTCATGCAGCGGACATCATTATTGGAGAGACCACCTGTGACGGCAAGAAAAAAATGTTTGAACTCATGGGCAGGATCAAACCGGTTCATGTGATGCAGCTACCCTATGCTGCAGATAACACGTCGGCAAAGGTTTTTTGGCGGGCCGAGGTTAAACGGTTAAAAACCTTTATAGAGGAGCAGACGGGAAACCGTATCATTGATGAGGCCCTTGCAGAACAGATTGATCTGCTTAATCTGCGTAACGAAAAACTCATGGCTATCTCAAATTCAATGGCATCCGCCACCCCTCCCATGAACGGCAGAGAACTTCTCATGATCATGGAATCACGAAATGTGGCCCCGGATATTAAAAAATATAACCAGTTGCTTGATAAACTGCTGGAAACCATTTCAGGACTTGAACCTGAACTGCCATTAAAAAAATCCGGCCCACGAATTCTCATCACCGGTTGCCCCATGGGTTCAGGTTCAGACAAAGTGCTGAAAATCACAGAAGAACTGGGAGCAATTGTTGTTGTCCAGGAGCATTGCAGCAGCCTGAAAAGCATCTTTCGCCACACCGAAAAAAAAGACCACCTGGTGGATAGTCTGGCAGATCACTACCTTGAAACGCCCTGCGCCTGTATGAGTCCCAACACCAGGCGGCTGGAGTATCTGCTCACCTTAATTGATCAATTTCATGTGGATGGGGTGATTGATGCAACCCTGGAGAACTGCCAGCCATATACGGTGGAGCATGTTACCGTGGAGAGAGAAATCGAAACCCGGGCAGGGATTCCGGTGCTTCACATCAACACCGGATATACACCGTCGGACACGGAGCAGATCCGCGTGCGGGTGGAAGCCTTTCTGGAGATGCTGTAATCGGTAACGATCCTTACACCTGCTTATGACATTTGTCCCCAAGGCCGCACAGGCAATGGAGCTTCAAACCCGGTCAGCAAAGTGCTACCCGCAAAGCTCGAAAGATTTAAAACTGTCCCTTCAGTCCTGCCTCACCCTTAAAAAAGAGGCGAATTTGGGAATTCCCTTTTTGGTAAATCCATGGTATTTAAATGTCACCGTTGAACCGGGGTGCGGCGGTTTATGTCTGATTTTATCACTAAAACCCGTACCCAATTTAAAGGTGGTGCCATTTTTAAGCTTTACGGTCATTGAGCCCATGAGATTCTTGTATTTCCCCTTGCCCTTGTTGAGGCTGACAACAATCCCCTCCATATCCTGAAAATTTTTCACTTTAAGGATATGGGGACTGCGACCGGTGTGATAGGGAATGTCTGGATTTTTAAGGATCAGGCCCTCCCCCCCCATTGATTCAATCTCTTTTAAAAATGCTTCCATGTCTGATTCTTCTTTAATCCGAATCTGGGGAATAATCCGGGTATGGGTATTTTTATGTGCTTGAAACCAGGTGCGTGCCCGGTTGAGCCGGGAGAGAAAAGCTCCTTTTTCATTGGGGACTTCAAAAATGTTATAGGTGATGTGTTTCCATCCTTCCCCAGGGGTCAGGTCCAGTACCACGGACTGGATAAATTCAAAATCGCCTCTTTTGCTCCAGAGTTCACCGTCAAGGGGAAACGGCGGGAAATTTTTTATGAACCATGGCGGTGGATGCAAGGGGGTTCCTTTCCTGGTATACATCTGGATACCGTCCCAATATCCCCTGATGCCGTCTAATTTTTCACTCATCACCCATCCTGTTATGTCTTCCTGATGGGAATAAACCTGGGGTTTTTGCAGGGCAGGTTCTCCTGCAAAAAGGGATGAATAAAAAAACAGGGAAAGAATCAGACCTGCTCTGGACAGTCCATGAAATGAACATGCTTTGATTATTTTTAAAAATAGCATAATAAAACTCCAACTTTGTATTTATAGGAGTATATGATACATAGAACGATAGTGCCGGTCACATGAACGAATACTCGCTGACAGCTTTTATTCACCATATGACACCTGTGGGTAAGATGAAATATGGAAAGTCATCTGACGAAAACACAGGATTAATTTTGCTTAGGTTCTTAAGAATTTGGGAAACACAAACTTTCTTTTACACTGGGTCAATCCTGTATGTGCACCATTGTCTTCAGGCACCGTTGGCCAGTTCCGTAAGTTCCTCAGCTGGAATATGACACATGATATAGTGCCCATTATCCAGTTTCTGCATCTTTGGTTCCTCACGTTCACAGATGCTGCCACCATCGGGAAGGTGATTTCTGCGGGGGCACCGGGTGTGAAAATGACATCCAGTGGGTTGATCCAGGGCGCTTGGCACATCCCCTTCCAGGCGATGGTACTTTTTTTTTGCCAAAGGATCTGGTACAGGCACCGATGCCAGAAGGGCCTCGGTGTAGGGGTGATACGGGGGGGGGTAAATAGACTCCACAGGTCCATATTCCACAATCTGGCCCAGATACATCACGGCAATATAATCAGAGATGAACCGCACCACACTTAAATCATGGGCGATGAAAATCATTGTGGTGCCAAGCTCCTCTTTGATCTCGTTCAAGAGGTTCAACACCGCTGCCTGCACCGACACATCAAGGGCCGACACCGGTTCATCACAGATCACAAGATTGGGCTGGATGGCCAGGGCCCTGGCAATGCCCACCCGCTGTTTTTCGCCACCGCTGAGCTGGCGGGGCAGTCTGTCATAATAATATTCATCGAGCTTCACAGCCTTGAGCAGACGTTTGGCTTCCGCCTTTACCTGTCCCCGGGGAACCGTTTTGAACTTTCGCATGGGTCGCGCAATCTGCCTTCCCACCGAAAACGAAGGATTTAACGTGGAATCGGGATTCTGGAACACCATCTGCAACTCTTTAATGACATCACCGGTTCTCTGGGAGACAGGGTCTGAAATATCAATGCCCATGAGCTTTGCCCTGCCATCGGTTATTTTTTCAAGGCCCAAAAGCCCTTTAACCAAGGTGCTTTTGCCGCATCCGGATTCCCCCACAATACCAAAGGTAGAACCCTTTTTAATCTCCATGGAGATGCCGTCAACGGCTTTGACATATCTTTTTTTTCCAAACCCAAGGGTCTCCATGAGGGACCCGGTGCGATGATCATAGTAAACCTTCAGATCTTCCACCGAGGCGATGATTTCATCGGATCCATCGGACATGGCATCAAAGGTTTCATCGGATCGATCCAATTTTTTTCGCTTGCCCCTGACATATTCGTTCCAGGGCACGGAAAGAGGTTCATCTCCCAGGAAACATCTCGTTTTATGCGCGCCACCCAGCTCAACCAGATCAGGGTGTTTCACCGGGCAGTTATCCTTCAGGCTGACGATACCTTCTCCTGCCATGGACTTTTCCAGCCAGTCACACCGAGGGGCAAAGATACAGGAATCGTGTTTCCTCTCTGAAGGATGGGGTACCCGGCCCCGGATGGACCAGAGACTTGAAAAGGAAAGATCATCGGTGAGCCGGGGAATACAGCACAAAAGCCCCCGGGTATAGGGATGGGCAGGCTTTGCAAAAATATCAGTTGTCAATCCGGTCTCCACCATCTCTCCGGCATACATCACACAGATACGGCTGCTCACCCGGGCCACCACCCCAAGGTTATGGGTGATAAAAATAATGCCGGTGTTGTAATCTTTTTTAAGATCTTCGATGAGATCCAGCACCGCCGCCTCCACCGTGACATCCAGGGCCGTGGTGGGCTCATCCATGATCAAAAGAGACGGGTTATTAAGCATGGCCATGGCAATGACCACCCGCTGCTGCTGGCCCCCTGAAATCATGTGGGGATATCGTGTCATAACATTGGCGGCATCTGGCATATACACCCGATCCAGCATTTTAATGCTCTTTTTTTCAGCATCAGCATAGGAAATATCGTGGTGGGTGGTCAACACTTCACATAGCTGGGCACCAATGGTTAAAGAGGGGTTCAACGCCTGCATGGGGTCCTGATAGACAATGGAAATCTGATTGCCACGAATTTTTTGCAGCTCTTTTTTGTCCGTGCCCACAAGCTCCTTTCCCATGAATTTGATGCTGCCCCCCACCACCTTTCCATTGGAACCCAGGAAATCCAGGATACCAAAGGCAATGGTACTCTTACCGCAGCCCGATTCACCCACAATGCCGATGGTCTCTCCGGGGTGGATGGTGAAATTCACCCCACGCACGGCAGGGATATCTCCCTTGCGCGTCTCGTAGGAGATGGCAAGATCTTTTACTTCAAGGACAGGACTGGATTCATCAGATCTGGATTTTTCCATATAAAAATAACCACCATGGCAGCAGGAAACTGCCTTAACAAAGTATTAAGTATTATACCCCGGAGATAACCACTCACTTTTTCCGGAGTTTCACATATTCCTCCATGCCTGCCCAACATAACAAATCACAAAAAAGCATAAGCACAAAGGCGTCCAAATTCTGATTCCCACAAATCCATTAACCTACAAACAAAATACTCCACAAACCGATTTTTCATCACTGATACCGTGACATCTCTTCCCGAAGGCCATCGGCTAACAAATTCAATCCCACCACCAGGGAGGCGATGGCAATGGAGGGCCACATGGATGCCCAGGGACTGCCGGAAAGGATGAACTCCCTCCCCTTGGCCACCATGCTGCCCCAGTCCGGAGATGGTGGCGGCATGCCAAGTCCCAGAAATCCCAATGTTCCCATGGCAAAAATGGCATATCCCACCCGGAGCATGGCATCAATGATGATGGGGCCCTTAGCATTGGGCAGAATCTCCACAAACATGATGCGCAAAGCACTTTCCCCCCGGGTCTCGGCGGCCCGGACATAATCCTTGGTCTTAATGTCCAGGGTCAAGCCCCGCACAAGCCTTGCCACACCCGGGGTTCCCACAATGGCCACGGCAAATACCACATTCACCGCCGAAGCCCCAATGGCAGCCACAATGATGAGATAGAGGAGAATCACCGGCACAGACATCATGGCATCCAGACACCGCATGATGATTTCATCGGCCCATCCCCCCTTGTATCCGCTGAGCAGTCCCAGATAGGACCCCAGAAGCAGGGATGCAAAAACCCCAAGAATGGCGGTGCCACCGGGAAGCCATATTTTATCATTCACCGGCAAGATCACCAGTACAATGCGGGCACCATAGACGATGCGGGACCAGAGATCCCGGCCCAATTCGTCGGTTCCCAGAATATGGGTGGTGGACGGTCCCTGATTGGGCGCCTTCCAGTCCTGCTCCATGGGACCATAGGAGGTCACCAAGGGGGCAAACAAGGCCACAGAAAACCAGAAAACAACCATAACCAGGCCCACCATTGCTGTTTTAGATGACCACAGCACGGCAAACATTTCCATAAATTTATTTTTCTTCAGTTGTTCTTCACTCATATTTTTCCTGTTGACCCAGATTGATTTTCAGAGGCATTGGCATATTTTACCATGAAATCGTTGTACCGGAATCGGGGTTGGTCATAACATCGGCCAATCATCATAATTGGTGGGCCGATAGGGTCAGGCTTGTGTTATTGGAGGCTGAGGCTTGTATCAGGCGCCATGCTTTTGACAACGGCTTGTGTTTAAATTAAAACTTAAGCAAAAGTGTCAATAACGCAAGCCTGACCCCTCCCCAGAGTGGTCGATATTATGCCCCCCCCGGAACAACATGGCCTTATTAATTTATCACGAAAACCTTATTTTAGGATTTAAAAAGGTATACAAAACATCCGCCACCAATTGCGTTCCCACGGCGATGAGAACCATGATCATGGTCCCTGCCTCAATGGCGTTGACATCCTTATATAGGGCAGAATCCAACAGATACTGACCCAACCCGGGATAGCCAAAGACCACCTCCACAATGACGATACCGCCCATGAGCCAGTTCACATGGAGCATGATAACTGTGATGGGAGCGATGAGGGCATTTCTTATGGCATGTTTCCATATCACCGTAAAATAGGGAAGGCCCTTAAGAAACGCCGTCCGAATATAGGCGGACTGCATCACATCTGCCATGCTGGCCCGGGTGATGCGAAGGACATAGCCAAGTTCGATGAGGGTAAGCGTCAGTACCGGCAGCACCAGCATGTCCGGTCGTTGCCAGGGCGCTTTTTCACCAAAAACGGTGGCACCGGGCACCAGATCCAGCCAGTGTGACAAAATCAAAATTAAAAAAATACCAGTGGCAAACTCTGGAATAACAGAAAAAGACATCCCCGCAATGGATAAAAATCGATCCTTGAATGAACCTACCTTAAGCCCTGCAATCACGCCTAACAACAATGCCAGGGGCATGACAATGACAAAGGCAATCCCCGCCAGAACCATGGAGTTCCGAAGCCGCACAAAAAGACTTTTACTCACCGGCCTACCGGTGCGAATGGAAACTCCGGGATCACCCCGGACAAACCCTTTTTTCAAAGGAATATACTTTGACGGACCTCCTGTGGTTTTTTGCCACCCCGAGCCCGCCGTAAAGGTCCACACCTCTTTTCCAGAACCCTTTTCCCAGAGAACAGCATGGTTGGCGCGATCCAGGCCCCAGAAAAAGCTATTTCCATCCTTGTCCGTTTTCCAGCGCTGGTTATCTATTTTTTTGGTAATGGTGCCGTCAAAGGCCCGGATATCGGCGACAAGATTATCGCCATCAAGGATCCAACGCACCAGGGTACCATCGGATTCTTTAACCCACCACTCTTCAAACCCGGTGTCTGTGGTTATACGTTTAAGGGGCATCTTGACCCTTCTTGCCGCATGCCAGTCACTGCCGGTGAGCCAATACAGATATCGCGTGGTCATGGGCTTATCAAATCCCATCTGGGCCAGAAAAGAAGCCTCCTGTTCCGGTGTGATAAATGCACCCAGTATATTTTTTGCGATATTACCCGGTGATGATTCCACGATAATAAAAACGGCAACGGAGACCACAAACATGGTCAGCAAAAGAAGAAAAAAACGTCGTAAAATAAATTTGGCCATAGAAGTCTCTGTTTAAAAATTAACCGTTAAATAGACTATCCGACCCATCTCGTTTATTTATAGGGAGTCACAAACAAATAGTGGTGGATGATCCATTGATATGGATTTCCGAAAAAGCAGGTCTAAAAGAATACTCCTTTTTGACCATAATGCTCAGTGAAATAAAGATTTATTATTTTGAACGGGTAGAGTTAAACAAACTTTCCCATAAAAAGCAACCCCTCTTATGATATTCTTTCACATAAAAATAAAATATCAGCTGCACATTTAAAAATATCAAAAGAAATGCCATGCGAGTTGTATTTCAGACTATCTTCTGTCAATCTGGGATAAAAACAAATGGCATCATGCCGTCCCCCCGACGGTCAATAAGCCCGGCTCTGGACCGTCGGCGACCCATTGGCCTTCTATTTTTTGTATCCTCTATTTTATCAGAGTAATAAAAATTGTGTCCATTATAAAATCCATCAATTGTGCCTTGTTATTTCGCTAAAATCCTGTATTTTTCAAGCCATGATACCCACGACAGCAAAAACGGATCGGAAGATCCCCCTGTATGAATCCATTGCCCTGCGCATGAGGGGATTACTGGACGAGGGCACCTT
>CAKZLA010000531.1 GCA_937124525.1 uncultured Desulfobacterium sp.
AATGTCGGGGGTTTTATCACATCTTTAACCGGACAAGATAATTGTCGTCATCGGCCAAGGTAATTGTCGCACAATACATAACAGCAATGGTCTGGATTTTCTGATGCCTAAGATCAACAAATTCATCAAACACCTTAAGGTAGGAATTACTTTTGTCAATTACATGATCCATCCGGTCTTTGTTTGCCTGCCTGGAAAAACCATTTTTTAATTCATTGGCTTTGTCTATAGTGCCGTTCATAAGGTCTTCCGCCTTTGCAACAAGGGCGTCATCGTTGCGCCCCATATAAGTTAGTACCTGCATCTGGGAATCCGTAATGAATATGTTGATTCAAGCGATCTTCATTATCTGCAAACAGAACAACAAGTTCTCTATCAAGATAAGATTGACACTGTTTAATTTTTTCCTCTAACGTCTCAATACTGAAGCTAACTTCAACAGCAAAAAATGTTCCAAATCATAATTTAACTTTTAAAATATTGAGATATAAGGATTTAAATAACAAAACGCGTGTAATCAAAAGCCATGAAAAAGCTGTCTTGTTTTGTGGCAGTTTTTATTGATTTGGGAAGAAACGGCTTGGAATTACAGGGAATGAATGCGGATGTTATGAAATAACCATGGGTGATAAAATGATACACCACTTTAAATAAAACAAATACCCCAACGATATATAAAACTTTCAAGCTGTGTGGAGAATACTCATGAGTCTTAAGTTCTCATTTTTCATACCAGATGTGTTGATTTCAATTTTAACGGAACACATTGTGTGGTGGAAAATTGGAGAACTTATGACTGACGAGTTAATTTTGTTCAGAATATTTTTTCAGGTACCGTCCAAATCGCTGCCGGGAGATTCCCATGAATCTGGCAGCCATGCTTTGATTGTTCCCGGATCGTTTCATGGCTCTTTTCATTAGATCCCAGGTCATTTGATCAAGGGTCGGAATCCGCTCAGGCTCAGAAAACCATGAATCCTGAACCCCAAGAGAGATTTTAGCTGAACCCCTTAGGTTGGCGGGCTGTTTTTTGAGATAAGACTCAATTCTTTCCATGGATAAGATTTTCGATTTATGATTTGCAACGGCATCAAAGATCATGGATTTAAGTTCTCTAACATTCCCTGGAAAAGTATAATTTGATAATAAGTTGAGTAATTCCAAAGGATGAGAAGGAGTCTTTTTGCCAAATTCCCGGGCAGCCATTTTAATAAAATGCTCCACCAGTAAGGGTAAATCATTTAATCTTTCACGAAGGGGAGGTATATTAAGGTGATGGGAACAAAGCCTGTAATAAAGGTCTTTACGGAATTTATTTGATTTTTGCAGTACCATCAGATCAAGATTTGTGGCAACAATTATTTTTACATCAGCAATTTTTGGCAAGTCTGCCCCCAGGGGAAAATACTCACCCTCTTGTAATAATCTAAGCAGCTTAACCTGGGAACCCGGTGTCAGGTCACCGATTTCATCCAGAAAAAGGGTGCCGCCGAAGGCCTTTTCTATCAGTCCCTTTCGTGTTTTATGAGCTCCGGTAAAGGCACCCTCTATATGTCCGAAAAGCGTGTCCGAAAAAACATTATCATCAATTCCAGCAACATTTGCTGTGAGAAGAGGTCCCTTACGTCCACTGAGTTTATGAATGGATTTAACCATGAGTTCTTTCCCCACCCCTGTTTCTCCGGTAATCAATACCGTTCTGGAACTTTTGGAAATGGACTCCGCATATTGAAAAAGGCCCAGCATGAAGCGGTTTTTGGTAAGAATATGTGAAAATGCTTCCGGATGCTTTAGTAATCCAGAAAGAATAGATTCTTTAAGTAATTGGTTTTCATTTTGCAGCATGCGTACTTCAATGGCATGTTTTACGCCTGATACCAGACGGTTTGTTTCAACGGGTTTAATCATATAGTCGAATGTTCCGGTTTTCATACACTGAACTGCCATTTTCGCTTCGGTATTACCCGTGATGATAATGACAGGTATTTCCGGGAATTGATTCATAATCATGGACAAGAGTTCCTCTCCTGGAATAAAGGGCATGATCAGATCCAGTAGAATCACTTCAATTTTATTGTTTGAAATAATCGGTATAACTTCCCTTGCGTCCTGGCACAGCAAAAGGTTGTTTATGCCGGCGGACAGGAGTGTCATTTTAAAACCTCTGAGAGAGTCTGGTTCATCATCCACCAGCAGGATTGGATTGTGGGGAAACAAAGATTGTTTCATTGTTTAACCTCCAGCGCAACGTTTGTTGTGGCCATCACACCGCTTTACTAAGCAGGATCTTTTCCACATTGAACGGGTAAAAGTATCTTAAAGATAGAGCCTTTGTCAATGACACTGTTCACTTCTATTTTTCCACCGTGGAGCTCAACTATGCGCGAACATATCGCGAGACCAAGACCGGTCCCTCCTTTACTTCTTTTTGTGGTGAAAAAAGGCTCCATGATACGATTCAGTATTTTGGGATGGATACCTCTACCTTCATCTTGAATTCTCACCACAACATAACCGGTTGTGTTTTCAAAGAAGGATGAGATGAAGATTTTTTTTTTTTTATTGGGAAGCGACTGGCAGGCATTCTCAATAAGATTTATAAAGACCTGCTCAATTTTCTGTGGATCGCCTTTAATAATTGGAAGATTTGAACTGTAATCAACTTTAAAATGATCCGTTTTTTCTTTGATCATATTTTTCGTTAATCGAATGGTTTTTTTGATAACATCATTTATATTTAAAAGTTGATTTATATTGGTATTGTCATTTCGGACAAAATTTTTAAGTTCCTGGACAATTTGTCGGATACGTTCCGTCCCCTCGCTTATCCCGGATAACAACAAGGGGATCTCATCGCGTATTTCGCAGTATGGGATGCCGGCAATGCAGAAATCACCATTTCTTTTGTAATATGATTCAATAACCGGCACAACGCTCTCCCATGCCTTCCATACTATAGGTATATTTAACATTATTAAATTATTGGGATTATTGATCTCATGGGCTATTCCAGACACCAGAACGCCCAATGAAATCATTTTGTCCGCCTGTATGAGTTCATTCTCTATTTGTTTTGTTTTTGTAATGTCTGTTAATCGTATAATGACCGACCACATCTTACCGTCCTTCCAGACAGGATATATGGATATTTTTTCAAGTCTTCCCGGGTCCATGATGCTTTTTCGCTCAAAAGTTTTTTTTTGCCCGTTGGAAACTGCCAAGGGCACCTTGCACCCCTTACAAGGTCTGTGTCTTTTTTTGAGTACCTGGTAGCATTTTTTGCCAAGACAACTTTCATTTTCATTTTTAAAATAAGCCTTGGCCGCCGTGTTCATCATTATGATATCCATTTTCTTATCCACCATTAACAAGGGATCTGAAATACCGTCAACTATCGTCAAGAGCAGTTTGTAGCTCTCTTTTAGCTGTTGTTCAGCCTTTTTCTGGCGGGAAGTATCAATGAACATGGCGCGGGTGCCGATGACATTCCCATTAATATCATATTCTGATAGCGTCTGGATCAATGTATTGACGATGTCTCCATCATGCCTGACCAGTTCCTGCTCTGAAATGGTGAAATGCTCCTTATTTCTACCTCTGTACTTTTCTTCTAATAAAAGTTGTTCCTGTGAGGATTTTGTATAAAAAAAAGAAATTGGCTTTCCTATTACATCGCTTCTTTTGTAGCCCAATGTTTTGACAAAATATTTGTTGCAGTCTGATATCACTTGAATGTTTTTCTGATATCTAAGTATCACATACATCATTGGTGCACCCTCAAAAAGATTCCGATATCGCCTTTCACTATCCTTGAGCATGCTCCTGATTTGATTTTTTTTTGTAATATTTCGAACAAAACTGACAAAAATACCATTTTTAATATCTAAATATTGAATGTTTATTTCTACATCAATAAAAGTTCCGTCTTTGCATTGATATTTTGTTTCAAATCGGCATTTTCCTTTTGGACGTATTTGGGTTAGCATCCGGGTTGTTTCCCGGGCTGTTTGTGATGCATGGAGATCTGAAATATTAAGTTGGAGCAGCTCTTCACACCGGTAGCCCAGCATCTTGCAAAATGAGGCATTGACCTCAAGCAATCGTCCCTGTGGATCACTAAGATGAAAACCGTCAATAGCTGTCTGTATAATTGTTCGATATTGTTGTTGGGCTTGACCTTCAAGCAACAATTCCTCGCTTTGCTTGATTGTGGTGATGTCATGGGCTAAAACGGCGACAGCAATTATGTCAACGCCATTGTATAAGGGGTAATAATGAATATTCAGAAATTTTTTTTTTGAATTCGGAAAACAAATCCAGCCGGAATGATTTACACATTCACCATTTAACGATTTGTCGTAATTGGCTTTGGCCAATGTATGAAAGAGCTTGTCACCTAATATTTCAGTTGCATGCTTTCCAATAATTTTATCTGTATTTATATTAAATGCGCCAGAATACTCTTTGTTGACAGCCTCATAACAATAGTCTTTGTTGATAATTGAGAACATAATGCCTGGCATATTTTCCAGGCTGAGTTTGAAAAATTTCAACTGGGAATTTTCCTTTTCCAGTTCTTTGGTTCTCTTTTCCAGCTCTTTGATTCTCTTTTTCAGTGCTTTAAAGTCGGATTGTTCATTCATTGTCTGGGAAACCCTGTTTCAGTAAATGGAGTTACACTGCCTGACCCCATCCCCCCCATTTTCCACATTGAGTTAAAGCCATTTGCGATAAAGCCGGATCACCGTCAGATCCAGAACCAAAAAAAGAAAAATCGGCACAATAATAAACAACAAAGTCAACCCCGATGCAAGGGACCAGTCCGTTGAATTCAAAAAAGGGAATAGATATCCAGAATAGGAAGGCACTGAACCACCGCCAATGAGAAACACCAGAAAATAATCTGAAAACGCCACCAAAAATACAATGGATGCGCCAGCAGTCAGGGCAGGCAGCAGCATGGGGATCTCAATTTCCCAGAGAATCTGCCAGAAGCCTGCACCCAGATTTCTGGCGCACACAATGGAATCAGGATGAATGGTTTTATAACCGGAGATCATGGCCCTTAACATGTAAGGATAACTGCAAACAGAAAGAATCAATGCCACACCCAAATGAGTATCGGCAAGTCCCAACCGAATAAACATCAGATGAACCCCAATGGAAAAGGTCATCACCGGAAGCACCGCCGGAGCCAGCAGCAGGCTTTCAATAATTTTTTTTCCTGCAAAATCCCGACGGCTCAAAAATTCTGCTGGCAACAGAGAATAGAAAACGGAAAGGATCACCGCAACAATGGAATAAAAAAAAGAAGAGCTGATGTGAATAAAAATCTGCCCTGCATTTTCTTTAAAATAGATAACGGTCCGAAAATTAATGGTATCAGGGATCAGGGAGGGAAATGCCCATTGCCCTGAAAAACTGTACAACACCAGCACCAGCAGAGGGAACAAAAATACCAGCCACAGCAAAAGCACTTTAAGTTTATCGCGTCTCACACCTTTCCCTTATCAACAAAATTCCATGGTTCCCGGCTTTTTTTTATATGAAAAAGTAGCCTCCAAGTTTGCCTCAGCAGAGCCCCCCCGATGGGCAATAGGAACCGGCCAATTGGGCCGTCTACGGTTCCGGGCCGGGCCCATTGCCCGTCGGGGGGGCGGCATGATAGCCTTTTCAATATTCGTTGTGTCCGCCAGGGCATGGGTGTTTATATGAAAGAGTAGGCACGCCTAATATCCTTTCATGCTTCGTTGTGGGCAGGCCCAGGTCCCCCATGCGGTCTGCCCGTGGCAGTTATTAAGAATATGGCATCTTTTACACAGCCTCAAAAATAATTGACACTTTTTTGAGAATATTTCCAGAAAATAAGGGAATACTTTAAAAAAAGGTCAACCAGTAAATAAAGACGGGTGCATTCCCATTTTCCATGCTTTATTATGGCAGATTGGATCGCAAATCAAAATCTGTCCGGGCAGTTACAAAAAACTTGACGGGTAAAAAAACCATAGTTATACACTCCATTGTATATTTTATGCGAATAAAATTGTATTCTTGCTTGCACAATAAAATTTTAAGCGCACTTATTTGTGCGCAGGTGAAAGACATAACTTTAATATAAGCAGAACAGGTGTATGGTACAACACACGCGTCAAGGAGAATCACATGGAAGATGAAAAAACAATTCACATCATTGGGTGCGGCGTCCTGGCCCCGGATATAAAGTATATTGCCCAGAAAGAGGGCCTCAATGTAAAAATGAATTTTCTCCCTGGTGGATTGCACAATACGCCGGATGAGCTCCGCCGACGACTCCAGGAAGCCATTGATCAATCAGCCACAGATCCCCTGTGCAGCCGCATTGTGGTGGGGTATGGGGTATGCGGTAAGGGCTCCATAGGCATCCGTGCCCCCCGGGTGCCCCTTGTTTTTGCCCGGGTGCACGATTGTATTGCCCTTTTCATGGGCAGTGATCGGGCTTATAAACGTGAATTTGAGATTAAGGAAGGACTAGTCAGATTTAAAAAGGATGAGCCTCCAAATATTGATTTATTTGCTGAAACTACTGTTACTAGCTACCGGGTAGGTTTAGAGGTTCACGGCCCTATCTCAAACCCTGTGATAAGTTTTGTTATTGACCCAAGCACCAGAAGCGATGGAACTGTTATTGATAAGTTTGATATACTGGTACTTTTGACTAGTGGTCGCCTTCCTGAAAGAGATAAAGCC
>CAKZLA010000532.1 GCA_937124525.1 uncultured Desulfobacterium sp.
TTGTCCATGAGATAGTCCATCTCACTTAACAATACAACCGGGTCCACCACCACGCCATTGCCGATAAAACACTTTTTCTTCTGGAGGATTCCCGACGGTACCAGATGGCTTATGATTTCCTTTCCATCCACCACCATGGTGTGACCGGCATTATTTCCCCCCTGGAATCTCACCACGTAATCGGAAGATCCACTTAAAATATCAACAATTTTTCCCTTGCCTTCATCACCCCATTGGGTGCCGACAACTACAATGTTTGACACTGTTTTCTCCTTTTATTTCTAAAAAAGCTTCTGATAATATTCCGGGTTTCATCCTCACAAATGCCGGATACAACTTCAAGGTTGTGGTTGAGCCGGGCATCAGAAGCAAAATTATATAATGCACCGGCAGCCCCCCATCTGGGGTCAGGGGCACCAAAAACAACCCGGGAAAGCCGGGCATGGATCACCGCACCCATACACATGATGCACGGCTCTATGGTGGTGTAAAGGGTGGCGCCGCATAGGCGGTAATTGCCAGTTTCTTTTGCGGCATTTCTAAGGGCCAACATTTCTGCATGGGCCGAAGGGTCCGATCGGGTGATGGTTTGATTATGACCATACCCCAGGATATTGCCTTTGCTATCCACCACCACGGCTCCCACTGGCACCTCGTCCAGTTGTCGGGCCTTAACAGCCTCGGCCAAGGCCAGGTTCATGTATTCTCTGTCATTCATGGCCTATCTATATCCATTTATCCGGCTTAAGGTCAATTTAATTTTTAAAGGAAGATGAAAATAATTTAAAAAGATGTTGACATTTGTCGCCCGGAAATATATCTAGGAGGAGTTTGTGCGCCCGTGGCTCAGCTGGATAGAGCACCTGACTACGAATCAGGGGGTCAGCGGTTCGAATCCGTTCGGGCGTACCACTTAGAATCAAGGGTCTTCAGCTTTTTAGCTGAAGGCCTTTTTTAGTATTGTAGCAAGAATGTAGTTGATTTGTTGGGGCATTTTATTCTTTAAGCCCGTATTCTGGACCCAGCTAAAATAAAAAAGCATTTTTTTTTGATTAATTTATGATTTTTTTGAGCCTTGGCCACCTTGCTTATTTTATGGTTTTTTCTCCCTGTTCAACCTTTCCTGCAGAGGGGATTTTAACCCCCTGTTTTTTTCAAACAGTAATTTTTCTGAAGCCCCCCAAGCCCCCCAAAGCATCCGCTACGTAACTGTCTTAAATAAAAGAATATATTTTTAACTTTGTGAAATATAAAGGGGTGCATGTATCAAACCGAGTACACCTAATGAAACAAAATGCCCTATAAGTATTAAACCGAGTACACCCAGATAACTTATTATTTTAACTGGTAATATTCAAAAAAAATTAAAATTAGGTGTACTCGTTTTGTTACATGCACCCCCTGAAGCCCCCCGACAGAGTATAATGATTTCAATACTTTAACCCTGTTTTTCACCATGGATGCTTTGGGGGGCTTCAGAAAATTACTTTTAAAAAAGTTTTAAGGTGGGCTTTGAGACACTTTTCCCCTGTTTGAGACATTTTTTCCTGGAAAAAGATTGGTTACCGTTGGTCGCTGCCCTGAGGACTGGGGAAAGGTTGGGCAGAGGATCGGTGGCCGCCGCCCTGGGAAAGGTTGACCAGGCAAATATTGACCAGGTACCGGTGAACCTCCAGAAAAAGATTGATCGGGTGCCGGTGGGTGACCTGATGGCAGATATTAACCGGGTGCCGGTGGGTGATCTGAAGGGCAAATATTAACCGGATACCGACGGATCGGCGGCAAAGGGTTCCATTGATGGTCATGGAAGCCGGGCTGCAGCCTACCCTGGATGGTGAGCAAGTAAATAACGGAGCAAGGTTTCCACACCATAACAATAGGTGGCCGGACCGTGGCTGATCCAGCACAACAGTGTGGGATTTTGTCTGATATCCACATGCCAGCCAGGTGAGTTCCACCAGGGATAAAAACCAATACCGTGAAATTCCGGCAATGACCGGATACAGGCAAACTGTTCCACCGGAGAAAGTATCCCTTGTTTAAAATGGAAATCCACAGCCATCCCCTTATAATGGTAGGAGTTTTTGGAATGGCCATTGGTGCTGGCGGTATTCCATGCCACATGAATATAAATGGGGGTTTCTGCCAGGTGACGCAAATCATCCATTAAAGGCATGATGTCCGGGTGGAGTTTATCCGGATCTTTCACAAACTCACTTTTTTTGAAATATTTTAAATTTTTCATAGAGCCGTTCAAAATTGTTGATGATATACATGGTGGTCATGATGTAAACGGCAAAAAGAGCGTTCAACATTTCCTGAATAATATCCCACCATTTTATCAATTTTTCATTGTTGTCCTTTAAAAACCAGATGATTTCCATTGAAATCATACTTAGCATGATAATAATTGCAATCATGGGAATGGCCGCACAGATACCGGGCAATTTTTTGTTGGATGCCAGAACAAAGGAGATTAGACCATAGATGGCGGTGGCCAGATAGATAAATACGTTGATCAAGGTCAGATAATGAGAGATTTCCACCAAAGAACATTCCTTTGCAAAGAAATTGGCCAGGATCATGGAAAGCAACACCCCCCATACCTGAATTAAAATTCTTCCTGATGTAATTTCCGCTTTCATTTTTAACTGGTTCCTTGTGTTTTGTAAGTCGATGATCAAATTTTTGGCGCTAATTTCCGAGAGAACGGGGTCAGGTTTGTACTACTCTCGTTTTTTAAAAACAAAGCTTAACCTTATCCAGCAAAATTAAGGCTATTTTAATCATACAGCTCAATTTCTGTGATAATATCCAGCCTGCGACCCTGTTCGCCCAGAAAAATTCTATAAAAAAGAAGTTCCATCGTCTCTTCATATGCAACGCTGTGATTTAATATCCAGTTGGCATAGTCAGGGGGGGTGAGGTAGTCATCTAAAACCGTTATTTGAGACCATGGTTCGGAGACTTCATTTTTTCCCTGTAAGACAACGGTGCCTTCCATGATTCGGTCTCTGAGTTGTGGAAACCCGGCAATTTTTATTTGTCTGATTCGCCGGGGGATTGGAAATTCAATCTCTACTCCACTAAAATAGTATATTCCTTCCAATTGATTGTTAACGTACCTGTTAATGTGGGAATTGGTGATCACGTTGGTTTCATAGGTACAATTAACGATATCGGCACTTATGGTGCAGATTGCCGGATCGGTCAGGTCAATTTTTTGGGGGGGTTGGGGTTTTACATGTCCAAAGGCATCCATACCGTCATCATCAAACATCCAGGGGCGTTCCGGATCATTGGTGCAGGTTTCCGTTAAAAAAACATCAAAAGCCCCTTTCAGATTATAGGAAAAGGCCTCATAGTAATAAATTCCCGGTTCCAATGTTAAATCAAAGGAGGTGGTGTTAAAAAAAGATGGTTCGCCACCTGCCACCACAAGTCCGTCGGGGGTATCTTTTCTTAGGAATGTAACGTGGTCAATGGGACTTTGTGAAATAAATTGGCAATGCTTTTGTTCCGTTAACGTGACTTTCCATTGCCGGGTCCATCGTTCCGGTACAAAAAGCGCCGGGTTTGCATCCAGCCAAACCTGTTTGATCCATTGCTCCCGGGGAAATTCAAAAATCTTGCCCGGGGGAACCTGAATAGAGACTGTCTCTGAAATTTCCGGTTTGCTCCGGGTCATCTCTGCCATAATGGAACCATCATTGGCGGATTGTGCTGTTATGGCTCCTTGAATCTCCGCTGAATCTGTGGTGTTGCCGTAAATCGGATGAACAGGGTCGTGATAAATAATAACGGCGTGATTATTATCGGGGGATGTCCATACAGTGTTGCCGCCGATATATTCCCACGATGTTCCTTGCAACCATATCGCATGGGGGGACTGGGTATATTTTTTCTTTTGAAGCCCTTTTTCCAGCGTATTAATGAAGGTTGGAGATACGGGTGTAAATGAAATCATTATATTACCTCATGGATATAAGTAAGGCCGGTAACTTTAATAGCTTACCGGCCTTGGGTGGAGGAAGAAAAGATGAAAAGGGTGGAACAAATCAAAAGATGGGTCAGGACATGGGTGCATATCCGGGCCGCTTTGCCTTCATGGCCGAAACGCTTGCACCATAGCTGTCAAGAAAAGTGGAGATGGTGAGATTCAGGTCATTTTCATCGGCATTTTCCACAATGCAGACGGTGGCGTCATCGGTATCATTGAAAAGAAACAGTGCTTTGGTGACCGGTCCGTCTTTGGTGTCCGGAGTGCCTTTGTAAACCACCGGGCCGATGCTTGATCCATCGGCGGGCTTGATTCTTCCATCACAGACCATGGGCCATTTTTCATCCTTGGCACCTTCCTCCAAGAGCATGGCTTCCGTGGCGGTTTTGTCTTC
>CAKZLA010000533.1 GCA_937124525.1 uncultured Desulfobacterium sp.
ACCATCTCGGAGTGAAGGAACTCCGCACTCTTTTTCGTGATTCAGTGTTGCTCATTATCATCATCTGGTCTTTTACTGGTGGCGTTTACAGTGTTGCAACAACCGCGTCCATGGAATTGCATAATGCTCCGATTGCAGTAATCGACGAAGACCGGTCCCAGCTCTCCATGCGTATCATTAACGCTTTTTACGGTCCCTATTTCAAAAAGCCAGAGTCAATTTCAAGAGATGATATGGATATTGGACTGGACGGAGGAATATATACCTTTGTATTGGATATTCCCTCTTATTTTGAGCGCGATGTGCTGGCGGGAAGGCAACCTGCATTGCAAGTCAATATTGATGCGACCAGAATGACCCAGGCCTTTATCGGTTCCAGTTATATTCAAAACATCGCCACTGGTGAGATCAACGAATTTGTGCAGGGAGCTCGTGGCGGGTCCCCATTGCCCATCGGGCTTGCCATTCGCACCAAGTTCAATCCCAACCGAAACAGTGCTTGGTTCGGCAGCGTTATGGAAGTCATCAACAACATCACCCTGCTGTCGATTGTTCTTACCGGTGCTGCAATTATTCGTGAAAGGGAGCACGGTACCCTTGAGCATCTTCTGGTGATGCCGCTCACGCCGTTTGAGATCATGATGTCCAAAATCTGGGCCATGGGGCTGGTCGTTCTTACTGCTTCAGCACTTTCCCTGCATTTTATGGTACAGGGCGTGCTGGCTGTACCTGTGGCCGGTTCCGTGTTCCTTTTTTTATTCGGTGCCATGCTTCATCTGTTTTCGGCAGCTTCCATGGGTATTTTCATGGGTACGGTTTCACGTTCCATGCCCCAGCTTGGCCTGCTGATGATTCTGGTCATTCTGCCGTTGCAGATGCTCTCCGGCGGTATTACACCCCATGACAGTATGCCGGAAATTGTCCAGGTCATCATGGCGCTGGCTCCGACCACTCATTTTGTCAGTTTTGCCCAGGCAATTCTATACCGTGGTGCGGGTTTTAATCTGGTCTGGCCGAATTTTCTGGCAATTATCGCCATCGGCAGCGTGTTTTTTATGGCAGCCCTGGTCTTATTCCGCAGGAGCATCAATGTAACGATGTAAGTTGTCATGATAGAGCTGTGCTTGTTGATGTCCCAGGTGGCTGGCATGAATTGACGGATAAGAAAAAAGAGAGGGATGGTTAAAATGAGAAAAACAAGACAGCCTTTTTCCCGGTCAGATATGATCCATATAACTGCCACGGGCAGACCGTATTGGGGATCTGGCCTGCCCACAGCAAATATCGAAATTCAAGTTATTACAAATCATTGGACGGAGTTTCTTATAAAAGTATTATCATTAGGTTTGAACCTTGTTGGGCTTTTGCTCGTATTACTGCTTGCCGGGTGTGCTGTCATTGGCCCGGATTATGTGCCGCCTGATATTGCAGCCCCAAAGGGGTGGAGCACAGGGTTGTCCGGCGGGTTGACGGATGCAACTCCCGATGGCCGGACCTTGGCTGGCTGGTGGTCAACTTTCAATGATCCCGCATTAACCAAGTTGATTGACAGTGCCGTTGCTGGCAACTTTGACCTGGGCATTGCGCGGGCAAGGGTTCGTGAGGCCAGGGCCAGGCGGAATATTGTCAAGGCCAATGTTTTTCCAACCATTAACGTTTCAGGTTCTGCCAGCAAGATTCGCACCAGCAAAGAGACAGGCCTTGGCACGGAAAACGACTTATACGATGCAGGCTTTGATGCCGGGTGGGAGCTTGATGTATTTGGCAGGGTTCGACGCTCGGTCGAGGCAGCAGGTGCCTCATTTGAAGCCAGCCAGGAGGGTCTTCACGATGTCATGGTGAGCCTGCTGGCCGAAGTTGCCTTAAATTACGTGGAAGTACGTTCGTTTCAGACCCGACTGTCCATAGCCCAGGCTAATCAAAAGGCCCAGGAGCAGACATATGGCATGGTAGAAACGCGCTGCCAGACCGGACTGACAAGTAAGCTTGACCTGGAACAGGCCCGGTACAATCTCGAAGAGACCCGGTCACAGATCCCCCTGCTGCACACAGGACTTGAGCAGGCCCAAAATCGCCTGAACGTCCTGCTGGGCCAAAACCCCGGTTCATTAAAAGATGAACTGGCTGAACGAAAAAACATTCCCACGCCTCCCCCGGAAATTGCTGTGGGGGTGCCAGCGGATGTTCTACGCAGAAGGCCAGATATCCGTAAAGCCGAGCGGGAACTTGCCGCCCAGACCGCCGTGGTCGGTGTTGCCACGGCCGAGCTCTATCCCAGTTTTACCCTGTCCGGCTCCATTGGTCTTGAATCGCTATCCCTGGGCAATTTGTTTGAAAAAGAGAGCAAAATATTTGGCATCGGTCCTTCATTTAAATGGAATATTTTTGATACAGGGCGGATACGCCAGAACATCGAAGTGCAGAACGCTATCCAGGAACAGGCATTGCTCGCTTATGAGGCATCTGTGCTCCAAGCACTGGCCGAAGTGGAAGATGCGCTGACCGCTTACGCAGAAGAACAGGTCAGGCAGCGGTCTTTGATGGCGGCTGTAGGGGCGGCCTGGCGTGCCGTTGAAATTGCCGAAGACCAATACAAATCCGGTCTTACTGATTTTCAAAATGTGCTCAACGGGCAGCGGGCACTGTTGTCTCTCCAGGATCAGCTGGCAAAGAGTAAATCTGCGGTTACGTCAGACCTCATCAGTCTGTACAAGGCCCTTGGAGGAGGGTGGACATCCCTTGATCCTTTGATTGATTAAGGGAACTCCTTTTAGGTCAACTGCAACTCAATTCTTAAATGTTGGATCACACCAATGAATAGGTAAACGGAAAACAATACCAGGAAACCAGCACAGCATCCGATAATTCCTCTATAAACCTTATCACTGAAAAACGAACGACCTTTTCCCACGGCTGTTGAAATTATAGTATACCAAGTCAGGTCGGCCAGAATATGGCCGCTGAAAAAAGTTAGGATTCCCGCAAGGCCATATTCGCTTGACTTAAGGATATAACCAAGCCCAATGGTCGCCCACCAGATAATAAAGTAGGGATTTGCTGCACTCATGAGTATGCCGGTCAAAATAATATTGCCGCTTTTTTCATCCCCCGGCTCAAAGGACAGGGTCAGGGAAGGTATGGACCGAAACATCCCTGCTGCCATCCAGAGCAATATGCTGCCACCAGCTATTGAAATGAAGACAAAAAACCAAGCTTCTTTGAATAAAGGTGCCATGCCCATGAATAGTGCCGCCAGCAATACCACCTCAAGGATACCATGACCCAGGATCAGTAAAGGGCCAGCCAAGACCCCCCTTTTACTGCTCTCACTGATGGTGACGGTGAGAAGCGTGCCCGGCATCATGGCCCCGGAAAGTGCAATAACAAAAGATGAGGCAAAAATAGTCATAAAAATCATTGTAATATAAAGTTCCTTATGAACCGGTCGGGGTTGATCATAGAGTCGGCCACCTTGTGGTAGAATTTTAGCATTGAAAAATAAGCCCTGTTATTACGACAATTTGCGATGGGTAGAATTTTATCTCCCGTATAGTGGCCCAGCTTATGACCAACCCCAAATTTCTTCAGAATTCATTTTTTTCTCCTGGGTTAAAGTTGTTTTTTTAAATGTTCACATTTTGTTGAGGAACCAGTCATATATTGCTATTATTCGTCCCGTTTGTACATGCATAAATTCTTCCACTTTTTCCTTGCGGAAAAACATCAAGGCCTGGTAAATATACAGCGACATTTTGAGCCTTTCTTTGTTGAGTTCGGACGTTCACAATGTTGCAAATTTAAGAATGCCCTCATCATTTTAAGATGTCACGCTATTTTTAAATTTTCAAAAAGATTGTGACTCACAAGTATCATGGATACTCTTATATAAGGGTGTTGAAAAGTATTTTTAAAATATTAATCATTTCAATATGTTATGCTCAAAAATATCAAAAAACCAATCTTGATATAAGTGTTTGATTTTATTGTTTAAAATAGCAATCGTTTCAACACCCTTTTATAAAAAGAATAAATATAATCTCCGGCAAAAAAGAGCTCAATTTGAATCTATTTGGACTGTCAGTTGAGTTATCTTTATAGATAAAAAGGAGGCATCATGAAAGAAAAGAAAATTGTTCCAGACCTTCAGACACATCTCTATACAAGCATGATCCTGACACGCAAGTTCGAGGAAAAGATCATGGCCCTGTGTCAGGAGCCAAACAAAATGCCAGGTATGCAGATTTTGGCCAATGGACAGGAGGCCATTGCCACGGGCATCGTTTCGGCCCTTACACCTGATGACGTCATCGTCAGTAACCACCGCAGCCACGGTCATCTGCTGGCCAGGGGCGCGGACCTCAATTCTCTGATGGCAGAGATCATGGCCAAGGCCAACGGTGTCAACGGTGGCAAGGCCGGCACCTTGCACCTGGCCGTACCGGATCTCAACATACTGATGACATCCACGGTGGTTGGTGCAGGCCCACCCCTGGCCCTTGGTGCTGCCTTTGCCCAACAGTACAAGGCCACCAACGGCATAACTGTGGTTTTTTTCGGCGATGGTGCAGCGGCTGAGGGGAGTGTGCACGAAGCCATGAATCTGGCCGGTGTCTGGAAGCTACCGCTTTTGTTTATCTGCGAAAACAACTGCTGGGCGGGTGCACAACGACCTGAAGAACATTGCGCTACCTCGCACATTTTTAAGCGTGCCAGAGGATATGATATGCCCGGTCATAGCGTAGACGGCAATGATGTGGAGGCGGTTTACCATCTCGCCGTAGAATTGGTTGAGCACTGCCGTTCGGGCAAGGGCCCCGCTTTTATGGAAGCTTTGACCTACCGCATGCGCGGCCATGGTGAACAGGACCGACAGCATTATGTGGACCCCAAAGAGCTTGAAGTTTGGGCCGCCAAGTGTCCGATCCAGCGATACCAGCAAAAGCTCATCGATGATGGCGTGCTCAACGGCGACCAGATCCAGGTAATTGACCAGGATGCCGAGGCACGCGTGACAGCTGCCGTGGCCTTTGCAGATGATAGCCCGTATCCAGGTCCCGAAACCGCCTTGACCGATGTGTTCGTCCAACCACCCAATGTCTGAAAGGAGCCATGCCATGAGTCAAAAAACATTTGGACAAGCCTTAAACGAAGCGCTCACAATTGCCATGGAAACCGATGAGAATGTATTTATCGCGGGCGAAGGCGTTGGGGTTTCCATCCACCAGGACCCCAACATGGCCACCCATGGTCTTTTAGAAAAATTTGGCCCAGGACGGGTGAAAGATACGCCGGTAAGCGAAGCAGCCATTGCCGGGCTTGCCGTAGGTGCCTCCTGCATGGGTCTTCGGCCGGTGGTGGAAATCATGTTTTTTCCGTTCATTACCCTGGCAAGTGACATGTTGGTCAACCATGCCGGGAAATTGCGTTATATGAGTGGGGGCAAATCCAGCTTTCCCCTGACCGTACGGGTCAAGGCTGGCATGGGTTTCGGTGCCGGTAGTCAGCACTCCCACAACCTTGAAGCATGGATGGCACACAGTCCCGGTTTGAAAATTGTCTGGCCGTCCACACCGGAAGATGCCAAGGGGTTATTGCTCAGTGCCATATTTGACCCGGACCCGGTCATCGTTGTGGAGGACATGATGCTCTATCGGATGCCGGGTGAGGTACCGGCCGGCGACAGCCGTACCCCTCTTGGTAAAGCCCGTATGGTCATGCCGGGGAGCGACTGCACCATAGTGGCCTATGGCGCAGCTCTGTACACTGCAATGAAGGCGGTTGAATCCTTGGGCGAACAGGGAATCTCCTGCGAGGTGATTGATCTGCGGTCTCTGGTACCCCTGGACAAGGCTTGCATTCTCAATTCAGTCCGAAAAACCGGTCGACTGGTGGTTGTGCACGAAGCCAACCGCTTCTGCGGGTTCGGTGCGGAACTGGCCGCCATGGTTGCGGAAGAGGCTTTTGAAGCGCTTAAGGGACCGGTCAAGCGGGTTGGTTCCCCCCAAATTCCGGTACCCACTGCCCCCACCCATGAAAAAATTTTCAGGCCCGGTCCGGATGATGTGATGTTGGCGGTTAAGGAGCTTTTTTAATTAATCGATATTTGGAATTCCTTTCTGTGTGACGTATTAAGAATTTGTGATAGTGTATCCACTAAACTCACCGTTCAAGGGTGCGA
>CAKZLA010000534.1 GCA_937124525.1 uncultured Desulfobacterium sp.
GTAGATATCCTGTTTTCATGTATTTTTTTTAAAAAATTGTGTTTTGTCTCTCATATAACGAAAAATGCCAGAGATGGAATAAAATACAGGCATATATTGTCTTACCTTCAGCGCCCTATGGGCGACTTGTTCATATCTCCAGATTTCAATCAGAGAAAGTGTTGATTGCCATGCGGTGATTCTACTTTGATCCAGAGGCTTTCCAACCAGGGGATGGATTTTTTTCTGATTGCCCGGTAGATTCTTTGCGTATGAAATTTCTGATTTTTTTGAGGGATATAGGGTGACATCTAATTTTAAATACTCCCAAATTAATTCCAATGTTCTTTCCCTGTTGATAATCAAATCTTCATAACGGATTTCGCAGATATTCATGACTGTGGCCATGGCACTTATTTTCTTTTGAATTTTCATCCAACGACGGGCAGATTTTACCGGGTCATTGGACATTGGCAAATTTGAATCTATGTTTTTACTTTTCTTCTTGGAGGCATACACAGCACGACCATCCCGATATATATGTATGATATACGCATCAGGATACAGGGATGATAAGGAATCCAGATAGCCGGTTAAAAGGCCCTGTTTTATGATAAAAAGGCAAGTATCTTTTTTGCTTGTGTTATAACGCTTTAAATGACTGAACAAAGTTTCAAGAAAATTTTCGACGGTGGCTTTTTGATAAAGTAATGTGCACTCCTGATAAACGTGAGAGATATCAATTCCCCATTCAGAGAGTCTTTTGTCGGCCTTAAGCATTTTATATAAAATTTGACCTTCTGGGAAAAAACCGGTTTTCTGGTGATGCTTCATGGCGGATATTAAAAATTCAGCTTCAAAACTGACGGCAATATCCGGGTGTTCGTTCAAAAGGGAAGCAAGAAGTGTACTTCCTGAACGGGAATCATAGATTAAAAAACCAATTTTGGGCTTGCCATTCATTCTTTAAGTGCCTTTCGTTCAAGCATTATCAACTTTCCTATAGTTGTGCGCATTTCGTTCCACTGATAATCGAAGTTAAAATCATGTCCAGAACGTAGAATGAAAATTTTTGTATGCCACAATTTGATTGTATCTGCGTTGATACTTTTGATCTATAAAAGGGCATTCTTCAAAATTATTTTAGACTTTTTTGGCATCCTTCATATTGCCTCAAAAGTAGTTGACACTTTTTTTAAGAGATTCCTGGAAAATAAGGGAATGCTTTGAGAAAGTGTCAAGCAGTGAATGAACTCAAGAGTCCTAACCTGAACAAGCCAGAACCAAAAAGGTTTTCTGATTCTCTTGCCAAAATAGCACGAAAATCAGAGATAAGAATCTAAATCCTCATAATTCATTGAAATCATTAAGGTCTATAAAATCAAATTTTAAGGCACAGGCTCTATAATTTCAATGGGTTAGCAAATTTTCATACACAACATGCAAAGAACTTAGGAGTGACGAGGAATGAAGGATGTCACTTTTTTTGAGCATTCCCCTTTTGTAGTGGGGTGCAAAAGACTGTAAAGTATTTTTGAGGTCATATGAAGGGTGGCTAAAAAAGATTTTTTTTGGGGGTTGCTACTGCATACTTGATAAAAAATTCACTGACAAAGGGGAATCGTTTATCCACAGGATACAATAATTTTAATAGATAAGTCATGTCCTGCTTATCAAATGCGCCGAACCGAGCCAGCCCCATGATATAAAAAAGAATCATAACAGGTGCAAGTATAAATAAAATAGCGGTATGATACATCATACCGACATAAAAAAACAGGCAGGTTATGGAGGTCAGACCCACAGTAAGAAGCATGGAATATGCAGGAAACCTCAACTTCATATGGGGTCGTAAAAAAAAATAAGCCATGGAGAAACTCAAAAGGTGTCCCACGCCTGTGGCATAAACAGCACCCATAAAACCATATTCGGGAATCCAGAAATAATTTAAAGCAACATTGAGTGCCCCACTGGACACAGATATGTAAAATTGTTCTTTTGTCCTGCCCAAAGATCCCACAAGGCAAGTGAAAAAAGGAACACCAAACGAGCGCATTACAACAAAAAACGCCAGCCAGGACAGAGCTTTTGCCGCAGGCAGATACTGGGAACCGGCGATAATTTCTATGGCCAGGGGAGAAAGAACGGCCATCCATGCCCCCAGGGGGAACAAAAACCAGAAAAGATGTTTAACCATGAAGGTAAACAGGGCCTGGAGCCGGGCTTTATTTTTATCTGCGTAAAATTCAGCAGAAGCGGGGAACATCACCGATCTGAGCAGGGTGGGAACAAAAACCAGCATAGCTGCGGCATTTCTGGCCACCTCATAATAGCTCAGTTCTGCGGCGGCCTTGCCCATCCCGGCCAGCATCAACTGATCTGTATAAGTGTAAACAAGCCTGAAAAACTGGGAAAAAATCAAGGGAAGACCAAAAAGAAGCACAGGTTTGATCTGATCCAGGATAACGGTAATTTTTACATGTTCTACATGTTTTTTTACCTTGATGCGGTAATAATAAAAAATCATCATGGCCATAACGGCAAAGGCCAGTTGCTGGGCCACCACTATCCCCAGAAGGCGAAATCCCAATATGGCAGCCACAATGGGAAATCCGGTGGAGGCGAGGGCTCCGACAATCCGTACCACCAGCAGGGACCGCCAAGCCTGGAATCCCTGTAGGGCATTGCCAAAGGGGCCTTCAATGGCCTGGATTAATATCCCTGCAATCAGAAGCCTGACAAGCCAGATCATTTGCCGGGAAGGGACATGGCCCATTGCCGGATATTTTTTCATCCACAGAAGAATCTCCGGCTCAAACAGAAAAAAGAAACCCAGGCTGATGGAAATGGTTACCAGGCGGATCAGGGCCGCTGCCCCCATGGTGCCACTGATTTTGTCCGTGTTTTGCCGGGCCTTATCCATGGCCAGAAACTTGATGATGGCATCCCCGGTTCCCAGCTGGATAAACTTCCCCACCACTTCCCGGAATACCCCGAACAACCCGAGAATTCCGTATAATTCAGGACCCAGCACACGGGTGACAATCATCATCCGGGGAATTCTGAGCAAATTTTCAAAGACTGAGGCTGCTGTTCCTGTCCACAGCCCGTCCCATATTTTTTTTGTGAGACTCATTTAACGGTTCCTGAACGCAAAACCAAGGACGAAAATCGAGCCATATGAAAATCCCAGCTATGATCTGAAATGACAAATTTTCTGGCTTCTACTCCCAGATCACCGGCCCGGGCCGAATCATTGAGCAACTCCACCACGGTATTGGCAAAAATTTTCGCCTCGTCCGCCACCACCAGGTGCTGATGCGGTGTCGCTGAAATACCCTGTAGGGCCTGGGAAGTTGCCACCACCGGCTTTGTCATGGCCATGGCTTCAAGTACCTTGTTTTGTACCCCCCTTGCAATGCGCAGGGGTACAATGCATACATCCGCCCTGCAGTACCATAAGCGCATATCCGGCACAAAGCCGGTGATAACAATATTTTTGTGTTTACCCAATAGCTGTATGGCCGAAGCGGGATTACTGCCGGCAATAACCAAGCGCGTGCCGGGTAATCTTTCTTTGATCCGGGGAAACACGGTATCACAAAACCATAAAATTCCGTCGACATTGGCGTGGTAATCCATGACACCAGCGAACATCAGCGTCAATCCTTGATGGGGCTTTTGGGGTTCAGAATTTTTAAGTTTTTTACAGATATTACACTACAAGAATACCCTACGTTATCAGGAG
>CAKZLA010000535.1 GCA_937124525.1 uncultured Desulfobacterium sp.
ACCCTCGTAGTTGGCAAGCTGGTTTTTGCGATACCAGTCATGGGGGATGGAAGAGAAAAACGCCTGCAGAGTCTGCTGGAGGGCATCAAAATTATTGGCAAGCAGGGCTTCATATAAATTGAACTTGTTGTTTTCCTGGACAACTGTGGTATCTGTGAGAAAGGAAAGGATATAGTCGTTCAGGCTCTGCCGCACCTCCTGGTTGGGATAGCCAAGCAGGAACCAGCGCATACCGCCCATATGCCGGGTTTCCCTTATGGTCAAATAACCTGTCTGGAACAAAAGGGTTTCAATCTCCAGACGATCCACATCAAAGCTGCCCAGAATTTTCTCGCTGGCCCTTAAATCATGCAATGCCGGAATATAATATTTTTTCTCCTGTAGCAGCCGGATCAGAAAAGTAGGGGTAGCGGTCTCAAACCAGAAATTTCGGAATTCACCACCATCCAGACAAAGCAGAATATCAAAGGGATTGTAAACCTTTTTGCCCAGCCAACTGTAGCCGTTGTACCAGGTCTTGACCTTGGCCAGATCCGTATTGTCGCCTATCCAGGCCGAAAATACGCTCTCCAGCTCATCCTGAGTATAACCGCAAATGTCTGAAAAACGCTTGTCTATGGTGATATCCTTGAGATTATTCAATCCGCTGAAAAGAGATACCTTGCTGAATTTTGATACTCCGGTTATGAACACAAATTCAATATAAGGGTCTGCATCTTTGATCACGGAATAAAAGTTTTTGAGTTCCTCGCGCAGGGCAATGGCCATTTCCGTGTTTTCAATGCTGTCCAGGATCGGCTTGTCATACTCATCCACCAGCACCACCACCCGGCGGCCAGTTTTTTCATAAAGAGTCTGAATCAGCTCGGCAAAGCGCTCCCGCAGGTCGTCCTGACATAATTGCAAATCATGCAACCGGACATGGTTATCAAGAATTGCGCTGAAACGGATCTCCAAATCATTCACCGAGCGCATCACCCCGGAGCCAAGACTGATATGCACCACGGGATTGCTCTGACTCCAGTCCCAGTTATCATACAGAAAAAGGCCCTGAAAAAGCTCCCTACGGCCTTCAAAGGCAGCCCTTAATGTGCTCAAAAAGAGGCTTTTGCCAAATCGTCTGGGGCGGGACAGAAAATAGTATGTACCTTCATTTAACAACTGCCGCACAAAATGCGTTTTGTCCACGTAGCAATAATTGTCCTGGGCAATTTTTTCAAAGGTTTGAATACCAATGGGGAGTTTTTTATGTTTCTGCACGGGCCACCTCATTTAATGGCATTTAATGAATTATACCACTCCATGATTATCATAAAACTATTTTTACTTCTATTTAAAACTTGACGTCATGCTGGAATACATTATCCTATTAAAAAGGGGCATCGTTCATTTTTAGGTTTACACTTGTTGATACGGAAAACCATTCATCGGGCTTTATTCCCCAAAGAGTGTCAACAACCCCTGAGCTAAAGACTCAGGGGGCTTGCAGGGTAATAACCTGTAGGCCCAGCTGACCAGTCTACTACAATAACAAAATGGAGGCGGCAATTCCTCCACTGAGTTAAAGACTCAGGGGATTTCCTTGCCGATTTTTTATGAAAAAATTGCCCATAGGCATCTCAACCTTTGCAAAAATCAGAGAAAATGAGTGTTATTATATTGATAAAACTCATCTGATTAAAAAGCTTGTTGATCATGGAGAATATTATTTCCTTTCCCGGCCCCGGCGATTCGGAAAGAGCCTGTTTGTGGATACCCTCAAAGAAGTTTTTGAAGGCAACCAAAACCTGTTCAAGGGATTATATATTTATGATAAATGGGACTGGAATAAAATCCATGCGGTGATCAAGATAGATTTTTCCGATGGAACCCTACAGTCCCGGAAGGGCCTGGATCGACGGATTTATGAAATTTTAAATGACAATGCACTGAATCTGAAAATTTCTCTTAACCAGAGCCGTGATATCCCGGGAACATTCGGGGAACTCATCCGAAAAGCCGAAAAAAAATATGGCCGCCGCGTGGTGGTTTTGATTGATGAGTATGATAAACCGATTCTCGACAACATAGCAGACACAAAAACAGCCGTTGAAATGCGCGAAGGGCTGAAGAATCTTTATTCCGTTCTCAAGGGGCAGGGCGCTCATCTCCAGTTTGTCTTCATGACAGGTGTGAGTAAATTCTCCAAGGTCAGCCTGTTCAGCGGAGTGAATCAGCTTCGGGATATTACCCTCAGCAGCCTATTTGCAACCATCTGCGGCTATACCCATGCTGATCTGAAGTCTCATTTTGCAGACCATCTTCATGGTGTGGATATGGAGAGGGTCAGACAATGGTATAACGGATACAAATGGTTCGGCGAACCGGTTTACAATCCGTTTGATATTTTACTTTTTATCAGTGAGGCGTACCAGTACCGGAACTACTGGTTTGAAACCGGAAATCCCGGTTTTCTGCTCAAGCTGTTTGAGAAAAATCGCTATTTTTTGCCCAGCCTGGAAGGGGTGGAGGTGACCGAAGAGGTTCTGGACTCCTTTAATGTGGAAAAAATCAATCCTCTGACATTGCTGTTCCAGAGCGGTTATTTGACAATTGCACGCACCTTTACTCGTCGCAACCGGATGATGTTTGAGCTGAAGGTGCCCAACCTTGAGGTAAAAATTGCTCTCAATGATCATTTCATCAACGCCTATACCGATTTGATCAATGAAAAAATCGGCATACAGGATCATTTATACCATTGCCTGGAAGCCGGTGACATTGACGGCATGATCGTCGTGATCCAGCGACTGTTTGCTGCCATCCCATGGCGTAACTTCACAAAAAATGACCTTCCCGGGACAGAAGGGTATTACGCTTCAGTGCTCTATGCCTTTTTCAGTTCACTGGATGCCGATATCATCCCGGAAGATATCACCAACCACGGGCAGGCGGATATGACCGTCAAACTGGGAGAGCATATCTACGTGATGGAGATTAAAGTGGTGGATACGGATACCACTGATAAATTGGACCATAATCCTGCATT
Organism: uncultured Desulfobacterium sp.; assembly: GCA_937124525.1. The sequence goes on from CAKZLA010000535.1 coordinate 3,029, forward strand.
GAAGCAGATTCAGGAAAAGGGATATGCCGTCACGGTGATGGCGAACCGTTCCCGTGGCAATGTGGATGCTGCCGTTGCGCGCGGCGCGACCGAAGTATCAACCGCGCGCGAGGTGGCGGCGGCGTCTGATGTGATCATGCTGTGCGTGGATACATCCATTTCCGTCGAGGGCCGCGTCTATGGGCCGGATGGAATTCTGGCCGGTGCAGGCTCTGGTGCTATATTGGTGGATTTCGGCACCAGCTTGCCTGGCTCCACCGCCAAGATTGCCGCCGACCTCGGTGAAAAGGGCGTGGCCATGATGGACGCGCCGCTGGGCCGCACGCCAAGCCACGCGCTGGAAGGCAAGCTGAACATCATGTCCGCCGGGTCCGAAGCGGATTTCGCACGGATGAAGCCCATCTTTGACGATCTGGGTGAAAACGTCTTTCATGTAGGGCCCTTGGGGGCAGGACATACGTTGAAACTGATCAATAATTTTGTGTCCCAGTCGATGATCTGCGCCATTTCGGAAGGGTTTGCGATGGCCGACAAGGCAGGCCTTCCACGCCAGAACCTGTATGATGTGATGGCAGCAGACCCCAACCATTCCGGCATCATGGATTTTGTGGCGGCCAATGCCATTGACGGTGATCCGATGAAACTGGCGTTTTCGATCCGCAATGCGCGCAAGGATGTGGGCTATTACGGCCAGATGGC
>CAKZLA010000536.1 GCA_937124525.1 uncultured Desulfobacterium sp.
GCCGCCAGCGTTCATTCTGAGCCAGAATCAAACTCTCCAGTTATAATTCTTTTAAAAAATGTTTTTTAATGTGCTTTGCTGCACTTTAAAACATCTTTGTACTCAATTCATTCACTAACCAGTTTTCAAAGATCAAATTCAACTTCTTAATGCAAAAAAATCTTGTCGAAACTTGCCGCGCTGTTTGCAAGCGGCCTTGCCGTCTCAACAAGACCCGCAATATCTACATGAAAACCAAATCCTTGTCAAACACTTTTTTAACATAAAAACAATATTTCCCATATCACGCTGTAATAATAGACTATTCAGATTGCTATTTTATATTCAAAACAATTGACCCATCATTTTTACCAGGAAACATGACAGGTCAGCTTTGTTTTATTGCAGGCATTTTTGCCTCAGCAGGTGATCTGCAATGACCAGTGCCAGCATGGCCCGGCACACCGGATTAATTCTTGGAATGGCAGAGATATCATGCCTGCCAGTGGTGGAAAGGGTGGTTTCATTGCCATTTTCATCCACTGTTTGTTGAGGTTTACTTATGGATGGAATGGGTTTCACATGAACCCTTGCCACAATATCCTCTCCATTGGAGATACCGGCAAGGATGCCACCACTGTTATTGGACCCAAATCCCTCCCGGGTGATGGGGTCATTATTTTCATAGCCTGTCATGGTTGCAGCCCGGAATCCGGCACCAATTTCCAAGGCCTTTACCGCACCAATACTCATCAACGCCTTTGCAATGTCAGCGTCCAGTTTATCAAACACCGGATCACCCAATCCAGCAGGCACATTGCGGGCAGTCACCTCAAGCACCCCACCAAGGGAGTCTCCCTGTTTTTTAACCTGTGCAATCCTGGCTTCCATCTTTTCAAAACCAGCACTGTCCGGGCACTGTAATCTGTTGTCATCAGGATCAATATCCATTTTTTCAATGGACACTCCCCCCAGGGCCAGGGTTATGCTTTTAATGGTAATGCCATGGGTATCCAGGAATGCCTGGGCCACGGCACCGGCAGCCACCCTTGCTGCTGTCTCCCTGGCAGAGGCACGCCCCCCTCCCCGCCAATCCCGGACGCCGTATTTTGTCTGGTAGGTGATATCCCCATGGCCCGGACGGAACACCGCTGCATTTTTATGGTAATCCCGGGACCTGGCATCCTGGTTACGGATCATGATACTGATGGGAGTTCCTGTGGTGACCCCTTCAAAAACCCCGGAAAGTATTTCGGCCTTGTCAGGTTCTTTTCTTCGGGTACTGGTGCTGCCCTTGCCTGGTTTTCGCTTATCCAGAGCTTTTTGAAGAATGGCTTCATTTAAAGTAATGCCCGATGGGCATCCCTGAACCACCACACCCAGCCCAGGACCGTGGGATTCTCCCCAGGTGGACACCTGAAATATTTTTCCAAAACTGCTTCCTGCCATCTTCCTCTCCTGTTTTTCGACAATCAAGTTTTCTGGAATTGCTTCTAAGATCGGCCACTTTTGACAGCACACATCAGATAACAACAGTTAAAAATCTTGAAACTTAACATTATATTTAATTATTGACTGTTTGGTGCATACCCATTGGCCGGCGTTAGAAGCAACCCCAAGTTTTCTTATACTCGACAATTAAGTTTTTTATATAAATTCCGTACAAAAAGCTGGAATCATTAAAATTTTAATCTTCGTTGTGGTAGGTAATTATTGCCATGTATCTTTATAATTGATCAAGAATTTCCCAGAAACCGGGAAAAGACTTGGCCACACACCCCTCATTTTCAATGGAAACGCCATCCACCATAAGGCCGATGATGGAAAAGGCCATGGCAATACGATGATCATTAAACGTCTCAATGATCGCTTCTTTCATGGGTGCCTTTCCGGTCACGGATAACCAGTCCTCTCCCTCCCGGGCATCCACCCCCAGTTTTTTCAATTGGGAAACCACAACCGAGATACGGTCACACTCTTTTTGCCGCAAATGGGCAATATTATTTATTTTTGTGGTCCCATTGGCAAAACAAGCCACAGCGGCAAGGGTGGGAACCACATCGGGAATGTCGGACATATCCACCTCCACAGCGGTGAGATCTCTGCCCGAAACCGTTATGCCACGGGCATCATATACCACATCACACCCCATTTGTTTTAAAATGTCCAGCAGTCGAATATCCCCCTGTAAAGAAGACTGATTGATGTGTGCCACGGTGATCTGTTTTCCCGACACTGCCCCCATGGCCCAGAAATAACTGGCATTGGAAAGATCCGGCTCCACCACAAAGTCTCCTGGAACATAGGATTGCCCCCCCAAAACCTCATAATGCGTTTCATCCACGCGCCGGGCCTTAACATTGAATCTCTCCATAATATCCATGGTCAGATCAATATAGGGCGCTGACACCGCCGGTGCTGGCAACGAAATTAAAAGCCCCTGGTCCAAGACCGCCCCCATCATGAGCAAAGAAGACAAATATTGGCTGCTCTGGGAACAGTCTATGGTTACATCCCCCCCCCTCCTGTTTCCCCCGTGGATAAGCACCGGGGGACAACCATCCCCTTTTTCAGACTCTGCATGCACTTGAATCATCTGCAGAGCGGCCAATAAATCCCCCATGGGCCGTTCCTGCATGCGCTGATCTCCGGTGAGCACATAGGGAGTTTGGCCCAGGGCCGCAACACCGGCCAAAAGGCGCATGGAGGTTCCGGAATTGCCAAGATAAATGTCTGACTCATGGGGGGTGGGCAACCCATTGACCCCCTGCACAGTGATGGTGCCATCATCGGCCACAACCATGGCGGCTCCCATGTGGGCAAGTGCACCACGGGTGTGGGCGAGATCCTCACTGTCCAATAAGTTTTTGACGATGGATGTCCCATGGGCCAGGGCCGCACAGATCATTATGCGGTGGGAAATGCTTTTGGACCCTGGAATAGTAACTGTACTGTGGGATAAAATTCGATTTTTTATGGATTTCATTGGTGTGAGATTGCCTCTATTATGGTGTTTTTCATTAATTCCAAAGGGGGCTCGGCTCCTGTGAAAAGACGAAATTGATTGGCACCCTGGTGGATAAACATGGAAAGTCCATCAACGGTTTTACACCCCACCCTCCTTGCATCACAAAGCAGGCGGGTATCAAGGGGATTATAGACAATATCCATGACAACCGTGTCAATATTAAGCTCTTTTTTATCCACCGGACTTAAATGGATATCAGGCACCATGCCAAGGGGGGTGGTGTTAATTATGATATCAGCATGGGCCCCCGTAAAATCATTCCAGTTCACAAACGATCCCTTTACATGATCGGCAAGACATTTTCCTCTTTTTTCATTCCTGTTAACAATCACAACACGGCCCTGTTCCCTTGCAACACCAAAAGCCACGGCCCTTGCAGCCCCCCCGGCCCCCAGAATATAAACACTCTTTCCTGCAAGGGAACTGATTTGTTTTAATGGGTCCACCGCCCCGGCGCAATCGGTGTTGTATCCCCATAGTTCACCATTGCGATTCACCACCGTATTCACTGCCCCAATGTCCCCGGCAACGGGGTCCACGCCATCAAGGCAATCAAGAATTTTTTCTTTAAAGGGAATGGTAATGGATGCGCCCTTTATATTAAGAGTTCTCATGGCGGCCATGCCCTGGTGGATATCATCAATGGCAAAGGCCATATAAACCGCATTGACATTACAGGTGTTGAACCAGGTGTTGTGCATCAAAGGTCCCATGGAGTGGGCCACGGGATTGCCAAACACAGCGTAGAGTTGGGTGGCGGTATTTGGCATCATTTTTCAAGATCCTCCACAGCGGGTTTTCCCGCAGGGTAAGAGCCCAAATTTTTAAGATACAGGCAGTGGAGTTTCATCTTATCCACGGTGTCTGACACCCTTTTTTCCTGCATGTGCCCTTCAATATCCATGAAAAAATAGTAACTCCAATTCTGGTGTCGGGTGGGGCGGGATTCCAGCTTCACCATGTTCAACCCGGCCAGTTTCACCGGCTCCAGGGCCATGAAAAGTGCCCCGGGAACATGGGAGGTGGCAAACATAATGGAGGTTTTATCATTGCCTGTGGGTTGTTTTTTTTCACGCCCAATGGACAAAAACCGGGTAATATTACTCACATGATCCTCAATGCGGGACTCCACCACCCTAAGCCCGTAAATGTGGGCAGCTCTACGACTGGAAATGGCTGCACCATGGGGATTATCTGCCACCAACGATGCGGCCCGGGAGGTACTGCTCACCTCCTTGGTTTCAATGCCCGGCATATTTTTTCGAAGCCAGCCCCGACACTGGGCCAGGGCCTGGGGATGGGAATATACGGTCTTAATGGAAGTAATATCCCCGGAAAGGGATAACAGATCATGGGAAATTCTCTCATAGTGTTCTGCAGTGATGGATACATCAAATTCTGAAAAAAGATCCAGGGTATGATTCACCGCCCCTTCCATGGAATTCTCCACCGGAACAACCCCATAATGACAGTTCTTTTTCTCAATTTCCATAAAAATATCCCTGATATTTCCCTGCTCAAGGAATCGGCCGGAATGGCTGAATAGATTCAAGGCCGCAATATGGGTATAGCTGGCCACGGGCCCCAAAAATGAGATTCTATTGGATTTTTGAATTTCCCGGGTGGCCGTCATGATCACATTGAACAAATAGCGCACCAGATCTTCAGTGGCTGGCCCCTGATTGAGCTGGGCCATACGTTCCAAAAGTCGCTTTTCCCGTCCCTGGTCCAGCACCCCTGCCCCCTCTTCGTCCTTGATGAGGCCAATCTCCTTTCCAATACACAATCTCTTATTGATTAGCTGTAAAATATCAGCATCAATGGCATCAATGCCAGCCCTCAATGATGCAAGACGATCTTCAATATCTTTCTTTACTACATCCATGGAATAATTCCTTTTGGCTCATTTTATGTTTCAGGGTCTTTTGTCAAAACCATTGTGTCCACTGGTTCAGGCTTGTGTTATTGGCGTTATTAACCTTTATTTATGCAAACCAGAGCTCCCAGATAATTTTATTGACACAACCCTGTCCCCTCCCCGATAAGACCCTGGAATCCAACATTTGCCTTCCTTTTTAGGATTGGTTCTCCCTGACCACCATGACCAAGCATCCCCCCAGCGTCTCTTTACAAAATAAAAAAAGGGCTGCACGAAACCCGATCTCCGCACAACCCTTTTAAAATCAAAAAAAGCCGCAGAGACCATTTAAGGTCTGCTGCGGCTCTTTATTTGTTATTTTATCAAACTATTCTTCAGCGCACCGCCTGCAGACCGGTTTTAAAATAAAACCGGAAATAAAAAAAATATCGGTGTGCAGAAAAATTAAACATCGTGCATGAATCTCCTGGTCGGAGCACTGTTTCAATGATAAAAAAGTCTAACTCAATTGATGCACTCATAAAATTGAATTATTACAATATGTAACTACTTTCTATATACGGCATGCCTACCAATGTCAAGAGTTTTTATAACTCTTTGAGAACGAACTTTCGGATACGATTTCCCTCCCGATCCTTAACAGTGGCCGTATATTTTCCGATTTTGATACTTTCACCCACCTTGGGAATTCGGCCCAGTTTATCCAGAATGAATCCTGAAAAGGTATCATAATCACTTGATTCCGGAATGGTCAGCTCCAGGGCCTTGTTGATTTCATCAATTTCTGTCTTGCCCAGTACAATCCATTTTTTCCCTTTAAGAATGACAATATGGGGATCAATACGGTCTGTCTCATCACTGATTTCTCCCACGATTTCCTCCAGGACATCCTCCATGGTGACAAGACCGCACACCCCACCATGCTCATCCACCACAATCCCGATGTGGAGTTTAATCCTTTTAAAGACGTGCAAAAGAGAATCCAGTTTCTTGGACACCGGGATAAAATAGGCATCCCGTATGACCTCCCGGATATCCAACGACCCCATGGGATTTTCACAGGTATCATGATAGCTTGCAAAAAGGTCTTTGATATTCAACACACCGATAATGTTATCAATGTGCCCATCCATAACTGGAATGCGGGTGAACCCTGATTGTAAAATGGCTTTAATATCCAGGGGATCATTGATGTCAAGGACATACATGTCAGCCCGGGGGGTCATAATTTCCGAGGCACTGGTATCATCAAATTCAAAGATATTGGAAATAAATTCTTTTTCCTCCTCTTTGATCTCCCCCTCTTCTTCCACCACTTCCACCATGGTCATTAACTCATCCTCGGTGACGGCCGGGGCACCATCTACGCTGCGAAGAAGCCTGGGAATAAAATTTAACACCAGAATCAGTGGATAGAAGGCCTTTGACATCCAAAATAATGGAAGAATAACAATTCGTGAAACAAAAATATTATTCCGGGTGGCAAAGGATTTAGGAAAAATTTCCCCCACCACCAGAATAATCAAGGTCATGATACCCGTGGAGATGCCCACGGCATTGGATTGAAAATAGTCCATGGCAATGGCCGTTGCCAGGGAAGATCCCCCAATATTTACAAGATTATTTCCAATGAGAATAGTGGAAAGGAGTTTGTGGGAATCCTGCTTCATTTTAACAATGACCTCATCCACCCGTTTTCCCTCTTTGGCAAGATGAAGTGCTCTTACCCTGCTGATGGAAAATAAAGCGGTTTCGGCCGATGAAAAAAAAGCTGACAAAATTATGCAGATAAACAAAAGTGTTAACTGGCTGGTCATACCATCCTGATTAGGGTTTCATATTAATTAGTATTACCTTTTTAAGAAACAGCGCACCAAATCAAATCTGGGCAAGGCACATTGATATTAAGAATAAGGCAATACATCATTTAATCAAGTATCTGACTCAAGAAAAGTTTGGTTCGATCATGCTGGGGATTATCAAAAAACGCCTGGGGGGTGTTTCCTTCCACAATCTCTCCATAATCCATGAACAACACCCGATGGGCCACACTTCTGGCAAATCCCATTTCATGGCTCACCACGATCATGGTCATACCATCATTGGCAAGACTGATCATGACATCCAGAACCTCTTTAACCATTTCCGGGTCCAGGGCAGACGTGGGTTCATCAAAGAGCATCACATTTGGCTTCATGCAAAGACTTCTGGCAATGGCCACCCGCTGCTGCTGCCCCCCGGAAAGCTGGCCCGGATATTTTTTTGCCTGCTCGGCAATTCGCACCTTTTCAAGGTAGTACATGGCGATGTCTTCAGCCTCGGCCCGGGGGGTTTTTCTCACCCAGATGGGCCCCAGTGTCAGGTTATCAAGGATGGTAAGATGGGGGAAAAGGTTGAAATGCTGGAACACCATTCCCACTTCGGCCCGGATCTTTTCAATATTTTTCAAATCATTGGTAAGCTCAATGCCGTCCACAAGTATTTTACCCTTCTGGTGCTCCTCAAGGCGGTTGATGCACCGGATCAAGGTGGACTTTCCAGATCCCGAAGGCCCGCAGATGACAATTCGCTCCTGCTTTTTAACCTGAAGCGTGATGTTTTTGAGGACATGAAAGTCCCCATACCACTTGTGCATGTCCGTAATCTGTATGATATCAGAATTCTGTTCGATTTCAAAATTTGCTGCCTGGGTATCGTTCATGGGATTTATCCAATGTCTATGGTTATCATTTTCAGGATTTATCACAATGCATGCCCCCTAAAATCACCGACATCAGGGCCAAAACAGCATGGATTATAATTCTCTGTTAAGCTCCTGTTCCAGTCTGCGGCTGTAGTTGGACATGAAAAAACAGCAGACAAAATAAATTAACGCCACAAAAATATAGGCCTCTGCGGAAAACCCCATCCACTTGGGGTTGGACAGAGTGGACTGGGTGGTTTTTAAGAGATCATACAATGCAATGATGACCACAAGGGAGGTATCCTTGAATGCTGAAATAAGGATGCTCACCGAAGGGGGGATCACAATTTTAAGGGCCTGGGGCAAAATAACCAACCGCATGGTCTGGAAATAATTGAGCCCCAGGGCATCGGCTGCCTCATATTGTCCCTGGTTCATCCCCTGGAGCCCTCCACGCACCACCTCTGCAATGTATGCAGCAGTGAAAAGAATGATGGCCACCTGGGCACGAAAAATAGCATTAATGCTGACTCCTTCCGGTAAAAAAAGAGGAAACACCACAGAAGACATGAACAAAAGACTGATCAAAGGAACCCCGCGTATCAGCTCAATATAGACCACACAAAGGGATTTAATCACCGGCATTTTTGACTGCCGCCCCAGGGCCAGGACAATTCCCACGGGATAGGCAGAGGCAAGCCCGAACACAGACAAAAGAAGGGTCAGGGGCAAACCGCCCCATTGGAAACTCTCCACAGATACAAGGCCCGGAATTCCTCCCTTCATCAGAAGTCCCATGATGACAAGCGCCACCCCCCAGAGGTAAAGGAGTGATTTTTTCCAACGCTTGCGATCCTGGCTGTAAAAAAGCATGACCACCAGAAGAACCATGGCCAAAAGGGGCCGCCACTGGAGATCATGGGGATAAAATCCAAAAATAATAAACCGCAGGTTGGCTGGAATCACGGACCAGCAGGCCCCGTCAATATTTCGACAGCTCTGGCTGTCTGTCATCCATACACTGTCCACAAAGGCCCATCGCACAAAGGGGGGAACGCTGAGCCACAGAAGGTAAAGGACCCCAAGGGTTAAAAGAGAATTAAAAGGGCCATTGAAAAGATTGGTTCGAACCCATCCAATGACTCCCACACTGGCCACCGGGGGTTTCACCATGGGTGTATCTTGTTGCTGGGATTTGGCTTCCATTTTTTATCTTTCCACGAGTTTAATTTTCTTATTATACCAGTTCATGAATGCAGATGTGGACAGGCTGAAAAAAAGATAAACAATCATGATCATGGCCACCCCCTCAATGGCCTGGCCCGTTTGATTAATGGTGGTACCTGCCACGGAAACAAAATCAGGATACCCAATGGCCACGGCAAGGGAGCTGTTTTTGGTAAGATTGAGCATCTGGCTTGTCAGCGGTGGGATAATCACCCGCAATGACTGGGGAAGAATGACCAGATTAAGCACCTGCCCCGGCTTGAGCCCAATGGATAAGGCCGCTTCGGTCTGCCCCTTGCTCACGGACTGAATACCGGCTCGAACCACCTCTGCCACAAAGGCTGCTGTGTAAAGGACAAGCCCCAACAACAGAGCAGTAAATTCCGGACTGACACCCACCCCACCTTTAAAATTAAAACCGGAAAGCCGGGGGATATTCATTTCTGTGGGGGCACCGGCAAAAAGCCACACCATAAGGGGCATTCCCAAAAGCAGCACCAGGGACACTCTGAACACCGGAAAGATATCCCCCGTGGCCTCCTGTCGCTTTCTGGCCCATCTCTTGATAAAAAAAACACCACCACAGGCCACCAGGAATGCCACCGCCATATATCCATGGGCAGGATGCCACTGGGGAACCCCGAAAATCATACCGCGATTGCATAGAAATAGTCCGGCAAATGGATTCAACGCCTGGCGGGGGGATGGCAGCATTTCATAAAAAAAAGCGTACCAGAAAAAAAGCTGCAACAAAATCGGAATATCCTGGAACACTTCAATGTAAATGGCAGACAGTCGTGAGACCAGCCAATTGGAAGACAAACGGGCCACCCCCAGGATGGTGCCCAGAATCACCGTGAGCACAATGCCGAAAAAAGAGACAATAAGGGTATTGAGTACCCCCACCAGCAGTGCTTTGCCATAGGAATCTGCCGCAGAGTACGAAATCAGTGATTCACCGATCTCAAAGGAGGCTTCCTTATCAAAAAAGCCAAATCCGGTGGCAATGGATTGCCTATCAAGGTTGGCAAGGGTGTTACTGACAAGATAAAATGCCAGCAGACCCACCCCCAGCATGACCACAAACTGATAAAAAAGAGCCAGTTTATCAGGATCACGAAAAAAGGACGTTTTTTCAGAAGAAACGTTATCCATGGCTACCTTTTGTAAAAAACATTTTTTATAACTGCCCCGGGCAGGGTGCGAACCTGGATCAAAAATTCACACAAAGGCCCATGTTAATTTTTGACTCCACCCAAAGCCTGCGGAAAATTTAACCCCATAAATTCATAACTTAAGTTTCAGGATTAAATTTTCCGCACCACGCAATCATCTAAAAATTCAGAGTGTTCCAGTCAGAGCTTACTTAAAGGGAGCAGAGTAAAGCAATCCACCGTTGGTCCACAGGGCATTTAATCCCCGTTCAATCATGAGAGGTGTATCTGTTCCCACGTTTCGTTCAAAAACCTCACCGTAATTTCCCACTTGTTTGACGATGTTATAGGCAAATTTTTCGTCCAGCCCCAGGGATTTTCCATTACCCGGAGATACGCCAAGGAACCTTTTCACCTTGGGATCTGTACTTTTTAATTTTGCATCCACATTTTTGGAGGTGATACCCAGTTCTTCGGCATTGATCATGGTCAAAACGGAGTAGTTGACAATATCTTTCCACTGATTGTCCCCATGACGCACGGCAGGTGCAAGGGGTTCTTTGGAGATGACTTCGGGAAGTATAATATAGTCACCGGGGTTGGGAGCCACAGCACGGGTGCCGGCAAGCTGGGAGGCATCGGAAGTCAGACAGTCACAGCGACCGGCAAAAAAGGCCTTGGCAAGTTCTGCTGTGTTTTCAATGACCACAGGATTCATTTTTATGCCATTGGCCCGGAAAAAATCCGCCACATTTTGCTCGGTGGTGGTTCCCGGAAGGACACAAACAGAGGCACCATCAAGTTCTTTGGCACTTTTAACACCCAGTTTTTTGTGGATGAGAAACCCCTGGCCGTCATAGTAGTTGACTTGGCAGAAATCAAGCCCCAGGGCCGTATCCCGACTCAGGGTCTGGGTGCAGTTACGGGTAAGAACATCAATTTCACCGGATTGAAGTGCCGTAAAACGTGTTTTAGCGGTAAGCGGGGTAAATTTGACTTTGGAGGCATCGCCAAATACAGCTGCGGCAACGGCCCTTGCAGTGTCCACATCCAGCCCCTTCCACTCCCCTTTTTCATCGGGCTTACCAAATCCAAACAGGTCACCATTGACGCCTGCCTGGATATAGCCCTTGGCCTTTACATCGTCAAGGGTTCCTGCCATAACAGCCGCAGATGAGACAAAAACAAAGGCTATAATGACGATCAAACAAAATTTAAACAATTTCATGGATGATTCCTCCCTATGGGTTTAGCTATATAAAACAGGCCTGCGAAATTGCAGTCCTTATCAACGGAGTTGACCAACGGAGGTAATGAAAAAAGAAATCAAGCTTCGTTTATTTATGTCAATTTTGTTTAAACCTGTCAAGGCTCTTTACAGAAATTATAGTCTTGTCTGTGCGGAATGATCCATGGAGCATTTAAGCTATTGCAAGGGGACTTATTCAAGGGAATTATTTCGAATCACTGGGACTTTTTGCCATGTCAAGGGCAAGGGCAGCCACCCGCCGGGAAGTCCCTTCTCCCCCCAGAAGGGATGGTATCATCCCCAGACGATTTTCCATGGCGCAGCGTGCAGGATAATCCAGAAGAGAGATGGCCCTGCCACTGATTTTTTCCGGGGTGGCATCCCCCTGGAGGAGCTCCGGCATGATCTCTTCGCCAACGATGATATTGGCAAGCCCCACATACCTTATCCTGACAAACAGGCGGGCAAGAGAATAGGTCACCCAG
>CAKZLA010000537.1 GCA_937124525.1 uncultured Desulfobacterium sp.
TTGTGAGTCCGGTAAACGAGAAAAGCAGACCAGGGATGATTGTAAAACCAGTCGTCACAGCCCCACACCAGAAGATCCCATGATCTGGTATTTTTCTCTGCGTTGGTGGTGAGTAGTTGATTGAACACGGCTTTTTCACTGGTGGTGATTTCGAAGTCAAGCTTGACGCCGACCTTTCTCAAATCGCGTGCAATTCCCTTCCAGATAAACATGAACCGATCCTGGGTAAGCACTTTCAGCGTTATTCCATTCAAAATACCCTTGAGTTCGTCGCGAATATCTTTGGGGTCCTGAATTTCGGAGTAGGGCCGTAGGGTTTTGACAACCTCCCGTACACCTGGAAACAGAGGGGACGCCAGTGTGGGTTTGATCATGCCTTCGCCGCGATAGGCGCGTTCCAGAAGCCGGGTCTGATCAATGGCGCGACTCAGAGCGAGTCTGACTTTTTTGTTCAGCAATTTTTTATGGCCGTTGCGCAGATTCAGGTGAATGGCGATATTGTTGGTCGACGGCACTGTGACAAGTTTTGCATATGGCGACGCATTGGCTCTGCATTTCATGGAGAAGGGAATGGGCATGATATCGAGCACGCCCTCCTTGTCAAATACATTTTCCATGGCGATTTTGGTATCCAGTTCAGTATAAACGGTTATTTTTTCAATTTTGGGATAATTCGGGTCCCAATAGTGGGGATTGGCCACCAGCACCACCTCCGGTGTCTGTCGGTTCCCTTCTGCATATCCAGCCTTTAAAATATAGGGACCCAACCCGTAAGGGCCGGGCTCGGCCAGATTCGGGCAGGTCAATTTTCCGTTCCAGCCGAACTTTTTCAGGTAGGCGGAAGCATAGAATTGAATCCAGATGGTATCGTTCAGGAACTGGCCGTATTTTTCGGTGAGATAGAACCGAACCGTGTAATCGTCTACTTTTTCCACGTGATCAAAAACCGCATTGATCTTGGTGAAAAGAAATGGTGCTTTTTTGAAGTATGCCATGTTTTCAATAACGGAATCCGCATTGAAGACCGTGTTGTCTTGAAAGAGGACGTCTTTTCTCAGGCTGAATTCATAGGTTCTCTCGTCGATCAACCGGTGCTGGGTCGCCATATCGTAATCCCACCCACGCTCGTTGTCTGCGGGGCGCAGCAATGCACAGTTGATGGCATGGGAGATATAAATGTACGGCAAACTCGGAATGAATACCTTGATGTGGGATCCGGGAACCGCCATGGCCCATGCCTGGCCCGCCAATGATACCAGCATGGCAACCACGACAATCGCCCATAAGTTTTTGGTGGTTGTGTACGTCACCGCTACCGCTTGGTTTTCGCCATTCACTGTTGAATCAATGGGGAGCGTTTGCTGTGTGAGTTGGGGAAACAAGCTTAACTTCCTTCCGGCTATATTTTCTTGTTTGCTGAATTCTCGATGTTCAAGTTTTTTATGCCGGTTTTGCGAGAAAGGGTCAGACTTGTGTTATTTTGGCGTTATCGATGAAAGCCAGTGCGAACCAAAATGCCGCCGATAATGCTCATAACACAAACCTGATACCTTTTTTCCCATATTTGTCAACATAAGAAAATTTGATCATCGAATTATAGTCTTGAGATGGCCCCTAATGTCAAGATATTATTTTTAATAGTTAGGCATGACTATACATAAATGGTCATTGCTGTGGATTGTATTCCATTCCTAATTTACCATAATATATAGTCATGACAAATTATTTGCCACCTAAAGTTGCAGGCGTTATTTGACCGGATATGCAAGGCACCGGACATACGGCTGTCGTCGTCCAGCGCAACTGCCCGGTAACGTAGCATATCCGGTCAAATAACGCTCCTGGAGGGTTCATTGGTTTTGAGTCTCCATGATTCAGATGAATGGCAGCCAAAGAAGAATCTGGTGTAACCACCCTATATGATTATGATATTATTCAAAACTCAAAATCATGAATGCAACTTTCAGGTGCCACAACAACCCATTAAAAATTTGGACAATGGTATTGAAACGAAAATAAAGCAACCCGGAGGTTTTGAATTATGAAAGATGTCGTTATCGTAAGTGGTGTTCGAACAGCAGTGGGATCTTTTGGAGGCGTTTTGAAACCCGTCTCTGTGGTGGACCTTGGAAGGATTGTAATGAAAAGCGTGTTAAAGAGAGCCGGTTTGAGGCCTGTGGCAGATGAATCGCTTCAAGCTGCCGGACCGGAAGCGCTGAAAGATCAGGGCATGATCAATCTTGAGAAGAGAGGCTATGACTACGATGAAAATTTAACCCCCGTGCAAATTGATGAAGTGATCATGGGGAATGTTCTTCAGGCTGGACAGGGGCAAAATACAGCACGTCAAGCAATGATTGCAGCCGGGATTCCCCGCCATACCACTGCGTTCACCGTCAATAAAATTTGCGGGTCGGGACTCAAGGCCATTGCACTGGCGGCGCAATCCATTAAAGCCGGAGATGCGGATGTGATTCTTGCCGGAGGCCAGGAGAGCATGAGTAATGCCCCCATGGCACTTATGAATGCCAGATGGGGCCATCGGATGGAGCTCACCGGAGTTGGTGATATCCATGATTTGATGGTTTATGACGGACTGTATGAGATCTTTTACGGATACCACATGGGGCTTACGGCAGAGAATATTGTTGAAAAGTATGGAATCAGCCGCCAGGAACAGGATGAGTTGGCACTGCTTAGCCATACACGTGCCTTAGCCGCAGTAAATGACGGCACCTTTTCCCAGGAGATTGAGCCCATCATAATTAAATCCCGTAAAAACGATGTGATTGTGGATCGTGATGAGCGTCCCATGGAGACAAGTCTTGAAAAGTTGGCCAAACTGAGACCGGCCTTTAAAAAAGACGGGAGTGTTACTGCGGGAAACGCCTCCGGAATTAACGATGGGGCTGCTGCCGTACTTCTCATGAGCGAAGCCAAAGCGGATGAACTGGGACTCGAAAAGCTTGCCAGGGTCAAAACCTGTACGTCGGGGGGGCTGGATCCCGCTTACATGGGACTTGGACCGGTGCCTGCCATCAACAGAGTGCTTGAAAAAACGAAAATGACCATTGGAGATATTGACCTGATTGAGCTCAACGAAGCGTTTGCGGCCCAGGCCATCGGTTGTATGCGAGAGTTGAAGATTGATGTCGAAAGACCCAATGAGCTGGGAAGCGGTATTTCACTTGGCCACCCCATTGGCTGTACCGGTGCCCGTCAGATGGTGACAGCCATTCATCAAATGAAGCGAAAAGATTACACCACCGGCTTAATTTCCATGTGTATCGGTGGTGGAATGGGAATGGCCATGGTGATTGAACGCTAAGTGCCCATCCTATTAAATTTGTCCAATATGAACAATCATTAATAATAACTCAAGAGTCCTAAATTCTCATAATTCATTGAAATCATTAAGGCCTATAAAATCAAGCTTTAAGGCACAGGCTCTATAATTTCAGGGGGTTAGCAAATCTTCATACACAGCATGCAAAGAACTTAGGACTGACGAAATAATAAGGTGTTTCATGAAAAAACAGATGCAGACAATCGACGGTAATACAGCCGCAACCCATGTGGCCTATGCCATGAGCGATGTCGCGGCCATATACCCCATTACCCCTTCGAGCCCTTTGGGTGAGATTGCGGATAGTTGGGTGGCCGCAGACAGAAAAAATATTTTTGGCCACGTGCTGACCGTAAAACAGATGCAGTCCGAAGCGGGTGCTGCCGGTGCAGTACACGGCTCTCTTGTGGCAGGGGCACTTACCACGACCTTCACCGCATCCCAGGGACTTCTTCTTAAAATTCCCAACATGTACAAAATCGCCGGCGAGTTGCTTCCCTCTGTTTTTCATGTCACTGCCCGCGCCATCTCGGCCCATGCCCTCTCCATTTTCGGTGATCATCAGGATGTGATGGCCGCCCGTCAGACCGGTTTTGCCATGCTCTCATCCAATTCCGTACAGGAAGCCATGGATCTGGCCCTGGTTGCCCACCTGGCCACCCTTGAGGCGCGTGTTCCGTTTTTGCATTTTTACGATGGGTTCAGGACCTCACACGAGATCCAGAAAATCGAAATGATCGACTACGATGACATGGCCGATCTCATGAATTGGGATGCTTTTAAAGCGTTCAAAGAGCGTGCCATGAACCCCGAAAAGCCCAATACCCGGGGAAGCGCACAGAATCCGGACATCTACTTTCAGGGTAGGGAGGCCTCCAATCCGTACTACCTGGCGACGTCTGCCATTGTACAGGCTTACATGGACAAGGTGGCCCTTCTGACCGGGCGGTATTACCACCTGTTCGACTATGCCGGTGATCCCCAAGCCCATCGGGTCATCATTGCCATGGGCTCCGGTTGCGAGGCCATTGAAGAGAGTGTCAACAAGCTCAACAGTCAGGGCGAGCGCGTCGGTGTGGTCAAAGTACGTCTTTACAGACCGTTTGATGCCGCAGCACTCCTTCGAGCCATCCCGGCAACGGCAGAGACGCTGACGATTCTGGACCGAACCAAAGAGCCAGGCGCCCTGGGTGATCCGCTCTATATGGATGTCTGTACCGCATTGATGGAGAGAGGGGAAGGCCCCAGGGTCGTGGGCGGTCGCTATGGTCTGAGTTCCAAGGAGTTCAATCCGCCCATGATCAAGGCTGTTTTTGACAACATGAAATCAGTCGGTCCCAAAAATCACTTTACCGTTGGGATCAAGGACGATGTCACCCATACCTCTCTGGAGCTGGCTTGTGATTTCAACCCGGCACCGGAGGGAACGGTGGGTGCCAAATTCTGGGGTCTGGGTTCCGACGGAACCGTCGGCGCCAACCAGAGTGCCATTAAGATCATTGGTGACAACACCGACAAGTACGCCCAAGGGTATTTTGCCTATGACTCCAAGAAATCAGGTGGTATCACCATCTCTCATCTGCGATTCGGAGATGTCCCCATTCAGTCCACCTATCTCATCACAAGATCCGATTTTGTTGCCTGTCACAAGCCCAACTATGTGGGGACCTACGATGTGCTCCAGGGCATCAGGGAGGGGGGCACTTTCCTTCTCAACTCACCCTGGTCCATGGAGGATATGGAGCAAGAGATTCCCGGCGATGTTCGAAAGACCATCCATGACAAAAAGCTGAAATTTTTCAATGTGGATGCCGTCAGGATTGCCGAAGAGGTTGGCCTTGGCAATCGAATCAACATGATCATGCAGACCTGCTTTTTCAAACTGGCCAACGTGCTTCCCTTTGAAGAGGCCATTGAGCTTCTTAAAGCCGATATCAAAAAGGCCTACGGTAAAAAAGGCGATCACATTGTCAAGATGAACATTGATGCTGTGGATAAAACCCTGGACAATCTGATGGAAGTCAGAGTCCCTGAAGCGTGGAAGGATGGTGCCGGTTTTCCTGTGGCTGAATCCACCACTGCCTTCATGGACCAGGTGGTTCGTCCGATCCTCGAACAAAAAGGTGACAGTCTGCCTGTCAGCGCCTTTACACCTGACGGCATCTTCCCCGGCTCCACCAGTCAGTATGAGAAGCGCGGCGTAGCCATCAACGTTCCCCAATGGATACCTGAAAACTGCATTCAGTGCAACCAGTGTTCCTTTGTCTGTCCCCATGCCGCCATCATTCCCGTTGTCGCCACCGATGAAGAGCTTAAGGGTGCACCTGACTTCTTCATCACCCAGCCGGGTAAAGGCAAAGAACTCAAAGGGTATCAGTTCAGAATGCAGGTCAATCCTCTTGATTGCCAGGGGTGCGGCAACTGTGCCGATATCTGTCCGGCCAAGACCACGGCCCTTGTGATGAAACCCCTGGCCACCCAGACCGATACGGAGGTGGACAATCACAAGTTCTCCCTCACCGTTTACTTCAAAGAGGGCCTTGGCAAAAGAGGGTCTGTCAAAGGCAGCCAGTTCATCAAACCGATGCTGGAGTTCTCCGGTGCCTGTGCCGGATGCGGGGAAACCCCTTATGTGAAAGTGTTGACGCAACTCTTTGGCGAGAGAATGACCGTTGCCAATGCCACCGGATGTTCCTCCATTTGGGGCGGTTCAGCTCCCACGATTCCCTTCTGCACCAATGCAGACGGATTCGGCCCGGCCTGGGGAAGCTCCCTGTTCGAGGATGCGGCAGAGTTTGGTTACGGTATGATGCTGGCCACCAACAAACGGCGGGCCATGCTGGCGGACAAAGCCAAAACGCTTCTAAAAGCCGACATTACCCCGGAGTTCAAAGATGCACTGTCCGGCTGGATTGACGGTATGAACGAGGCCGAGACGTCACGGGAGTTCGGAGACAAGCTCAAGGCGTTGCTGGCTGCCGACAGCGGAAATGTGCTTCTCAAGGATCTGGCCGAAGATCAAAATCTTTTCACCAAAAAGTCCCACTGGGTTTTCGGTGGTGACGGTTGGGCCTACGATATCGGATACGGCGGTGTGGATCATGTGCTGGCATCCGGTGATGACATCAACATCCTGGTGCTGGATACCGAGGTGTACTCCAACACCGGTGGACAGTCTTCCAAAGCGACTCCGACAGGTGCCATTGCCAAATATGCCGCCACCGGTAAGAAGATCGGCAAGAAAAATATGGGAGCCATGGTCATGAGCTACGGATATGTCTATGTCGCCTCCATAGCCATGGGTGCCAGCAAGCAGCAGACCATCAAGGCCTTTGTCGAGGCGGAAAGCTATCCCGGACCTTCCTTGATCATCTGCTATGCGCCCTGTATCAACCAAGGGATTCGAAAGGGGATGGGCAAAACCCAGCTGGAAAGCAAACTGGCGGTTGAGTCCGGTTTCTGGCCCTTGTATCGATACAACCCCATGCTGAAAGCTGAAGGGAAAAATCCGTTCATCCTCGATTCCAAAGAACCTGACGGCACCTTGCAGGAGTTTCTCTCCGGCGAGAACCGGTTTGCCGCCCTGGAAAAAAGTTTTCCTGAAGAGTCCAAGCGGCTCAGGGCTATGATTGAGCAGGAAATGAACCAGAAGTATGAAGCGTTGAAAAAGCTTGCTGAAGGATAGTTTTTGCATAGCTAAGCCTAACTATATGAAAATAGCCATTACTGTGGATTGTCTTCATCTTCTGAATTCCATAATATAATATTAAGAAAATTAAAATTATATCGTGAGTTCATAAAGCAGAAGAAGGCCTTTAATTACGGAGCTTGCCTTTGAGATTGGCGAAGACATCCAAAAACATCGAGATTCTGTTCTATCTATTTATCTATAAGTTGGGCAAAACAACCATTTAGATCTGCAACGAGGAGGAAACATTTTGGAGAAAAGCAAGGAACGTGCATCAAAAGCATCGGAATGCCTTTTCAGCGAAGAGCATGTGCAGCAAATTAAGGATAATTACCAGGACTGGTTCAATAACAGCCTTCGTGACACGGATCGCGAGACCGAGGGCAAGTATTTCACCCATTCCGGGATACCCATCAAACTGCTTTACACCCCGGCCGACGTCGAAGAGATCAACTATACAGACGATATCGGTTTTTCCGGACATCCGCCCTATTTGCGCGGCGTCTATCCCAACATGTATCGCGGCAGGCTCTTTACCGTACGCCAGCTGGCAGGTTTGGGCGCACCGGAAGACTGTAACGAAAGGGTTCGCTATTTGCTTGATCATGGAGCAACGGGGATATCCATCCTCTTTGATTTGCCCACAGTCCGTGGTTACAACTCCGATGATCCCGAAGCCGAGGGCAATGTAGGGGCCTGTGGCGCAGCAGTGGATTCCATCTGGGATATGGACGCTTTTTTTAAAGGTATCGATATGGGAACGGCCAGTACGAACATTGTTACCCATTTGCCCAGCACCAGCCTGGTGATCCCGGCCATGTACTTTGCCGTGGCCGAGCAGCGCGGAACCCCGTGGAGCAGCATTGCCGGAACCTGTCAGAACGACTTCATCATGGAGACTTGCGTGGGCAGCGCCCCGGAAATTCTTCCGCCAAAGGCTTCCTTTCGCATGCAATGCGATGTGATCGAATGGGTTTGCAAAAATATCCCCCGATGGAATCCGGTCAGCTACAACGGCTACAATTTGCGTGAAGCCGGCACCAATGCCATAGGCGAGGTTGCCGTGGGCATTGCCAATGCGGTTGCCACTGCGGAGGAATTGATTAAAAGAGGGATGAATATTGATGATTTTGCACCCCGAATGTCCTTTTTTTGGGATCTGCACAACGATTTTTTTGAAGAGATCGCCAAATGTCGGGCCAGCCGCAAGGTCTGGTACAAGATGATGAAAGAACGTTTCGGAGCTCAAAAAGCCAAATCCATGCTCATGCGTTTTCATGTACAGACCGCCGGGGTGACACTGGCGGCCACTGAACCGCTCAACAACGTGGCGCGTTCAACCCTCCAGGGAATGGCAGCGGTATTGGGTGGATGTCAATCCTTGCACATCGATTCCTATGATGAAGCATATTCGGCGCCCACTGAAGAAGCGGCCTTAATTTCGCTGCGGACCCAGCAAATCATTCAGGCTGAAAGTGGTGTTTGCAGTACGGTGGATCCCCTGGCCGGATCATATTATGTGGAACATCTCACCGACGAGATGACCAATCGGATATTCGGGCATATCCGGAAAATCGAAGACATGGGTGGCCTGGTCAAAGCCGTAGAAGATGGTTGGCTGCACCGTGAAATCAGTAACTACAATT
Organism: uncultured Desulfobacterium sp.; assembly: GCA_937124525.1. Next base: position 8,681 of record CAKZLA010000537.1, read on the forward strand.
TGGAATACCAGAAGAAAATAAAACAACCAAAGTTTACAAGTCTTCAACCAATAAAGAACCAGAAATATATGTATTATTGGTGATGACAACAGCTCAAGAATTTGCGATGACAGAGGTTAATCAAGCTTTCTTGGGT
>CAKZLA010000538.1 GCA_937124525.1 uncultured Desulfobacterium sp.
GGTGTAATTTATCGTGATTCAATTAGCGCCCTTTTTTATCCTTTTGCTTCACACCAATGGTGAATTTGTCCACTTGCGCGCTAGACAGACCTTTGCTACTGGTGACAATCTCGTATACAATGAAGAGTCTTGCACAGCCCGAAACTTGCCTGATGGAACAAAAGGTGACGCTGGTGTGGTTCTCCTCCCGCTTGCAAAATGCACACATCTGGTGGGCGGTGCGTTCGTTCTTCACTATGGTGGCTTTTTTATGACAAATTTTTACATACGAAACCATCGCTCCACTTGCGCTATTGAAAATATTGCGTGCACTCCGTATACGTGCCATCAGGTCAAATGTATTTTAATAACAAAGAAGCATCATAATAAACAAAACGATGCCTTTAAGCTGTCCTACACATTGGGAATATTGTAGGATTATAAACTTTCACATTCCATTAAGAACAAAAAAATATAACTTTACCCCCGTAAGCAGTTTTAATGAGATATATTCTTTTTGTACTTTTTTTATGTAGTTATTGCGCATCCATAGCTCAGGACAAAAAACTACCCCCACCCAAAGAAGGTGATAGCACAGCTAGCCGGAAGAAAGGCGAAAAACCAATTGCTAAAGGAGACCTTTTCGGAAGTACTAAAGATGTAGACTCGATCACAATTAGAGACTACAAGATCATTACCTACGAGCGGGATACAACCTATCTGGACACCACCCTCACCATTCAAAAAGAATACAAGTACAACTACCTGAGAAAAGATGATTTCGAGCTCATGCCATTTGCCAATGTCGGGCAACCGTATAACAAATTGGGTCTCGATTTTAGACGAAAAGAAGTGTACCCGCGAATCGGGGCAAGGGCGAAGCACTTTAACTATGAAGAAGTGTGGGACATCAACTATTATAACGTACCCACGCCAATGAGCGACCTGTTCTTTAAGACCACATTTGAACAAGGGCAATTGCTCGATGCCCGGCTTGCTTTCAATACCTCTAGGCGGCTCAATTTTTCTATCTCCTTTAAGGGACACAGATCATTGGGTAAATACCGTATCGATCAAGCACGTTCGGGCAATTTTAGGGCGACTACGAACTACGAAACCAAAAACGGGCGATACAATTTAAGGGCGCATACCGCCGCACAAAATATCAGTACCCAAGAAAATGGCGGACTCGCTTTAAAGGAAGTGCAGTTCGAGTCTGGGGAAGATCAGTTTCAAGATCGCTCAAGAATAGATGTTCGTTTTACAGATGCCGACAACAAACTAATCGGGAAACGCTATTTTCTTGACCATGAATTTAAACTCTTGCGAAAGCTTAAAGATGGTGCCTGCAAGATCTTCATCATCATATTCATCTTCGTCATCATCTTCATCACATACCTCTGCTACTGCAGGCGCTGCCTCTTCAACCGCCGGAGCCTCTGCTGCTACAGGGGCTGCTTCTTCAACTGCTGGGGTCTCTGCTACGACCGGCGCGGCTTCTTCAACTGCCGGGACTGCTGCTGCCGGAGCCTCTACTGTTTCAGCTGCCGGAGCTACAGGGGCTGCCACCACCACAGCGGGTGCTGGAGCTACTGCCACAGGCATGGTTTTATTTTTATCATGGCATTGATTACAGGTTGCCGGTGCAGCCTTGGAGTTATTCTTTTTGTTAAAATCCTTATGACAGGTAATGCAATTTTGGTGAAGGGCATCTGTGTGATACTCAAGTTTTTGTTCTGCAGTCAATTTTTTATTATCAATTTTGGCCGGGGCCTTTCCAGGCTCTGCATGGCAGGCAATACAGGTTTCAACCTCATCCCCCATTTTCAAATCTGCCAGGGGCTCACCGGAATCGTCGTGGTGACACTCACCACATCCAATGGCATAATCTTCCATGTGCTTTTTATGGGTAAACAGTACAATGGGTTTTTTATGCTTGGCATACTCTGAATTTTCCATGGCCATGATACCTGCCATGCCACCAGATGCGGACGGTGCTGCCACAGCAACGGATGGAGCGGTTTCTTCATGGGTCGCCTCATCTGCTGTCTCAACAGCCGGGGATTCTTCAACTGCTTTCGCATGGGTATCTTTTTCGATAACTTCGGGGACAACCTCTGCCTTATGGGCCGTTTCCTCTTTTGCCGGGATCGGGGCTTTTTCTTCATGCACTGCAACAGCTTCTTCTGTGTGCACTGCTTTTTCTTCATGGGCGGCTGCTTTGGTGGGGGCCGGAACCACTGCCGGAGCTTCTGTTGCAGGTTCTATCACCGACTTTTCAGTCTCTTTTGTTTCTGACACCATGGCTTGGTGCTCCATTCCCTTTTCCGGGGAAGCATCATGATGCACAGGCATGGATTTCATATACGCATTTTTTGCTGTTTTCCATGGATCCAAGTCTTTATCCCCATGGGGAATAGAACAATAACTCAACATTACAATCAACGCTAACATAACGATGAAAAGTAGATTCTGCCCATCAAATTTACCGCGCATCACGCCCCTCCTGTCCTTTTAACAACATAATTCCAAAAAAAATGTAAATTGTCGATTCAGAGCATACAACTATCTGTTCTCTGAAAAAATACTATCTTATAAAAATTCACGCACAACCGTGCGTTAAGTTTCCAAAAAAATGTGATATCAGATTTTTATCAAATTAACAATAAAGGTCAATGAAAATCATTGTGATTATGAATCGTTTCATCCAGCACCTGGCGCACAGTGGTGGCAAGGACACTTCGCTCCAGGGGTTTTTCAATGCATCGGATAATACTCATTTGTTTTAAATGCTCCCCGGTTATTTCCCGCGCGAGGCCGGTACAAAGAATAATGGGTATTTCCGGACGTATTTTAACCAGTTCCTTTGCCAATGCATCTCCACCCATCACAGGCATGGTCATATCTGTGATCACCAGATCAACAGCCATGGGGTCGGCCTTAAACAAGTCCAGAGCCTCCTGGGATAAAGTGGCACTTTTTACCTGGTACCCAAGAGCACTCAGAATGGAAGTGGCAATTTTAACAAGGGATAATTCGTCATCCACTATAAGAATGGTCTCATTTCCCCGGGGAAGCGCTACACAAATGGAAGGGGCCTTCTGGGGTATCTCGTCTATTGCAGGAAAAAAGACCTTCACGGTGGTGCCCTTCCCCGGCTGGGTCTCAACCTGCACCGCCGCATCATGGCTTTTTACAATCCCATGCACCACGGAAAGCCCCATTCCCGTCCCTTTTCCAACCTCTTTTGTGGTAAAATAGGGATCAAACAATTTTTTTTGAATGATTGTGTCAATGCCATGACCTGTATCTGTGACATGCAAAATCACATATTTGCCCGGTGGCATGTTGCCATACCCCGGAATATCCATTGAGGAGTCCAGCAGCACATTTTTCAGGCCAATGGTTAACACCCTGGAGCCCTTTTCCTCCATCATGGCATGGGCACCATTGGTACTCAAATTTATAATGATCTGCTGGATTTGGGTGGGGTCTGCCTTGATGGAGAAAACCGCCGGTTGCATGTCTGTTTTAATCTCAATGGAGGTGGGAATGAGTGCCCTTAAAAGATTCCCTGCCTCCTGGACAATCTCCCGAAGATCCACCGCATTTCTGGAGATATCACATTTACGGCTGAAACTGAGCAGTTGGCGGACCACATCCCTTGCCCGCATACCAGCTATTTGAATTTCTTTCAGATTTTCCCGGACAGAACTCCACTGGGGCACCTCATCCAGGGCAAGTTCCATGTTCCCCAATATAATACTGAGAAGATTATTAAAATCATGGGCCACCCCCCCGGCCAGGGTTCCAATGGCCTCCATTTTTCGGACCTGCTGTAATTCATCCATCAGCCGCCGCCTTTCGGTGACATCAATAAGAGTAATAATGGCACCTTGGCTAAAGGGGACGATATTGATATTTAAATAGCGCTCTTTGTATTTGATTTCAGAAAAATCCCGGTGCTGATTCTTCCGTATACAGTTCACCAGGGCATCATGCATATCCACGGAATGTTTTTTTGCATAGTCTTTATACATGATATCTCCCACGGCAGGGAGGGAGCCATGGGTTTTCTTTCCGGCAAAATTATGCATGATAATCCGGGCGTCTTCATCCACAATAATGGTCTGGATGGGATTGTGCTCAAACAATGCCCGGTATCGGGTTTCGTTCTGAGTTAACTTTGATTCAACGGAAATCATTTTTGCCTCAATGTGTTTCCGAAAGGCAATCTCTTGTTTGAGCCGTCGGTTCCAGAGAAAAACAAATAAAAAAACAACCGTGCAGATTCCCAGAAAGCCACCAAGGAGCCAAGACAAACCCTGACCGGATTGCATTTTAAAATGGGCCCAACAAGGGGATGGACAAAGAAATAAGAAAACACAGAGATAAATCAGAAAATATTTTTTATTTTTCATTCTTTCCATTGATGTTACTCCGGAAGCCCAGGAATTTTCTTGAGCCGATACACTGAATCTGCTACATACTCCATGATTAATTTTTTGGAACTGTTTTTGGATAAAAACGGTGCAAACATATGTTCTTTGCGTTATTGACCCAAGCCCACACCAGCCCGAAATCCCAATCACGCATGCATGCCCCCTTTAAAAAAAAAATGATGATTTGGGCTCGACAGGCTGTTATGGAATGCATTCCTTATAATAAACACCACAACATGTAGCTATTCATCAAAACGATAACCGCTACATATTGTATTTTTAGTGAAAATATCTTTAATTCCGTAACAGGCTGTCGACAATATAACGGAATTATATATACCAGGAGACATATATATGCAACCCAGCAAAACCCAGGTAAAAGAAGCCGCAGCATTCATCAGAAAAAAAATAACCCAGCCGCTCCGGGTGGGGTTCCTCACCGGGACAGGCCTGGGAAGCAGCACCCGGGGGATTGCCGTGGAAACCACCCTGCCCTATTCCCAAATCCCCTATTTCCCCATCTCCACGGTGGAGAGTCACACCGGGCAGTTACTACTGGGAACCCTGGCTGGCACCCCCATCATGGCCATGCAGGGAAGATTCCATCTCTATGAAGGGTATTCTCCGGCCCAGGTCACCTTTCCGGTGAGGGTCATGCAGGCCCTGGGGATCAACCATCTCATCATCAGCAACGCCTCGGGGGGGATTAACCTTAATTTTTCACCTGGAGAGATCATGGTCATCACCGATCACATCAATCTCACCGGGAAAAATCCCCTGAAAGGTCCCAATGACGATGACTGGGGCATACGATTCCCGGACATGACCCAGGTCTATGACACATCCCTTGCTGCACTGGCTCGAAAAACCGCCAGCTCCGCAGGTATACCCCTGGGGCAAGGGGTATATGCCGGACTCATGGGGCCTTCTTTGGAAACCCCGGCAGAAACCCGATACCTGAAAATCATCGGTGCAGATGCCGTTGGTTTTTCCACGGTAATGGAGGCAATTGCAGGTGTCCATGCCGGGATGAAAATACTGGGACTTGCCACCATCACCAACATCAACAACCCCGATGCACCGGAAAAAGCCACGGTGGAAGATATCATTAAAATCGCTGAAAAAGCGGCAGAGAATGTAAATACCCTCCTCACAGCTGTTGTTTCATCACTTTAGGGACTTCTCCGAAAATAGACTACCACTATGTCCAGTTTAATATGTTGATATTGCATATAAAGAATTTTAATTTGGTAGTTTATTATCATCCAAGTCCCTTAACAAAAATTCCCCCCAGGAGAAAAAAAGTATGGGAAAACTACCTGACAACATCATCGCATTGCTCAACGAAAAAGTTGACGGATTCAACTCTGTATTAGGACTGAAATTCACAGATGTGACCCTGGAACACCTGGTGGCAGAAGTTGAGGTCTCGGAAAAACATCATCAAACATATGGCATTGTCCATGGGGGTGTTTATTCCGCCATTGCCGAAAGTATGTGCAGTGTGGGGGCAGTCATCAATGTAATGGAAGAAAATAAAAACGCCGTGGGCCTGGAAAATACCACCACATTCCTTCGTGCGGTTCGCTCCGGCACCCTTCACTGTGTAACCACTCCCCTGGCCCGGGGCAGGCGGGCCCATGTTTGGGAAACCCGCATCCACGACGATCAGGACCGACTGGTGGCATCGGGTCGGGTCCGCCTGATGATATTGGAGCCCAATGATACCCTTGCTGGACAGGAAGTTCAATTTAAGCCCTGATTGATGCTGCATTTTACACCACCCTGGGGAAAAATGAATCACCTTTACGCTTCTGAAAGCTTGACACAACCGCCAATCCACCTTTTCTCCCCTTGGCCCGATTCTTGTATTGAATATAAACAAACCCTGTTAACAGGGATATTTTCTTCAGCCCAGGGAGGTGCACAATGACAATCCAAAGAAAAAAGCTTAAAGATAAACACGGCCCCATGGTCTTTGACATGACTTCAAACCAGTGTGTATGGTCCAGGGCAGGCATTATGACCTCTTTTCCCTGCATGAACGCCTTCAATTGTTTTGACTGCCCTTTGGACAAGAAAATGCAGCTCCGTATCCAGGACAATCACATGACCCGGGAACCGGCATGGGCAAACCATCTTTCCCCCGGGGAAAATGACATACGGACACGCACCGATAAAAAATGCAGGCACATGCTATCCGGCAGGGTGTCATATAAATATTGCATTCACAATTATGATTGTGCCACCTGTGCCTACCATCAATTGATGGAGGAAGAAACCATAACCCTTGCCGTCTCCCATGTGGAAAAGGAGTATGCAGGCGGCTTCAGCCTTGCCCAAAGATACTACTATCACCGTGGTCATACCTGGGCACGCATTGAATATGGGGGACGTGTTCGCACGGGAATGGATGATTTTGCCATGAGGTTATTGGGACCAATGGACGAATTTAATCTACCGGCCCTGGGAACAACCGTCCACCAGGGAAAACCTGGCATCGGCATTGCCAGGGACGCCTTGAAAGCCGAAGCACTCTGCCCCATGGAGGGGATTGTTGTTGCCACAAATCCCAATCTCAGACAAAAAGGTATGGCCAACAAAGATCCCTATGGAGAGGGCTGGCTGATGATCATCGAGCCCACAAAACTCAAAATGAATTTAAAAAATTTGATTTTCGGGGAGGAAAGCACAGCCTGGATGGAAGATGAAAGCAGCCGCCTTGCTGCCCTTGTCACTGAAGAAGCCGATTATAAACTGGCTGCAACCGGTGGGCGGGCTGTCAACGATATTTATGGACAGATGCCCGAACTGGGGTGGGATACACTGGTGAAAACATTTCTCTTAACCGGATGAAATTGGCCAGGGGCACATCCCCATTTTTCCACGTGCCCCTGGACAGCAATGTGATAAAGCTTTGACATGTCAAAAGGAGCTCAATGTTCAGAGTCCATGGATTCACCCCTTGGGCACAAAAGAGTATTTAAACTAATTTTACAATGATTGCACAAGCTGGGAGTCAGAGTATCCAGTTTATCAAGCCCCACGGAAAAATTCATAATACACCGGGAACTCCGACAATGGGATAACCCCAGGAGATGACCGGTTTCATGAATGGTTATTTTGGACAATCGTCTGTATACCAGAGATTTATCCGGTACCATTCCATCCCGGTGACGTTGCAGGCGGTATGTGGAAAGAACTGCGGCCCGGCCCCCGATTTGGGCTTCCCCGAACACATAGGTTAAAAAAGGCAGGCTAATATCCTGGGAAATAATGCCAATGCGCCTTGCTGGCCCATGGATATCAGCGGCAAGATGCTTGATAATCTTTGCCGCATTGTACTGACTTCGGTTGGGAAACAGTGCATCTGTTGGATCCGGCCATGCTGATGCCACATCCGTGGCAATATCAAAAACAGCCTGTATATTGGCGGCGGCCACCCTCACAGCCACCTCATCCACAAGTCCCAATGGAATCACTATAAAATGCCCCGGTGACCGGGGAAGATGTTTATCGTTTATTATTTCTCAATCCTATATTTTTTGATTTTTCTGGAAAGGGTTCCACGATCAATATTAAGAACCTCTGCACATCTGGAGATATTTCCGTCGCAGGCAGCAAGGGTACGTTTGATGTGACAGGCCTCCACATCACAAAGGCGGGCACTTGGTTTTTCCGGCGTTTCCTCACCCTGCCTTTCGGGGCGTATAAACGTCAATAGTCCTTGTTGTATTATCCGCTCTTTACTTAACACCACGGCCCTTTCCATGACATTTTTAAGTTCACGAACATTTCCCGGCCAATCGTAATTGTTCAATAACACAAAGGCTTCCGGAGAGAGTCCTTCGATACACTTTCCCATTTCCCGGGAAAACTTCCCCAGAAAATGCAGTGCCAACAAAGGGATATCTTCAAGCCTGTCCCTCAAAGGGGGAATGTGAATATTGATGACATTGATCCTGAAATAAAAATCCTGTCGAAAGGCATTGGATTCAATTAAGGCCATGATGTCCCGGTGGGTGGCGCAGATTAATCGAAAATCGCTATGAATCTCCTGGCTTCCACCCAACCGGAAAAACGTCTTTTTTTCCAGCACCCTCAAAAGATTCACCTGCATCTGGGGTGATATTTCCCCCACTTCATCAAGAAACAAAGTACCGGTATTGGCAAGTTCAATGCGACCTCTTCTCACTTGGTTTGCCCCGGTGAAGGCTCCTCGTTCATGGCCAAACAACTCACTTTCCAGCAAATTTTGGCTGATGGCACCACAGTTAATGGCCACAAAGGGAGAAAAAAGCCGTTTGCTGCGCAAATGCATGGCCCTTGCCACCAGCTCCTTACCTGTACCCGTTTCTCCGGTGATGAACACCGGGGTATTGCTCTGGGCAATATCTTCAATCTGCTGGAAAACGGCGCGCATGGCACTGCTTTGACCCAGAAGATCTTCCATCCATATTTCATCCTGCTCACTCAAACGGCTTCGCAATCGTTCATTTTCGTCTTTTAATGCTTTTTGAGCCGCCAATTTTTCAATCAACAAAATCAATTGTTCTGGATCAAAAGGTTTTAAAAGATAATCGCTGGCACCCTCTTTCATTGCTTTTATGGCCGACTCAATGGAACCATAGGCAGTGATCATCACCACCATAACCTCTGGATAAGCCGTTTTGATCTCCTTGAGCAGCTCAAGACCATCCATACCGGGCATTCTCATATCCACCAGCACAAGTTCCGACAATTTTTTTTCCAAGGAATCAAGGGCATCACTGCCGGATTTTGCCGTTTTTACCTGGTATCCTTCCCTGATGAGCCATGCGGACAGGGATTCACGCATGGCCTCTTCATCATCCACGATCAAAATTTTAAAGAAATTCATCTCTCACCTCCCCTCCCCCGGCATCTGCTTCGCTGGTGTGTGCGGGCAGGATAATACGAAAAGTCGTGCCTTTGTTCAGCTCACTTTCCACAATGATGAGTCCCTTGTGTGCCTTTATGATACCATACACCATGGCAAGCCCCAGCCCCACCCCGCTGACCTCGGTTTTTGTGGAGAAAAACGGCTCAAAAATTTTATCCATATTTTCCCGGGGAATCCCCACACCGGTATCGGTCACCGTCACCCACACTCCCGGTGGCATATCGTTTATACCGGCTTTGATGGTCAGTTTCCCCCCATGGGGCATGGCTTCCATGGCATTAAAAACAAAATTGGTGAAGCATTGCTGAATCTGGGTATAATCCCCCAGCACATCCAGGGGGGCGGGCTCAAAGTCCAGGGTTAAATCAATATTGGACAGGGTCATCTTATGCTGGGTAAGCGCCACAATGCGTTGAAACATCTCACACAAATCAATTTTCTTGGTTTCTATTTGCTGTTGCCGGGAAAAGGAGAGCAAATTCTTCACGATCATGCCACAGCGTTGGGCCTCACGCACGGTCAAATAAAGGTACCGTTTAAAGTCTTCAAGCTCTTGGTCCGAGGGTTTTCCCTGCTCAATGATTTTAAGAATCAGTGTATTAAAATTGATGATGGAGCCAATGGGATTATTAATCTCATGGGCCACAGATGCCACCATTTTGCCAAGGGAAATGATTTTATCCTCGTGCACCAGCCGTGCCAGATCATTTTTAATGGCCCGGGTCCTATGATCCAGGCGATCATTCATTTCTGCTGTGATATCCCTGACCACCTCCAACACTTGGGCAATTTCGCCTTTATTGTTTAAAATAGGAAAAGTACTCACATCGCAATATCGCTCCTTGTTATGATGGATATGTTCATGTATGGCATGGGCCGACTGCCCTGTTTTTAATGTTTCCTTCATGGGGCAGGGGCAGTCAGGACTGTCACAGGGGGTGATGGCATTATGGGAAATTTGAAAACAATACCGCCCCAGGACCTCATCCTTTCGCAACCCAATTTTTTTCAGTGCAGATTCATTGATCCACACCACTTTATAATGGGTATCGATGACCATGGCCCCCACCACAGTGACCTCTGCCAGGGCCTGGATAAAAGAATGATTCAGGCTTAGGGCTTCCTTTTGTTGGGCAATCTGCTGGGTTGAGGTGAAGACATCCTGCACAATTTCCTGGAACAATCGGGAGGCAATGTGATTGAGAACAGGCAGCTCCTCGGGGGTGGCCGCATTTAATTCATGGGAAAAATCAATATCTCCGGTGAGATTCAGAATTAATTCAAGACCTGGAATATCAAAAAGCTGTTGGTACTTAGTGGTGGTGAATATTCCCTTTTGCCGGGCATATTGAAATCCCACCGCCAAGGTGTGGATATCGGCAATCCCTGCAATGTCAACATTCAAGCGGTTCAATTTTTTAAGTTCAAGGAGTTTCAGAAAAGAAAGACAACGGCGACCACCGCCCACAATGGCGATTTTAAAGGTATGAGAAGTACTTTCGTCCTGGAACGGCATGATAAGTCCCCCATGGGTTTTTAAAAAACTATATCAGGAAATCTGCATTGAATAAAGATTCTTTTTGGACTTGACATGAAACAGATCATATGGTTATAAAAAGCTATCACATAAAACAGTGTTTCATATAACAAAACAAAATAGGGGCGTGTGCAAGTATGAACTTAAAGCAAGATAAGGTCATGGATCTTACGACGGCTGTGAGCACCTATGTGAAAGATGGCTGTCATCTTTCCCTGGGGGGATTTACCATTAACCGGAATCCCATGGCTGCAGTGTATGAAATCATCCGACAAAAGGTAAAAAATATTCATCTATACGCCCATTCCAATGGTCAGGGCGTGGACGAACTCATCGGCGGCGCATGTGTCTCCCACCTGGAAATCGCCTATGGGGGCAATGGTAAATTCGCCTCCACCTGTATCCGATTTCGCAAAGCCGTGGAAGAAAATCTCATCCATGTGGAAGATTACAGTAATTATCAGATGACTTTGCGGTTTCTGGCTGGGGCCATGGGTATTCCTTTTCTGCCCTGCCGATCTTCATTGGGCACGGACATAGTTAATAAATGGGGATTCTCAGAAGAGATGAGAAAAGGGTCAGACAAACTGCCGGATGAAAAACTGACCATCATGGACAACCCCTTTCCAGGGTGGCTGGACACAAAAAAGGTGGTGTTGGTGCCTGCCATCCAGCCAGATGTCACCATCGTCCACGTTCAAAAAGCCGATGGCCGGGGAAATTGCCGGATACAGGGGCTCACCTTTGCCGATGCCGAGCAGGCCAAAGCAGCAAAACATCTCATTATCACCTGTGAAGAGCTTTGCGACAATGAGGCCCTTAAAACAGACTCCGACCAGAACCAGATTCCCTTCATCCATGTGGATGCCGTTGTCCATGTCCCCCATGGGGCCTATCCCACGGCATGCTACCATCATTATGATTATGATCCCCAATATTTAAAAGCCTATGGAAAAAAGGCAAAGGATGATACCACCCATGGGGCCTATCTTGAAGAGATGGTCCATGGATGCCCCACACACCAGGATCTCATTGCCAAGGCAGGTCCGGAACACATGGCAGCCATCGCCGCAGATCCCCAAACCGGTTATGCCAGAAACCTGGACAGAAAATAAGGGTAAATATTCGGCCAGCACCCCATATTCACTTAGGTTTGGTCTGCTCAGCATTAGTATGCTACGCAGTCCCAAATACGCGAATATGGGCACTGGCCAAGCATTTATATTACCAACCCGAATAGTTACAAATAAGGAAT